>JBGOUY010000033.1:0-21324 GCA_041477795.1 bacterium
CGGCACGCCGCGGCTCGCCGCCCGCTCCAGCACGCGCGCCGTGTTGTCGCGGATGCGCTGGCGGATGGTCTCGAAGGCGATGGCTTCCGTGCCGCCGTGGTATTCCACCGCCGCGCAGATGACGCCCCCGGCATTGGCGATGAAGTCCGGCAGCACCAGCACTCCGCGCTCGTGCAGCAGGCGCTCGGCGCCCTCGGTGCAGGGGATATTCGCGCCTTCGGCCACCAATCGCGTGCGCAGGCGCTGCACGGTCTGCTCGTCCAGCACGTCCGGCCGCGCGGCGGGAATCCAGATGTCGCACTCCATGTCGATCACGGCATCGCGCTGCAGGCGGCGAGCGCCCGGATAGTCGCTGACCGGCCGCCCCGCCTCCCGCAGCGCGAGCAGCCGCTCCAGCTCCAGCCCGCGCGGGTCGTGAATGGCCCCGCCGATGTCGCAGGCGCCCACCAGCAGCGCCCCCGCCTGCGCCAGGAAGCGCGCGGCATGGCTGCCCACCGCGCCGAAACCCTGCACCACGACGCGGGCGCCGGCCAGCGGCTGGCCCATCCGCTCGCAGGCCACCTGGATCGCATGGAACAGACCCCAGCCCGTTGCACCGACCTCGTCCAGCGGAATGCCGCCCAGCTCGCGCGGCAGTCCCACGGCGCGGCCGATCTCGTCGCGCACCCAGGCCATGCAGGTCTCGTCCGTGCCCATGTCCGGCCCTGGGATATACTCCCGCAGGTCGCCGATGGCCTGGGCGAAGGCGCGCACGAGCCGCTCCTTGGCGGCACGCGGCAGCCGGGCGGGGTCGCCCACGATGACGGACTTGGCGCCCCCGTGGGGAAGCCCGGCCATGGCGTTCTTCAGCGTCATGGCGCGGGCCAGGCGCACCGCCTCTTGCGCGGTCACGTCCGGCGCGAGGCGAATGCCCCCGATGGCCGGGCCGGCCGCCACGTTGTCGATGGCAACGACGGCCTGCAGCCCGATGGCGGCTTGCTGGATGTGGAGGATCTTGGCGGGGCCGAGGGCGTCGGCGAGCGCAAACATCGCGTCCATGTCGGTCACTCCCGCTGGGTGGCGCATCGCCCGGGCTGCGGCCGCCTGATGGCGAGGTGCCGCCGACCCGTTCTCCCCCGGGTGCCGGAAACTGCGCCGGCGCCGCTGCGGAGCACCATGGACTGGTCGTCTGCCTGCTTCCAGTATAGCCTCGATCGGGCGGCACCCCCAAATGGCCCGCCGCTGCCGGGCCGCCGCCGCCGCACTTGCCCCGGAGACCCGCATTGCCTAGGCTGGTGCCGTGGCTGGCCGCACGCCCGGCCGGCAGCGCAGACGAGCACCCGGAGGAACCCGCCCATGCCCACCCTGACCCGCAGCGTGATCGTGGCCCTGGAGCACGATCCGGAGCTTTACGAGACGGCCTTGGCGGAGGTCGTGGCCCTCATGCGGCAGGAGCAGAAGCTGGGCGACCGCCTGGAGCAGGCCCTGCGCAAGAGCGGCATCGTGGACATGAACGGCTGGATCGACTGGCCGGAGGTGATCGACTACTTCCGCGAGCGCGCCACGGCCGAGTACATGCGCAACGAGCTGCGCCGCAACCAGCGCATGAGCCGGCGCGCCTCGCTGATCCCGCGCTGAGTGGCGCCGCCCCACCTCACCCCCGCTGCCTGACGGCAGCGTCCCCCTCTCCATCCGGCGGAGAGGGAGAAATCGCGTCGGCTGCGAGATGCTGTTGCCCCTCCCCGCCGTGAGCCCCGCTCGCGGGGCGAACCGATAGCTCAGTGGGAGGGGCAGCCCCGCAGGATGCGGGGCGGGGGGAGGTGCCGCCGCTAGCGCGGCGTCCCGTGGCTCGTGCGGATGGCGGGGGGATTGCGCAGGGTCTGGTAGATCACGCAGTAGCGCTCCGTCAACTCCAGCAGCTTGGCCACTTTCTCCGGCGGTGCATCGGTCTCCAGGTCGAAGTGCAGGCGCACGTCCTGCAGCCCGACGGGCGCCTCCTTGCTGATCCCCAGCGTCCCGCGCGCATCGAAGCGTGCGTCGGCGCGGATGCTGCCCCCGCGCAGGGGAATGGCCATGGCCGTCGCCACGGCTTTGAGGGTCACGCCCGCGCAGGCCACCAGCGCCTCCAGCAGCATGTCCCCGGAGCAGGCCTCCTGCCCCGTGCCGCCCGTGGCGGGGTGCAGCCCGGCCACCGCGCGGCCGTGCCCCGATTCCAGACGGCAGGTCACGCCCTCCCCATCCAGCCGCCCCACGGCCGAGACCGGCGTGTCCGCCGCCGCGGGGTCTTCGCGGTAGCGGGTCTTGAGGGGGGCCTGCAGCGCGCGCAGCTCATCAGCGTTCATGGGGACTCCGGGACGGGTGAAGGCGGCGACGAGGGCCGCCATCGGGGTGGAGGGATTCGATCCCCGGACCGCCTGCTCCCAAAGCAGGAAGGCCGGGAAAGCTCGTGCCATATCGTTTCTTCCGGATCGGGCCAGCCTGAACTCTGACTTTCAATCGGAATCAATGCAAGGGGGGCACGTCAGAGTGGCTGCCGACCGCGCGCCCCGATGCTAGAATGATCGTGTACGGGCCGGTACGCGGATCCGCAATCGAGGAACGCCCCGGATGCACATCCAGCCGGCCATGTCAGGCAGCCCAGGCACCAAGCGGGTGGTGCCCGACCTGCCACGGACCGGCACCCGGGTGAGTACCATGAACGTGCGCAGTCCGAAGTTGCGGTCTCACAAGAAGGGGGAGGGGGGCCGGGGGGCGACCAAACGCAAGCACAAGCAAAAGCACAAAGCTCCAGCGCTGGCCCTGCTCGTCGGCAAGGCGCCGGCTGCGCCGAAGCCCGCCGCGCTGATCGCGGAGCTGACCGCGCTGCGCAAAGAGTTGCTGACCGCGGAGAGCAAGTTCCGCGCGCGGCTCAAACGCATCCACCCGCGCCACGCCGTCAGCGTGGCCAACCTGCTGCACTACGTGCGCCTGCGGTGCCACGACCTGCGGCCGCTGCAGGAAGCGCTGACGCGGCTGGGCCTGTCCTCGCTGGGCCGCTCCGAACCCTACGTGTTGGCCAGCCTGGAGGCGGTGCTGGCAAACCTGCACCGGCTGGCCGAGCTCCCACAGCCAGACGGCGCGCCGACGTTGCCCAGCTTCGAGCAGGGCCGGCAGATCCTGGCCCGCAACGACGAACTGCTGCTGGGGCCGCGCCCGGCAGGGCGGGACGTGCGCATCATGGTGACGCTGCCCAGCGAGGCGGCACGCGACGCGGAACTGGTGGGGCGGATGGTGGAAATGGGCGCGGACGTGTTCCGCATCAACTGCGCCCACGACGATGAGGATGCATGGGAGCGCATGGTGCGCCACGTGCGCCACACGGCCCGCGCCACGGGCAAGCCCTGCCGCATCCTGATGGACCTGGCTGGGCCCAAGCTGCGCACGGGCCCGGTGCGCACGGACCCGCCCGTGATCCGCTGGCGCCCGGCCCGCGATGCGCTGGGCCGCATCACCGCGCCTGCACGCGTATGGATCGCGCCGCCCGGGCAGGGCCCTCGTCCGCCCGGCGCCGACGCCATGCTGCCGCTGGAGGCGGAGTGGTTCAGCAAGCTCACCCCAGGCTGCCAGTTGCGGCTGCTGGATGCGCGCGGGCGATCGCGCTGGCTGCGACTGCTGGAGGCGCAGCACGGCGGCTGGATGGCCGAGTGCTTCAAGACGACGTATGTGGTGCCGGACAGCGCCGTTTACCTGGACCAGGAGGGCGGGCCGCGCCTGAGCGAGCCGGGCCAGGTGGGCGCGGTGGCGCCGAGCGAGCAGGCGTTGCTTCTGCGCCCCGGGGACACGCTGATCGTCACGCGCGACCTGTCGCCCGGAGAGCCGGCCCTGTTCGATGCGGCGGGGCACTGCGTGCGGCCGGCGCGCATCGGCTGCACGCTGCCTGAAATCTTCGCTGCGGTGCGGCCGGGCGAGCGCATCCTCTTCGACGACGGCGCCATCGCCGGGCGCATCCGCGCCGTGCACGAGGCGGAGTTGCGCGTGGAGATCAGCCAGACCCCCGCCCGCGGCGCACGGTTGCGCAGCGACAAAGGCATCAACCTGCCGGACAGCCGGCTGGCGCTGGGTGCACTGACCCTCAAGGACCTGAAGGACCTGCGCTTCGTCGCCAAGCACGCCGACATGGTGGGCCTGTCGTTCGTGGGCTCTTCGCGGGATGTGTTCGCCATGCAGGCCCAGCTGGCCTTCCTGAAGGCCGAGCACCTGGGGATCGTGCTCAAGATCGAGACGAAGCGCGCCTTCGAGCGGCTGCCCAGCCTGCTGCTGGCGGCCATGCGCAGCCCGGCGGCCGGGGTGATGATCGCGCGGGGCGATCTGGCCGTGGAGTGCGGCTACGAGCGCCTGGCTGAGCTGCAGGAGGAGATCCTGTGGGTCTCGGAGGCGGCGCACGTCCCGGTGATCTGGGCCACGCAGGTGCTGGAATCGCTGGCCAAGGAAGGGCGCCCCTCCCGTGCGGAGATCACCGACGCGGCCATGAGCGAGCGGGCCGAATGCGTGATGCTCAACAAAGGACCCTTCATTGTGGAAGCGGTGCGCACCCTGGACGACATCCTGCGCCGCATGCAGGGCCACCAGCACAAGAAGCGCCCCATGCTGCGCAGGCTGCGCCTGGCAGTGGGGTTGCGCGGATTATGATAGCACCCGACCACCTGAGCCGGAGCTGAGCATGTTCGAGACAGCAGAGGTGGGCAACAAGGTGAGCAAGGCCGCGTACGAGGCCGAGGTACCGCAGGTGCGCACGGCCCTGCTGGACCTTCAGCATCGCCTGGCCGTGTCCGACCTGGCAGTGGTCATCATCGTGAGCGGCGTGGAGGGGGCGGGCAAGGAGGAAACGGTCGACCTGCTGATGGAATGGCTGGATGCGCGCGGCGTAGAGGTGCACGCCATGTGGGACAGCTCCGACGAGGAGCAGGAGCGTCCGCGCTTCTGGCGCTTCTGGCGCGTGCTGCCTCCGCGCGGCAAGATCGGCGTGCTGTTCGGCTCCTGGTACACCCAGCCCATCGTGGATCTCGCCTTCGAGCGCACGGACGACGCCTCCTTCGAGCGCGCCATGCACGAGATCGTGAGCTTCGAGCGCATGCTGGCCGACGAGCGCGTGGTGCTGATCAAGTACTGGATGCACCTCTCCAAGGCCATGCAGGAGAAGCAGATGGCCAAGGTGCGCAAGCATCCCGAGCGCTACTGGCGGGTCACGCCGCTCACGCGCAAGTTCTTCAAGAAGGTGGACAAGTTCTCGCCCGCTTCGGAGAAGGCGCTGCGCCTCACCGACAGCGCGCTCGCCCCCTGGCACATCGTGGAGGCGACGGACAGCCGCTATCGCAACCTGACGGTGGCCCGCACCTTCCTCGCCACCGTGGAGCGCGCCCTCAACGAGCGCGCCGCCACGCTGGCCGCAAAACCTGCCAAGTCGCCCAAGCCCGCGCTGCCCAAGCCCAAGGAATTCAACGTGATCCGCAAGCTGGATCTGACGCGCAAGCTGACGCACGCCGCGTACCGCAAGCAGCTCGACAGCCTGCAGCCGCGCTTGAACGCCCTGACGCGCGCCCTCGCGGACGAGCACCGCTCGATGATCGTCTTGTTCGAGGGGCCGGACGCCGCTGGCAAGGGCGGAGCGATCCGTCGCATCACCGGCGCCACGGACGCACGCCTGTACCAGGTGCACTCCGTGGCCGCGCCGACGGACGAGGAGCTGGCGCAGCCTTACTTGTGGCGATTCTGGCGCGCCCTGCCGCGCCGCGGCCGGATCACCGTCTACGACCGCTCCTGGTACGGGCGCGTGCTGGTGGAGCGCATCGAGGGCTTCTGCGCGCCGGAGGAGTGGCAGCGCGCCTATGCGGAGATCAACGCCTTCGAGCAGCAGCTCGTGGAGGCCGGCACTCTGCTTTGCAAGTTCTGGCTGGCGATCTCATCCGAGGAGCAGCTCACGCGCTTCCGGGACCGCAAGGAGACGCCCTACAAGCAATACAAGCTCACGGCCGAGGATTGGCGCAACCGCGCCAAGTGGGAAGCCTACGAGGCCGCCGCGTGCGACATGATCGAACGCACCTCCACCGACCTTGCGCCCTGGACGCTGGTCGAGGCCACCGACAAGGACTGGGCCCGCATCAAGGTCATGCGCACCCTCTGCGACCGCTTGCAGGCGGCCTTCGAGCGCTGGCGCGCCGCCGGCTGATCCGATGATCGCCGTCCCGCACGCCCGCGAACGCCCGCCCTCCCTGGCGACCGTGCTGGAGTGGCGCTGGCAGCACTACGAGCGTCAGCTCGCGCAGCTGCAGCGGGGCCCCCTGGCCGAGCCGGACGTGCACCGCTTCCGGGTGGCCGCGCGGCGCCTGATGACACTGCTGCGCGGCATCCGCGGCCGGCCGCGCAATGCGGACGCGGAGGCGCTGCGGCGCGCCGTGCGCCGCCGCTTCAAGGCCCTGGCGCGCCTGCGCGACGTGCAGGTAGAGCGCCAGCTGGCGGGGGCGCTGGCGCGAGGTGCCCCGGCCGGCGCCGCCTTCCTGCGCCGGCTGAGCCGCGAAGAGGGCCGGCTGCGCAAGGAACTGCACACCGGACTGACGCAGGCCGGCCTGCACGAAGAGCGCGAACGCTGCGACGCCCTGCTGCATCACCTGCGCAGCCAGGCCGGCGAGGCGCCGCAACGGCTGGGGCTGCGGCGCTGGCTCCGGCGGCGCGCCAGGGCCGTGCTGCGGCGCCAGGCCGATCTGAAGCGCGACGACCCGGCCACGCTGCACCGCCTGCGCGTGGCCATCAAGCAGTTCCGCTACGCGCTGGAAGCCGCGCAGGCGCTGGGCCGCGACGGGGCGCTGGCCCGCCCGCTGGCTCGGGCCGAGCGCTGGCAGAACCGCCTGGGCACCCTGCAGGACCTGCGCGTGCTGCGGGCGGACTGCGCGGTATTTGCCGAACAGCACCCGCAAACGCCGAGCCGCGCGCTGCTGGCCGCGATCGATGGGGCGCTGGAGCAGCAGCGGAGCGCCCATTGGCGCGTGCGGGGCCGGCTCGTGGGCTTGGTGCGACCCTTCGCAGAGGACGATGCGCCGCAGTCGCTCCGCCCCGGCGGCGTCAGGCGTCCGGCACGGCCTCCAACGCCAGCGGCAAGGACCTCCGCTCGCACCGGTTGGATCCTGGAACGCCATCCATGCGCCTGATCCTGATGCGCCACGGGATCGCCGTCGAGCGGTCCGAAGAGCGGAGCGACTCCGACCGTCCCCTCACCAAGCAGGGTGCGGCCCGCGTGCGCAAAGCGGTCGAGGGGCTGCGCGAACTCAAGGTCAAGCCGCAAGTCGTGCTGACCAGTCCGTATGTGCGGGCCCGCCAGACCGCGGAACTCGTGGCGCAAGGCCTGGGCCTTCCGCCCAAGCGCATCGAGACCAGCGATGCCCTGCTTCCAGAGGCGGAGCCCAGCCTGCTCTATCACGAGTTGCGGGAACGGGACGAAACAGAGGTGCTCTGCACGGGTCATGCGCCCCAGCTCGATCGGGCGCTCGCCCTCGCGCTCGGCACACCCCGCAGCACCGCACCGCAGCTGAAGAAAGCCGGAGCCGCATCCATCGAACTGCTGCGGTCCGTACCGCTGCGGGGCCGGCTCATTTGGCTGCTGGAACCCTCGGCGCTGCGGCGGCTTGGGCGCACTCTGTCCTGACGGCGAAGCGGGGTCTTGCCCAGCCGTACTGCAAAGGCCAATCACGAGTCTGACTTGGGGTCCAGCAGCGTTGCTCTCACTGCCCGGCGCGGGTCGCAGCCGGGCCGGCTCGCCTGAACCGCGCGGGCCCATCGGATGCCGCGCGTCCGCCCGCGCTACGACAGCACCCGGCGGGGGAACGCCAGCGTAGCGCCGAGTCCTCGTTGCGGGTGGCGCCCGGCCGCGCCGCGACCCCGCAGCCAAGGCAGCGGCCGCCGATCGGGAGGGGAAAGCGTGCAGTCAGCCCACCAGCCAGACGGCGCCGATGGCCACCGCCACCGTCGAACTGCCCGTGAGCACCCAGCGCAAGGAGTTCAGCCCGTACCGCGTCGAGTGGAGCAGCAGCCGCCCGATCAGCCAGCCGTACAGCGTCATGGCGACGATGGCGCCGGCGCCAAACGCGAGCAGGTAGGCCACCGAGCCGGCGAGCGTGGGCAGCGCCAGCGCCGGCAGCACCCCCAGCACGTGGGCGCTGCCCGCCAACCCGTGCAGCGCGCCCATGGCCACCGCCATGTGCGTATGGGCGTGGGTGCCGGGCCCGTCATGCTGTAGTGCGGGCTCATGGTGGTGGATGTGCGTGTGCGGCACGCCCGCGTGGGTATGCGTGTGCACGTGCCAATGGCGCAGCAGCGCCTGGCGCAGCCCCCACAATCCGATTGCGATCAAGGCGACGCCCACCAGCCGCTCGCTCCAGGAGGAGAGCGCCACCAGCGGCAGCAGTCCGCGCAGCAGCAGCGCCAGCGCACCCACGGCCAGCACGCCCGTCGTGTGGCCCGTGCCCCACATCAGGCCGCCCCAGCCGGCCTGGGCGGGCCGGTCCGCGGCGATCGGGGTGACGGCCGCCAGGTGGTCCGGGCCGGACAGCACGTGCACCAAGCCCGCCACGAGACCCGCCAGCAGCGTCAGCATCACGAGCGTCACCGCTGGTCATAGTTGGGCGAACTGCCGCGGGCCGCGGCCACGAGGGTCAAGACCTCTCTGGTCGAGACTAGTCTCCACGCTGGGCGCGGGGTTGATCCATATCACAAGGCCGCTTGACCGAAATCAAGTCGATCGCTGACCCACCGGCGAATACTGGCACCTAGTGATCTCCGTCGGCGCCGCCGACCGCAAAGGAGAAGCTCGGCCAGCCCGCCCGGGCGCGGTGCGTGCACTCTCGCCCCCGGACTTTCCCCGCAATTCCCCGCTGAAATGAGTCTGTGGCGCCACCGCAGACGTTGCCCCCTACCCGCCTCCACAGGCCCGGAGGACCTGATCATGGAAATCAGACCGCTCACGATGTGGGAGCAGATGCAGTTGCAGGGCTACTCACGGCGCCACTTTCTGCACCTGTGCGGCTGGCTGGCTGCCGCGGCCGGCATCGAAGCCAGCGCCCTGAGCCAGGTGGTGCATGCCCTGGAGACCAAGCCGCGACCGCCGGTCGTCTGGTATCACTTCCAGGAGTGCACCTGCTGCAGTGAGTCGTTCATCCGCTCCTCGCACCCGCTGGTCGCGGACATCGTCCTCGACCGCATTTCGCTGGACTACACCGAGACGTTGCAGGCGGCCGCCGGCCACCAGGCCGAGGCGGCGCTGCACAACACGATCACCAAGTACAAAGGGCAGTACCTGATGGTGGTGGAGGGCTCCGTGCCCACGGGCGCCGGCGGTGCCTACTGCTGCATCGCCGGGCGTTCCGCGCTGGACCTCGTGCACGAGGGGGCCGAGGGCGCCGCGGCCATCATCGCCTGGGGCAGCTGCGCATCCAACGGCTGCGTGCAGGCGGCCAACCCCAACCCCACCTCCGCCACGCCGATGTACCAGTTGTTGCAGGGCAAGCCCCTGGTGAACGTGCCGGGCTGCCCGCCCATCGGCGAGGTGATGGCCGGCACGATCGTGCACCTGCTCACCTTCGGGCGCCTGCCGCAGCTGACGGACACGGGCCGGCCCAAGGCCTTCTACTCGCGCCGGGTGCACGACACGTGCTACCGCCGGCCGAACTTCGACGCCGGGCTGTTCGCCGAATCGTTCGACGACGAGAACGCACGGCGCGGCTACTGCCTGTACAAGCTGGGCTGCCGCGGGCCGGTCACCTACAACGCCTGCGGCGTGACCAAGTGGAACGAGGGCACCAGCTTCCCGATCCAGTCCGGCCATCCCTGCATCGGCTGCAGCGAGGCGGGCTTCTGGGACAACTCGCCGTTCTATCGCCAGTTGCCGTCTTTCCCTGGCTTCGGCATCGAATCCACCGCCGACCGGGTGGGGGCTATCGCGGCCATCGCCACGGGTGTGGGCGTCGGCGTGCACGCCGTGGCATCCGGACTGCGCTCCGCCAAGTCTCGCAAAGAAGGCGATGCGAACAAGGGAGGTGAATGATGGCAACGCGTGTCGTAGTCGATCCGATCACGAGGATCGAGGGCCATTTGCGGATCGAGGCCGAGATCAAGGACGGCCGCATCGTCGATGCCTACAGCTCGGGCACCATGGTGCGGGGGCTGGAGATCATCCTCAAAGGGCGCGATCCCCGCGATGCCTGGGCGTTTACTGAGCGGGCCTGCGGCGTGTGCACGACGGTGCACGCGCTGGCCAGCGTACGCACGGTGGAAAACGCCCTCAACATCGTCGTGCCGCCCAACGCGGAGTTGGTGCGCAACCTGATGTTCGGCGCCCAGTACATGCAGGATCACGTGGTGCACTTCTACCACCTGCACGCGCTGGACTGGGTGGACGTCGTCAGCGCGCTGAAAGCCGATCCCAAGGGCACCTCCGAGATCGCCAAGAGCATTTCGCGCTGGCCCAAGAGCTCGCCCAAGTACTTCCAGGACGTGCAGACCCGCATCAAGGCGTTCGTGGAGACGGGCCAGCTCGGCATCTTCGCCAACGCGTACTGGGGTCACCCGGCCTATAAGCTGCCGCCGGAGGTGAACCTGCTCGGCGTCACGCACTACCTGGAGGCGCTGGAGTGGCAGCGCGAGATCGTGAAGGTGCATGCGATCTTCGGCGGCAAGAACCCGCACCCGAACTACCTGGTGGGCGGGGTGCCCTGCGCCATCAACACCGAAGAGGTCAACGCGATCAACATGGATCGCCTGGCCCAGGTGGGCACGCTGCTCGATCAGGCCGCCACGTTCGTCGAGCAGGTGTACCTGCCCGATCTGCTGGCGGTGGCGTCGTTCTACAAGGACTGGGGCGCCATTGGCGGCGGGCTGGAAAACTACCTGGCCTATGGCGACCTGCCCACCCGTGGCTACAACGATCCGAGCGGCTTCAAGTTCCCGCGCGGCATCGTGATGGGTCGCAACCTCAACGAAGTGGTGCCGGTGGACGCGAACGACCCGACACAGATCCAGGAGTTCATCTCCCACTCCTGGTACACCTACGGCGACGGCGACCAGGCGGGCAAGCACCCCTGGCAGGGCGAGACGCGGCTCAATTACACGGGCCCCAAGCCGCCCTACGAGCACCTGGAGGTGGACAAGAAGTACAGCTGGCTCAAGACACCGCGCTGGAAGGGCAAGCCCATGGAGGTGGGCCCGCTGGCGCGCCTGCTGGTGGCCTACGCGTCCGGCAGCAAGGAAGTGCAAGCCGAAGTCGGCGCGGCGTTGGCGCAGCTCAAGGTGCCCGTCGGAGCGCTGTACTCCACGCTGGGTCGCACGGCCGCCCGCGGGATCGAGACGCGCCTGGTCGCGCGCTGGAGCAAGGAGTTCTACGCGCAGCTGCTGAGCAACATCAAGAACGGCGACAGCCGGACGTTCAACAACGTGCGCTGGGACCCGGCGACCTGGCCTGCCGAGGCCAAGGGCGTCGGGCTGTCCGAGGCTCCGCGCGGGGCCCTGGCGCACTGGATCGTCATCAAGGACGGCAAGATCGACAACTACCAGCTCGTCGTCCCGAGCACCTGGAACGCGTCCCCGCGCGACCCGCAGGGACAGCGCTCGGCCTACGAGGCGGCTCTGCTGGGCACGCCGGTCGCCAATCCGGAGCAGCCGTTGGAGATCCTGCGCACGATCCACTCGTTCGACCCGTGCATCGCCTGTGCGGTGCACCTGTATGACGAGACCGGCGACTACCGCCACCAACTCGATACGTTCTAGGAGGCCGGTATGCCCAGACTGTTCGAGGAGGTCTACGTCTACGAGGCGCCAGTGCGGGCATTCCACTGGATCAACGTGCTGTGCGTCCTCACGCTGATGACCACCGGGCTCATCATCGGCAATCCGCCAGTGTTTCTGGCGCACAACGAGGCCGCATTCGGCTACTGGTTCGGCACGGTGCGCTTCATTCACTTCGCAACCGCCTACATCTTCGTGTGCAACATCGCGCTGCGAGTGTACTGGGCGTTCCGGGGCAACCGCTTCGCGCGCTGGAGCCACTACCTGCTGCTGCGCGGCGAGCAATGGCGCGAGGTGCGCGCGATTCTGGCGCGCTACCTGCTGATCGGCCGCGGCGGCCAGTCCACGGCGTCCAACGCGCTGGCCGGGCTCACCTACCTGCTGATGTTCGCGGTGGTGATCTTCATGATCGTCTCGGGCTTCGGCATGTACGCGGCCATGAGCGATTCCTGGTTTCCGCGGCTGTTCGCCTGGATCGTCCCGCTGATGGGGGGCGATGCAAAGGTGCAGCTCTGGCACCATGCGGCGGCCTGGGTGTTCCCCGTGTTCGCGGTGCTGCACGTGTACCTGGTCTACTTCAATGAACGGGCCCAGCGCGGCGGCTTCATCTCCGGCATCGTGAGCGGCTGGCGACGGGTGGAATCGCCATGAACGCGCCGCCTCGTGAGCCCTGGCTGCTAGTGGCCGGCGGCGCAGAGCCCGCCGCCGGCAGCCTGCCCCCGTTGCGCCGCGACGTGCTGGTGTTGGGCATCGGCAACCTGCTGCTGGGCGACGAGGGCGTCGGCGTGCACGTGGCGCGACTCCTTGAGCGCGCTGCGTTGCCGCCGGGCGTGCAGGTGCTCGATGGCGGCACGGGCGGGCTGCACCTGCTCTCGTGCCTCATCGAGCATCCGGCGCTGGTGGTGGTGGATGCCACGATAGACGGCAAGCCCGCCGGCAGCGTGTCGCGCCTCTATCCGCGCTACGCGGCCGATTATCCGCGCACGCTGGTGGCACACGACATCGGGCTCAAGGACCTGCTGGACGCGGCGCAGATGCTGGATGCACGGCCACGGGTGGCGCTGGTCACGGTGTCGATCGGCTCGGCGGATGCGATCTCGCTGGAGCTGACGCCCCCCGTCGCAGCGGCGCTGCCCCGGGCCATCGCGGCCGTGCGCGAGGCGCTGGACGAATTCAGACAGGACGGCTTTCCTGCCGACTAAACATAGCGTCTTAAATGATGCCGCATAAGCGCTGCAACACCGGGTTCGATTTCTGCCAGCGGTCGAAGCACGTTTGAACGGCGGCGAGCACTTCGTCGAGGGTTGCAAAGTACCGGTTGTGCGTAGCCAGCCTGCGCGTCAGCTTCCAGACCCGCTCGATCGGTGCGAGCTGGGGGCTGTATGCGGGTAGGAACAGCAGCCGCACGGAGGGCCGGTGCTCGTGCAGCCAAGGGGCCAGCAGCCTGGCATGGTGGTACGCTGCGTTGTCCAGGACAATGACCATGCGCCTTCCCCGGGAGCGATGCCGTAGGAGGGTCTTGAGGAATGCAGCAAATGTTTCGGCGTTGAATTTTGGACTTAGGGCGCGGACAAATTTGCCCGTGCTGAGGCTCACCGCTCCGAAGCAGGCGATGGACTTGCGAGTGGGGGCATGCGTGACCACGGGATCCTTGACCTCTGGCGGTACCCACATGCGGCAACGCGTGCCGTGCTGCTGGAAATGGCATTCGTCCAGGCTCCACAGTTCAAGGTCTTGGCGCCTTGCCAGACGGCGGAGTTTTTTTAAACCGTGCAACCGCCACGGGGTCGGACTGGGCCACCTGGGGTCTGGGCTTGCGCATGCGGAATCCCATCTGCCTGAAAATCCTCTGGCACTGGCGCACGCCCAGCGTCACCCCGTAGTGCTGTTTCAGGTGCCGTCCCAACAGCTTGCCGTCCCACAAATTCTGCTCGTGGCCGAAAGCGCGTGGGCTGCGGCGCAACTCGCGAGCCAACCTTTCCCACTGTCGTCCGTCCAGCATCCGAGGCCGTCCGGACCGCTCACCCTCGCGCAGACCGGAAAAACCGTGCCGCTCGAATTGCCCGACCCAGCGCTGGACCGTCCGGGTGTCCTCGCCGAAGGTACGGGCTACCTCGCCGCACGTTGCCCCACCGGCCACCAGCAACACGCCGTGCAGCCGATGGTCGTAGCGAGACTCTTCCGAACGCGCTATCTCCTGCTGAATGGCCACCTGCATGACTGCCGCATCTCGAATCCGCAATCTCTTCATTGTCGCCTCCTCCATGAGGTGAGGCGACAGGATAACACATTTATGCGGCAAAACTTAAGACGCTATGTTTAGCCACCCGCACGGATCGTCGCGCTGTCGTGGGTGGGGAGCGATCATGCACGAGCTGGCCCTCAGTCAAAGCATCGTCGAACTGCTGGCGGAGCTCTCCGCGCGCGAGGGCATCCGCACCGTCACCAAGGTGTTCCTGGAGGTGGGCGAGGCGGCCGGTGTGGAGTGCGAGTCCCTGGTCTTCTGCTTCGATGCGGTGACCCGCGACACGCTGGCCGAGGGCGCGGAGCTGCACATCGAGCGGACGCCGGCGGTGGGCGAATGCGTGCACTGTCATCGCACCTTTCCCATGCCCGGCGGGCTGGCGCCCTGCCCAGGCTGCCAGCAATGGGGCGCCGCGCTGGTCTCCGGGCGGGAACTGCGCGTGCGTGCCTTCGAGGGGGATTGACGTGTCCGTGATCGCTCAGCAGCCGCGCAACCCAGCCCCGGGCGGGCCTGGCCTGCCGCGCGCCGCACCCGCGGCGCCCGGAGTGCAACGCGTGCGCCTGCGCGTGCAGGGCACGGTGCAGGGCGTGGGCTTCCGCCCGTTCGTGCATACCCTGGCCGGAGCCTGCGGCCTGGGCGGATTTGTGTACAACGACGCGGAGGGCGTGCGCATCGAGCTGGAAGGGGCGCCGGTGGCGCTGGCGGCCTTCCAGACGCGACTGCGCGCGGAGTTGCCGCCGTTGGCGCGCATCGAGGCGCTGCACGGCGAGGAGATGGCGCCGCTGGGCGAGCGCGCGTTCCGCATCGAGGCCAGCCGGGGCGCTCTGCAGCGCTTCACGCTGATCTCGCCGGACGTGGCCACCTGTCCCACCTGTCTGGAGGAGCTGCGCACCGCGGGCAACCGCCGCCATCGCCACCCGTTCATCAATTGCACGCACTGCGGCCCGCGCTTCACGCTGATCCGGGACATCCCCTACGACCGCGTCAACACGACCATGGCCGCGTTCCCCCTGTGCCCGGACTGCGAAGGCGAGTACCGCGATCCCGCCGACCGGCGCTTCCACGCGGAGCCGACGGCCTGTCCGCACTGCGGGCCGCAGTTGCGCCTGCTGGATGCGGCCGGACGCGCGCTGGCCGGGGAGCCCCTGGCGGGGGCCGTGGCCCGCCTGCGCGCCGGGGGCATCGTGGCGGTCAAGGGCATCGGCGGCTTTCACCTGGCCTGCGCTGCGCGGGATGCGGCCGCAGTCGCCGAGCTGCGGCGCCGCAAGCAGCGCGACGACAAGCCGTTTGCCGTGATGGTGGCGGACCTGGCGCAGGCTCGCCGCCTGTGCCTCGTCGATGAACGCGCCGCCGCCCTGCTGGAGGCGCCGGCGCGGCCCATCGTGCTGCTGCCGCGCCGCGCCGACGCGGACGTGGCCGAGGCCGTGGCGCCGGGCTTCCGCGAGCTGGGCCTGCTGCTGCCCTATACCCCGCTGCACCACCTGCTGCTGGGCGATAGCGGCCTGGCGCTGGTGATGACGAGCGGCAACCGCAGCGACGAGCCCATTGCCTACCGCGACGAGGAGGCGCTGGCGCGGCTGGCTCCGCTGGTCGATGCGTTCTTGCTGCACGACCGCGCCATCCACGTGCGCTGCGACGACTCGGTGCTGCGGCCCGGGCCGGCGGCGCCGCAACTGCTGCGCCGGTCGCGGGGCTATGTGCCGGCGCCGCTGCGCCTGCAGCGCGCCTTCGCGCGGCCGCTGCTGGCTTGCGGGGGCGAGCTGAAGAACACGTTCTGCCTCGTGCGCGACCGCTTCGCGTTCATCAGCCCGCACATCGGCGACCTGGACAACGAGGAGACCTATGCCTCGTTCGTGGCGGGCATCGAGCATTTCCGGCGCCTGTTCCAGATCGAGCCCGAGGTGATCGTGCACGACCTGCACCCGGACTATCTCTCCACCCGCTACGCCCTGGAACGCGCGGGCGAGGCGGAACGGGTCGGCGTGCAGCACCACCACGCGCACGTGGCCAGCGCCATGGCGGACAACGACCTGGAGGGCCCCGTCATCGGCGTGGCCTTCGACGGCACGGGCTACGGCACGGACGGGCGCCTGTGGGGCGGCGAGTTCCTCATCGCCGACTACGCCGGCTTCCAGCGCGCCGCGCACTGGAGCTACTTCCCGCTGCCGGGCGGGGCGCAGGCCATCCGCGAGCCCTGGCGCGTGGCCCAGGCGCTGTTGGGCCAAGCCTTCGGCGCGGAGGCAGAAGGGCTGCTGCCGCGGCTGCTGCCCGCCATCGCCCCGGCGCAGACGCGGGTGCTGACGCAGATGATCCAACGCGGCTTCAACACGCCGCTCAGCAGCGGCGTAGGGCGACTGTTCGACGCCGCGGCGGCGCTGCTCACCGGGCGCACGCGCGTCACCTTCGAGGGCCAGGCCGCTATCGAGCTGGAGCAGCGCGCGGAGCCCCGCGTCAGCGACGGCTTTGCGCTGGAGCTGGGCGGCCCTCCGGCGGACGGCCAGCCCTGGCCGCTGCCCAGCGCGGCCCTGCTGGGGGCACTGGCCCGCGGACTGCTGGACGGGCAGGCGCCGGGCGTGCTGGCCGCGCGGTTCCACAACACCCTGGCCGAGGCCGTGGGCGAGGTCTGTGCCCAGCTCTCAGCGCGCCACGGGCTGCGCCGCGTCGTGCTGAGCGGCGGCGTGTTCCAGAACTCCCTGCTGCTGGGCCGCGCGCTGGCCGCGTTGGAGCGGCGGGGGCTGCAGGTCTTCACACAGCGCCGGGTGCCCGCCAACGACGGCGGCCTTGCACTCGGCCAAGCCATGATCGGGGGTACGTTGCGATGTGCCTAGCCATTCCGGCCCGCGTCGTCTCGCTGGACGGCGCCATGGCCAAGGTGGAGGTGGCCGGGGTGACCCGCACCGCCTCGACGCATCTGCTGGAGGGCGTGCAGGTGGGCGACTACCTGCTGATTCATGCCGGCTTCGCGCTCAGCCGCGTGGATGACCAGGAAGCGCAGGAGACCCTGCGTCTGCTGGAACAGATGGGCGAGCTGGAACCGGGCGCGCTCGGCTGAGCGCGCGGCATGGGAGAAGCCACATGAAATACATGGACGAGTTCCGCGACCCCGTGCTGGCGCGCCGGCTGGTGGGGGAAATCCGCGAGCTGGCGCGCAAGCCGGTGCGCATCATGGAGATCTGCGGCGGGCACACCGCCGTGATCTTCAAGTACGGCATCCACAAGATGGTGCCGCCGCAGATCGAGTTCATCCACGGGCCGGGCTGCCCGGTCTGCGTCTCGCCGCGGGAGAAGGTCGACCTGGCGATCCAGCTTGCCTGGCAGGACAACGTGATCCTGACCACCTTCGCGGACATGATCCGCGTGCCCGGCTCGCGCTCCTCCCTGCAGCATGAGCAGGCACGCGGCGCCGACGTGCGCATGGTCTACTCCTCGCTGGACGCGCTGGAGATCGCGCGGGCCAACCCGCAGCGCCACGTGGTGTTCTTCGCCATCGGCTTCGAGACCACCGCGCCGACCAACGCCATGGCGGTGCTGCTGGCGCGCGAGCGGGGGCTGACGAACTTCTCGATCTTCTCCAATCACGTCACCGTGCCGCCTGCCGTGCGCGCCATCCTGGACGCGCCGGAGGTGCGACTGGACGCGTTCATCGCGCCCGGGCACGTGAGCCTGGTCACCGGCAACCGCATCTACCGCTTCATCCCCCGGGAATACGGCAAGGCGGTCGTCACCTCCGGCTTCGAACCGCTCGACCTGCTGCAGTCCACGCTCATGATCCTGCGCCAGTTGCGCGACGGACGTCCCACGGTGGAGAACCAGTACCGCCGCGCCGTTACGGAACAAGGCAACCTGCGCGCCCAGGCGGCAGTGCGGACGGTGTTCGAACCCTGCGACATGAGCTGGCGCGGGTTGGGGATCATCCCCGGCAGCGGGCTCAAGGTGCGCGCCGCATTTGCGGAACACGACGCGGAACGGCGCTTCACGCTGGAGCCCCCGGCGGCCAGCAAGGACCCCAAGGCCTGCGAATGCGGGGACATCCTGCGCGGGCTGAAGTCGCCCTGGGACTGCCGCGTGTTCGGCACGGCCTGCACGCCTGAAAAACCGCTGGGCGCCTGCATGGTGTCCTCCGAAGGCGCCTGCGCCGCCTACTATCACTACGGCCGCCAATGGGCGGCCACGGGCTGAGGAGCGCCATGGACCACAGCGTGCACAGGCCCAGCGGCACCGAGGTGCTGCTGGCACACGGCAGCGGGGGACGCAGCATGCACCAGTTGGTGGATGGGCTGATCATCCCGCATCTGAACAATCCGCTGCTCGCGCGGATGGACGACCAGGCCGTGCTGGACATCAGTGGCGTGCGGCTGGGCTTCACGACGGACTCGTTCGTCGTGGATCCGCTCTTCTTCCCCGGCGGGGACATCGGGGCCTTGGCGGTCAACGGCACCGTGAACGACCTGGCGATGGGTGGCGCACGGCCGCTTTACCTCAGCCTGGCCCTGATCCTGGAGGAGGGCTTCGCGCTGGCGGAGCTGGAGCGCATCCTGCTCTCGATCCGCGGCGCGGCCGAGGCCTGCGGCGTGCAGATCGTCACGGGCGACACCAAGGTCGTGCACCGCGGCAGCGCGGACAAGCTCTTCATCAATACCGCCGGCGTGGGCGTGATCGCGGGAGAGACCCGCATCACCTGTTCAGGCGCGGCGGTGGGCGACCGGATCCTGCTCAGCGGCACCCTGGGCGATCACGGCATGGCCATCATGTCCCGCCGCGAGGGCTTCCAGTTCGAGGCGCCCATCGAGAGCGATACGGCCCCCCTCTGGTCGCTGGTGGAGGCCATGCTGGCGGCGGCGCCGGGCGCCATCCATGCCATGCGCGACCCCACGCGCGGCGGCCTGGCCAGCGCGGTGAACGAGATCGCCCAGCATTCCGCCGTGGGCATGCGCCTGCAGGAGCAGGCGATCCCCGTGCGCGAGCCGGTGCGCGGAGCCTGCGAGATGCTCGGTCTGGACCCCCTCTACGTGGCCAACGAAGGCAAGCTGATCGCCCTGGTGCACCCGGCGCACGCCGAGCGCGTGCTGGCCGCCGCGCAGTCGCACCCGCTGGGCCGCGACGCGCGCCTGATCGGCACGGTGGTGGAGGATGCGGAGCACCTGGTGGTGCTGGACACGGCCTTCGGCGGCAGCCGGATCGTGGACCTGCTGGCCGGCGATCCCCTGCCGCGCATCTGTTGAACGGGCGGCCCGCGCGGCCGCGCCCCATTGAATCCAAGCGAGCGGAGAACGCCTCCATGTGTGGCACCTGCGGATGCGGACAACCCGATGCGGTGCACGCTCCTGTGCACGAGCACGATCACAGCCATGGCCTTGCGCATGGGCACGAGCACGCCCACAGCCCTGCTCGCGGACCTGCCCACGGGGACGCCGAGGCCCGGCGCGTGCAGGTCGAGGCGGACCTGCTCGGCAAGAACAACCACATCGCCGCCCACATCCGGGAGTGGCTGGAAGCCGAGCGCATCCTCGCCCTCAACTTCGTCAGCTCCCCCGGCGCCGGCAAGACGACGCTGCTGGAACGCACCCTGCGCGACCTGGGCGGGGAGCTGCGCTTCTACGTGATCGAGGGCGACCAGCAGACGGACAACGACGCGCGGCGCATCGCCGCCACGGGCGCGCCGGTGCTCCAGGTCAATACGGGCGCGATGTGCCATCTGGACGCGGGCATGGTGCACGGGGCGCTGCACCGCCTGGAGCCGTGCGCCGGCGCCGTGCTGGCCATCGAGAACGTGGGCAACCTGGTCTGCCCCTCGGTGTTCGACCTGGGCGAGGCGGCCAAGGTGCTCGTCTCCAGCGTGACCGAAGGGGAGGACAAGCCGCTCAAGTATCCCTACATGTTCCGCGCGGCGCAGTTGGTGCTGCTGAACAAGATGGACCTGGCGCCCCACGTGGACTTCGACGTGGCGGCCTTCCGGGACCATGCGCTGCGGGTCAATGGCGAGTTGCAGATCCTGGAGCTGTCGGCGCGCTCGGGCGAGGGCCTGGCTGCCTGGTATGACTGGCTGCGCGTCCGGCGTGCCGCCCTGCCGCCGCTCTGACATCCGGCCGCGGCCGGATGCATGATCCATGGTTCAGCCACAGCCGCCCGCGCCTGGGCGGTCGCAGCGGCACGTTCAGCCATTCCTGGCGCGAGGGTCGCTCCACCCGCCTGGAGTTGACGCGGCGGCCTGGCACAAGGAGCGGAACAGCTCGCGGTACTGGCGCGCCGAGGCATCCCAGCTGAAGTCGCGCTGCATGGCGCGGCGCTGCAACGCCTGCCACTGCGCGGGCTGGCGGTAGGCGCGGATCGCACGGGTGACGGCGGCGGCGAGGGCGGCCGCGCTGGCCTCGCCAAAGACGAAGCCCGTGCCGTCCTCGGGCCGGCTGGCATCCAGCACGGTATCGGCCAGCCCGCCGGTCTGCCGCACGATGGGCAACGTCCCGTAGCGCATGGCGCACATCTGCGTCAGGCCGCACGGCTCGAAGCGCGACGGCACCAGGAACGCGTCGCAGCCGGCCTGAATGCGGTGCGCGAAGGCCTCGTCGTAGCCGATGCGCACGTGCAGCCTGCGGGGATGGGCCGCGGCCGCCGCCAGCAAGACGGCTTCGAGAGGCCGCTCGCCCGTGCCGAGCACCACCGCTTGGGCGCCCTGGGCGAGCAGCTCCGGCAGCGCTTCCAGCAGCAGATCCAGCCCCTTCTGCGGCGTGAGCCGCCCAATCACGCCCAGCAACGGCGCCTGAGCGGCCGCTTCCAGCCCGGTCTCGCGCTGCAGGGCGGCCTTGTTGGGCGGCTTGCCCTGCAGGCGCCCGGCCGTGTAGGTGTGCGCGATGTGGGGGTCGGCGCCGGGGTCCCAGACGTGCGTGTCGATTCCGTTGAGGATGCCGCTGAAGCGCGCGCCCTTGGCGGCCAGCACGCCCTCCATGCCCGCCCCGCCCCCCGGCGTGAGCAGTTCGCGCGCGTAGGTGGGGCTGACCGTATTGACCCCATCGGCGTAGTGCAGGCCCGCCTTGAGGAAGGACAGGTGGCCGTAGTACTCCGCGCCCGCCGTCGTGAAGCTCTCCGGCGGCAAGCCCACCGCCGCCAGCGCCGACGCGGGGTAGAGGCCCTGGTAGAGCACGTTGTGCAGCGTGAACACGCTGGCGGGGCGGCGCCCGGCGCGCAGCGCCAGGTACGCGGGCGCCAGGCCGGCTTGCCAATCGTGCGCGTGCAGGACGTCCGGGCGCCACCCGTAGGCCGCCCCGGCCTCGCACACGATGGCTGCCGCGCGCGCCAGC
>JBGOUY010000210.1:0-7961 GCA_041477795.1 bacterium
ACTGGGCGGGCGCGCAGGGGGCGCTGGAGCGCGCGCTGCAACTGCGGCCCGCCTTCCCCGCGGCGCAGCGGGCGCTGGACGCGGCGCGGGCGCACGCTGCCATGCCGGACGCGCCGGGCGCGCCGGAACCGGCGTCGGGCAGGGCGCCAGACTCGGTGCCGGAGTCGGAGCCAGCCGGCGGGAGATGAGGCGCCCGCGCGGCGCGGGCCTCTCTCCGGCTGCCTGCCGGCAGCCACCTCTCTCCCTGGGGAGAGAGGTTAGATGCCTGCCGCGGGGCGGGGAGGACAGCCTTCTCCCTGGGGAGAAGGCGGAGCCGGCGCCAGCCGGCGGGGGATGAGGCGCCCGCGCCGGGACTTCTCTCGGCCCCGCATCCTGCGACGCCGCAATGAGGCCTCCCCCTGACCCCCTCCGATAGAGGGGGAACCGCTCAGTGCCACGACGGCAAGGGTTGCCCCCTCCTTGGGAGGGGGCGGTCACGCCGCAGGCGTGACGGGGGAGGCCCCCGCGCTGCCGACACGCGAAATTAGCTGCTCGGCGCGGCGGGCATCTGCTAGGATTTCAGGCAGCCGCCGCGCGCCGTGCCGGATTCCCGGGCAGACCGGCCGGCGCAGTGGCCCGGTTGCACAGCTCCTGCACACGCTTGCCACGGTGCGGCCTCACGGCGGCCGCAATCGTCTGGTATCCTGGCACTCTCCCGCTCAACCGCAGAGGCGCCCGCGATGGGGGACAGTTTCGGCACGGTGTTCCGGATCACCACCTGGGGCGAATCCCACGGCGGCGGCGTCGGCGTGGTGATCGACGGCTGCCCGGCGGGCATCGCCCTGGACGTCGCGGAGATCCAGCGCGAGCTGGACCGCCGCAAGCCGGGCCAGAGCCGCATCACCACCCAGCGCAAGGAGGCGGACCGCGCGCGCATCCTCTCCGGCGTCTTCGAGGGCCGCACGCTGGGCACCGCGATCTCGATCGTGGTGGACAACGAGGATGCCCGCCCCGAGGCCTACGACGAGTTCCGCGACGCGTACCGGCCCAGCCACGCCGATTACACCTTCGAGGCCAAGTACGGCCTGCGCAACTGGCAGGGCGGGGGCCGCGCCAGCGCCCGCGAGACGATTGGCCGCGTGGCGGCGGGCGCCATCGCCGCCAAGCTGCTGCGCTCGGGCTTCGGCGTGCACACGCTGGCCTACGTGACGCAGATCCACGAGGTGCGCGCGGAGATCGACCCGGCCACCGTGACCGAAGAAGCGATCGAGGCCAGCATCGTGCGCTGCCCACACCCGCACGCCGCCGAGCGCATGATCACCCGCATCGAGGAGGCCCGCAAAGCCGGCGACAGCGTGGGCGGGATCATCCAGGCCGTCGTGCGCGGCGTGCCGCCCGGCCTGGGCGAGCCGGTCTTCGACAAGCTCACGGCGGACCTGGCCAAGGGCCTCATGTCGCTCCCCGCCACGCGCGGCGTGGAGTTCGGCCTGGGCTTCGCCGCGGTGCTGCTGACCGGCTCGCAGCACAACGACGCCTTCGAGATGCGCGAGGGGCGCGTGCGCACGGCGACCAACCGCTCCGGCGGCATCCAGGGCGGCATCAGCAACGGCGAGGACATTTTGCTGCGCGTGGCGTTCAAGCCCACGGCGACCATCGCCCATCCGCAGCGCACGGTGAACCGGCAGGGCGAAGCCGTCGAGCTGCGCGGCAAGGGACGGCACGACCCTTGCGTGCTGCCCAGGGCAGTCCCCATGGTGGAGGCGATGGTGAACCTGGTGCTGATCGACCATCTCCTGCGGGCCACCCTGCGCAAGGACTTCGACAAGCTGGCCGGGCTCTTCACCGGCGGGCCCTTCACCGGATCGTCGCGATGAACAACCACTACGCCGTGCTGGGCGTGCTGCCGACGGCCAGCGTGGACGAGATCAAGGCCTCCTTTCGCCAGCTCGCCAAGCGCTTCCACCCGGACATCCCGGGGGGCAACGCGCGCTTCTTCGCGCGCGTGCAGGAGGCCTATGACGTGCTGTGCGAGCCGGAGCAGCGCCGCGCGTACGATGCCACGTGGGCCTGCGGATCGGCCCAGGCGCGCACGCGGGCCGCGGCCAACGGGGCCAACGGAGCCAGCGGGGTCAATGGCGCCGGCAGCATGGCGCCCATGGCGGTGCTCACGCGCATCATGTCCATCACGGTGCCGCGCTCCGGGCGCTTCCAGTTGCAAGGGCTGATCGGCGACATCCACGTGGTGGCCACCACACCGGAGAACCTGTGGGAGACGACCGTCCGCAAGTACGGCGCGACGGACCTGGAGCGGCTTGCCCGGCACGTCATCCAGATCAAGCTGAGCGGGGAGCGCGACCTGGTGCGCACCCTGATGCCGCGCCCGACCGACTTCGGCGTGGAGTTCGAGCGGGCGACGCCGGAGGAGAAGCAGCACCGCATGCGCACCTTCCTGGAGAACCTGCTGGGCCGCGGGCCCTTCGGCAGCCTGTTCTCCGGCGGTGCCTGCGGGGCCTACGGGGCGCACCTGCCGCTGACGCTGCAGGTGACGGTGCCGCGCGGGACGCCCCTGTTCCTGCGCGACGTCACCGGCGCCATCACGGTGGGCAACGTGGAGGGCGAGGTGGTAGCCAAGCTGCTGGGGGGCGTGCTGCGCACCGGGCGCATCACCCGGGCGCACCTGACGCTCAACGGCGGCAGCCGCGCCTTCATCACCGATGTGCGCGGCCCGGTGGACCTGATGGGCTTCGGCAGCAGCCGCACCTACCTGGGCGGGCGCATCTCGCGCCTGCGCGCCGTGCTGGAAAACCAGGCCCAGGCCGAGGTGAGCGGCAGCGTGGGCTCGCTGCTGGCGGAGGTGAACGGCACCGCGCGCCTGGAGGTCAAGCAGCCCGTGCACGAGGCCCACTGCGACGTGGCAGATGCGGCCCAGGTGCGCCTGGCGCGCGTGCACCGGCTCAGCGGCACGCGCTCGGCGCGGGGCCGTGTGGAGACCAGCCTGCCGCCCGGGCGCATGCCCATGGCGGGCTGAGGCTCGGCCGGCAGCGCACCCGCCCGGTCCCCGCCCGCCGCGCCCCCGGTTGTCAGGGCGCCTTGCGGCGGGCATAATGACGCCGATGCGACGCGCACCCTCACGATTCATCCGACCCAGACGGGGCCTGGCGCCACGGAGCCCGCTCCGGCTGCAGGCCGCGCTCTGCCTGCTGGCGCTGCTGGCGGCGCTGACCCTCGCCGCCTGCGAGACGCCCAAGCCCAAGATGAAGACGCCGGCCCGCCTGCTGTATTACCAGGCCCAGGCCCTCATGGACCAGGAGTTGTACAGCGACGCCATCACCAAGTTCCAGGAGGTCGCCGACGAGAACCAGGGGTCGCTGCTGGGCTCGTTCGCCTACCTGGAGCTGGCGGACGTGTATTCGCGCCAGGAGGAATGGCTCAAGGCGGATACCAACTACCGGCTCTTCCTGGGCGCCAGCCAGACCACGCACCTGACGCCCTTCGTGCTCTACAGTCTGGTCAAGGTGAACCGCAGCCGCAGCTTCACCGGTTTGTTCTTCCCCACGCGGGAGGTGGACCGGGACCAGATGCCCAACCGGCAGATCATCCAGGAGTACAATCGCTTCTACTTCCTCTATCCCACCAGCATGTTCCTGGACGAGGTGCGCGGCTACGCCCAGGACGCGCGGCAGACGCTGGCCGAGCACGAGCGGCAGGTGGCCAATTTCTACTACAACCGCGGGCACTACAACGCGGCGGCCGGCCGCTACCTGTACCTGCTGCGGAACTACCCGAGCTACCCGGACACCCTGGGCGTGCTGACCCGGCTCGTGCAGGCCTACCGGCGCAACCAGCAGCCGGACGAGGCGGCGGAGATGGAGCGGCTGCTCAAGCAGTTCCCCGGCACGCCGCCCCCGGCCCCTGCCCCGCCCGTACCCCTCGCTGCACCCGGCGCCGCACGGCTCGCCCCGAGTGCCACGGAGCCACAGGCGGCGCAGGCGGCGCAGGCGGCGCAGGACCCCGGCGCCGGGGATGCGGCGCGCCCATGACCCCCACCCACGAGAGCTGGCTGGCGCTGAATCTGGTGGAGCGGGTGGGCGGCAAGACGCTGCGGCGCTTGCTGGAGGCCTTCGGCGACGTGGACAGCGTGCTGGCGGCGCCCCCCGAGGCCATCACCCGGCGCTGCGGGCTGCACCCGGAGCTGGCCGGGCGCGTGGCGCAGGCGCGCGAGGTGGCCGCCTTCCGCATCGAAAAGCGGCTGGTGAACGAGAACGGCGTGCGGCTGATCCCGATGGACAGCACGGAGTACCCCGCGCGCCTGCAGAGCGCGCACCTGCCGCCGCCGCTGCTCTACTGCAAGGGCCAGTGGCCGCTCCCGGCGGGGCCCTGGCTGGCCGTGGTGGGCACGCGCAACCACACCCGCTACGGCGAGAAGGTGACCCGGAGCCTGCTGGCCGAGCTGGCCCAGCAGGAGCCGGCCGCGGTGATCGTGAGCGGGCTGGCGCGCGGCATCGACACGGTGGCGCACGAACAGGCGCTGGCGAGCGGCCTGTGCACCGTGGCGGTGCTGGGCGGCGGGCTGACGGGCATCTACCCGCCGGAAAACCAGGGCCTCGCCGAGCGCATCCAGGGCCAGGGGGCGCTGCTCTCCGAGTTCGCCATGACGGCGCGGCCCCTGGCGCGCAACTTCCCCATCCGCAACCGGGTCATCGGCGGGCTGGCCGATGCGGTGCTGGTGGTGGAGGCGGGGGAGCGCAGCGGGGCCCTCATCACGGCCAGCTTCGCGCTGAACTACGGCCGGCCCGTGCTGGCGGTGCCGGGCAACCTGGATCAGCCCGCCAGCGAAGGCACCAATCGCCTCATCCGCAGCGGCCAGGCCACGCTGGTGCAGTCCGGCGCGGACCTGCTGGCGGCCATGCGAGGCGCCCTGCGTCCGCCCCTCGCGCAACTGGATTGGCTGGAGCCGGCGCCGGAAGCGCCGGCCCGCGGGGTCGTCCGGGAGGGCGAAAAGGGCCGCATCCTGCAATGCCTGGAGCCGGGGCCCGTGCACCCGGACGAGTTGGCCGGCCAGACCGGGTTGCCCATCGAACGCCTCATCGGACTTTTGCTAGAGCTTGAACTTTCAGGTGAAATATACCAGACAGCAGAGAGCCAGTATGCGCTCGCCTGATTCCGCTCGCGCTGAGCGTCGGAGTTTGCTTGAGTTCCCGGTGTTGATTCGTTCTCGGAGGCGGCGGTGATGGGCAAGGCCCTGGTGATCGTCGAATCGCCGGCCAAGGCGCGCACCATTGCGCGCTTCCTCGGCGACGACTACATCGTCGAATCGAGCATCGGGCACATCCGGGACCTGCCGGAATCCGCCAAGGAGATTCCCGCGGCGGTCAAGAAGGAGCCCTGGGCCCGGCTCGGCATCGACGTGGACAAGGGCTTCAAGCCGCTCTACGTCATCCCGCTGGACAAGCAGGAGCAGGTCGCCAAGCTCAAGGAGCTGCTCAAGCAGGCGGACCGGCTGTTCCTGGCGACGGACGAGGACCGCGAGGGGGAGTCGATCAGCTGGCACCTGCGCGAGGTGCTCAAGCCCAAGGTGCCCACGCGGCGGCTGGTGTTCCACGAGATCACGCGCGAGGCGATCGAGCACGCGCTGGCGAACCCGCGCGACATCGACGAGCGGCTGGTGCAGGCGCAAGAGACGCGCCGCGTGCTGGACCGGCTGTACGGCTACGAGGTCTCGCCCGTGCTGTGGCGCAAGATCGCCCCGGCGCTCTCGGCGGGCCGGGTGCAAAGCGTCGCGGTGCGGCTGACCGTCAACCGCGAGCGCGAGCGGATCGCCTTTAGGCAGGCGGTGTACTGGGACCTGGGCGGCACCTTCGCCGGCCAGCCGCCTGCACAGCGCGGCGACGCCTTCAAGGCGAACCTGATCTCCCTGGACGGGCGCCGGCTGGTGACCGGCAAGGACTTCGACGACACCACCGGGCAGCTCGCGCCGGACAAGAGCGGCAACGTGCACCTGCACGAGGCGGACGCGGCCGCCCTGCGCGAGCGGCTGGCCGGCGCGGACTGGCGCGTGCTGCGCGTGGAGCGCCGCCCCTTCGTCTCGCAGCCCTCCGCCCCCTTCACCACCTCCACGCTGCAGCAGGAGGGCAGCCGCAAGCTGGGCCTGGGCTCGCGGGACACGATGCGGGTGGCGCAGGGACTCTACGAGCGCGGCTACATCACCTACATGCGCACGGACTCCACCACGCTTTCCGCGCAGGCCCTCAATGCCGCGCGCACGCAGATCGCCGCGCTCTATGGCGCGGACTACCTGCCCGCGCAGCCGCGCGTGTTCCCCTCGCGCGTGAAGAACGCGCAGGAGGCGCACGAGGCGATCCGCCCCGCCGGGGAGAGCTTCCGCACGCCCGAGCAGGTGCGCAGCGAGCTGGAAGCGCGCGAGTTCCGCCTCTACGAGCTGATCTGGAAGCGCACCGTGGCCAGCCAGATGGCCAACGCGCGCGGCCAGCGCATCGTGCTCAACGTGGAGGGCAACGGGGCCGTGTTCCAGGCCACCGGCAAGACGATCGAGTTCCCGGGCTACCTGCGCGCCTACGTGGAAGGCTCGGACGACCCGGAGGCCGACCTGGGCGACCAGGAGCGCGTGCTGCCGCCCCTGGCCGAGGGCGAGGCGGTGCGCTGCCAGGGCCTGGAGGCGCAGGAGCACCGCACGCAGCCGCCCGCGCGCTACTCGGAGGCCTCGCTGATCAAGGAGCTAGAGCGCCAGGGCATCGGCCGCCCCAGCACCTACGCCACCATCATCGACACGATCATCCGGCGCGAATACGTCAGCAAGAAGAACAACCAGCTCGTGCCCAGCTTCACCGCGATCGCCGTGGTGCGCCTGCTGGAGCAGTACTTCACGCAGCTCGTGAACGTGGACTTCACGGCGCAGATGGAGAACACGCTGGACGCCATCTCGCGCGGCGAGCAGGAAGCGCGGCCCTACCTGGAGCGCTTCTACCACGGCGTCGAGGGTCTGCCCGGGCTGAAGACGCTGGTGCAGGCGGACATCGATCCGCGCAAGGCCTGCACGATCCCGCTCGGCGACGAGGATCGCCAGCAGCCGATCAACGTGCGCATCGGCAAGTTCGGGCCGTACCTGGAGCGCGACGGCGAGCGCGCCGCGCTGCCCGCGGACATCACCCCGGACGAGCTGACGCTCGAGCGCGCCCAAGAGCTGCTGCGCCGCGGCAACCAGCCCGACGTGCTGGGCAGCGACCCCGCCTCGGGCCGCACGGTGTACCTGAAGAACGGCCGCTACGGCCCTTACGTGCAGCTCGGCGAGCAGGGCGAGCAGCCCAAGATGAAGTCCCTCCTGCCCGGCCAGACGCCCGAGCAGGTGACCCTGGACGACGCACTGAAGGTGCTTTCGCTGCCGCGCACGGTGGGCATCGACCCGGACACCGGCGAGCCGGGGCTGGCGGACCTGGGACGCTACGGGCCCTATCTGCGGCGCGGCACCGACACGCGCAGCCTGGCCACGCCGGACGCGCTGTTCACCATCACGCTGGAGGAGACGCAGGCGCTCTTCCGCCAGGAGAAGAGCTTCCGCCGCGGGCCCACGGTGCTCCGCGCGCTGGGCGCGCACCCGCAGAGCAGCCTGCCGCTGAACCTGATGGCGGGACGCTACGGCCCCTACGTCTCGGACGGCACGCTCAACGCCTCCCTGCCGCGCGGGGCCAATCCGGACGAGGTGACCGTGCAGCAGGCCGTGGAGCTGCTGGCCGAGCGCGCCAGCAAGGCGCCGTTCAAACGCGGCCGGCGTCCCTCCGCTGGCAGGGGCGCTGCCAAGGGTGCCGGCAAGGGCGCCGCCAAGGCGGCCCCCAAGGCAGCGACCCAGGCCGCCGCGGCCGAGGCGACCCCCGCCAAGCCCAGCACCAAAGCCCGCGCCAAGCCGTCCGCCAAGCGGCTCGCCAAGGCCCGCGCGAAGCCGCCCGCCAAGGCGGCGCGCAAGCCTG
>JBGOUY010000118.1:0-12294 GCA_041477795.1 bacterium
AAATTGGATTTCGCGGCAATACGGCTGCCGTGAAAACGCGGACCATTGAGTGTGCCGCGGCATTGCGAAGTATTTTGCGGATCGGCCTCCAGAGCGGATTGGCGCGTTACCCATTCGATCGGGGATGTCCCGGCGCGAGCACCGTATACCGGGTGCAGGGGCACTCGCCCCTGCCGGGGGTGCGGGGGCAGCGCCCCCGCGAGCCCATTTCGTCCCTTTTCCGCGGCCTGCTGGCCGCCCCGCATCGTCCCTGCGGCTGGCGCCGCCCGGGTGCCATCCTGCGCGGCTGGCGCCGCCCGGGTGCCATCCTGCACGGCTGGCGCCGCCCGGGTGCCATCCTGCGCGGCTGGCGCCGCGCAATGCCCCCTCGGCAGGCCGGCCCGGCAGGCTCCCCGTTTCCCCCATGCTGCCGGCAACGGCTGTCAGCGCTGGCTTTCAACGGCGGCTGTCAGGACGTCCCCCCGCGCGCCGTCAGGATGCCGCGTCACCCGGCCGTGGGCAGTCCGCTGCCTGACAGCCGGGCGCGTTCGCCATACCTGACAGGCGTCAGCACGCACGCTCCTGACACCCGGCCCTGACAGGCCCGGCGGCCCAGCGACCTGACAGGCCGGCGGGGCTCCGCCCCCGTGCGGCGGGCCGCGCCGGCGGGCAGTCCCTGCGCTGACGCCGGCCCGTCGCACCTGACAGGCAGTGCTGACAGGCGCTCCTGACACGCCTCCTGACACGCAGCGCTGACACGCAGCGCTGACACGCAGCGCTGACACGCAATGCTGACAAGGACGCCTGACGACCCACCTGACACTCGCTCCTGACACGAGCGGCTGACAGATGACGCGGGCAGGCGCGCTGCGTGAGCGGGCGCCGGGACGAACGGCTGACGAACGAGGGGGGAGATCGGGAGGGGACGGCAGCCGGCCCGGCGGAAGACCGCCGGCCGGGATGCGGCGCGGCTAGATGCGGCGCGGCTTGTCGCCGACGTCGGCGACCCGCGGGGGCTCCTCGTCCGCGTGATGGCGTTCGCTGATGGCGTTCTGGTACACGGTCTTCACCGTCTCTGCGTACCAGATGCCGCCGCGCTTGGAGGGAACCTTGCGCTCGTTCAGGAACTTGGCGATCCGGTGGTAGCTGTACCCCTTCTCGCGCTGCTCGCGGATCAGGCGCACGGTCTTGAGTTCCTGCTCCACGGCCACCAGTCGCTTGTTGCGGTAGGTGAAGCCGAAGGGGGCGTGGCCCACGCGCTCGCCCTTGGCGCGCTTGCGGGCGATGATCTCGCGGGTGCGGTCCGAGATGCGCTTGGTGTCCCACTTGGTGATGATCTCGATCAGGCGCAGGGCCAGCTCGCCCGACTCGTTGCGGGTATCCAGCCCCTCCTCGATGGAGATCAGCTCCACGCCGTTCTTGATGCACATCTCGGAGATCAGCGTGTTGAGCTGGCGGATATTGCGCGTCAGGCGGTCCAGGCGCGCGATCACCAGGGCGTCGAACTTGCCCTTGTCGGAACTCTCGATGAGCTCCGCCAGCTTGGGCTGGTGCTGCTGGCCGCTGTTGGTGTCGGTCAGCTCGCGCTCCATCCCCACCAACTCCCAGTTGTTGGCGGCGACGTACTCCGTGATGATGTGCTCCTGCTCCTCCAGGCTGTAATTCTTGGGCTGCTGGCTGAGCGTATTGAGACAGGTATAGCCGATGATTCTCACAGCGTCCTCGGGGTCCGCAAATCGGTATCGGTTTTCTTACACCCTCAATCCAGCGATACCATCAGAAAATAGTATACCTTTCCTGATAGAGTAGGAAAAGCATTCACGCCCGTCAAGAGGTTTGACGCGGATCGGTCAAGCGGCGTTCAAGGGAGCCGGCGCAGGCCCGCCGGAGGCGGCTGCGCCGGGGAGGAGGGGCGCGGCCGGCCGTTTTTCTGCCACGGCCAGGCGGGGTTAGCCGCCCAGCCGCTTTTCTGCCGCTGCCAGGGCGCGCTTGAGGCTGACGTCCTGCGCGAGCTGGCCCGCAGCGCGCACCAGCGCCAGCACCCGCGCGCGGTCGCCGCTGCCGGTCGCCGCCACCTCGTCGGCGAGCTGGAGGATCAGCCCCGGCACGCGCTCCACCAGGTTGTTGCGCTGGCGCAGGGCTTCCTGGAGCTGCTGATCGCTGGAGGCCTGGATCGCCGCCTCGCGGAAGTTGGCGAGGGAGGCCAGCAGTTGCTCGTAGCGCTGCACCGGATCGGCCTGGGCGCGCGCCTTATCGAGCTGCCCCAGCCCGGTCTCCATGTGCTGGCGGTAGAGCCGGCGCTGCTCCGCCTCGGCGGGCGTCAGCGAGGGCGCCAGCAGCTTTTCCTGCTTGCGGCGCAGCTCGGCCTCGTGCAGGGCCTTGCGGTCGAAGACGGACTGGTCTTCCACCTTGGTGAAGACGACGGAGACGGTGCGGCCCTTCACCACCACGTCCGGCGGCTGGGTCAGCACCTCCGGCGCGATCATGGCCTGCAGCAGCACGCGGTTCTGGTTCTGCCCGTCAGGCACGGCGCGGATCTCGTTCAGGTACTCCAGCGCGTCGATGCCCGCGACGTCCTTGGGCAGGATCGCGTTGGGCGCCGCCACCTCGAGCACGATGTCGTTGTCCAGCGGCGAGCCCTTGCCCAGCTTGCGTTCGTAGAGGCGGAAGGGGAAGTGATCCGGGCGCAGCTCCACCGGCCGGTCGAACAGCAACTCCACGGCGAAGCTGCCCGTGCCGTTCTCCACGATGCGCTGCAGCGGCACGGTGCGCAGCCCCTGCAGCCGGTAGGTCTCGTGCATCACCGGCTCGCTGCCCGGCTGCTCCAGCAGGCCGTTGCGGTTCAGCGTGCGCCAGGCGTCCAGATAGCTCAGGAACTCGCGCTGGCCCGTCTCGAAGTCCAGCACGTAGTGGTGCTGGTAGCCCATCTCGTCCCGGCTCGACTTCAGGTTGAGCAGGCTCATCAGGTTGAAGCGGTGCACGGCGAAGTCGATCACCTGGCCCGCCAGCACGTCCGAGCCCGAATAGTACTTGGCGTAGATGCGCGCGCGCAGGGCCTTGCGCGTGAATTCGTTCTTGTCCAGGATGCCGAACTCGTTGGTCTCCAGGCTGGGGAAGACCAGCACGTGGTTCTTGCTCAGCGTGATCGAATCGTCCTGGCTCCACAGGCGGATCTGGTCGATGTTCCAGTTCAGCTCGGTGCCGTCGTCCAGCACGACCTTGATCTGGTAGTCGCCCACGTCGGGGCTTTGCACGAAGGTGGAGCTGATCAGCTTGCCCCGGAAGACGCCCTTGTCCAGCACCTTGGCCAGCTCCAGGGCGGTGTCCTTGTTGGTGAAGCGCGGCGCGGCCCCGGCCGGTGCCGGCCCGGTCAGCAGCGTCAGCAGCATCGTGGCCAGCAGGGCCCAGCCCAGCCCGCACAGCAGCGCGGGTCGTCCCACACGGGTCATCGCGGCGTCGGTCATCGCTCCCTTCCGGATCGCGGTTCTCACTCGTCCTTCCCGCCCAGCAGGATTTCCACGTCCACGCCGGAGGTCGCCAGGCGTTCCGGCGGCATCACGCGCACAGCCTGCTCCCCGGGGATGGCCTTGGCCAGCAGCGCGGCGGCGCGCAGGAACGCGGGCCGGTAGAACACCACGCTGCCCATGGCGGGCTGCTCGGGAATGCTGGAAATGTTGGCCAGCTCAATCTTCATGCCGATGTGCTCCTCCAGCTCCTTCTTGCGGAAGTGGGTGAGCAGCACGGCGATGCGCCCCGCCCGCTGCAGCGAGGGCGACGCGTCCAGGATCGCCACCCGCACGGTGGTCGACGGCGGGCGCGGCTGGGGAAAGGGTGCGGCGATGAGGTCCACCGGGCCGCTGGGCTCGGCGGAAAGGGCCGCGGGGGTCGGCGCAGCGGCGCTTGTGGCGCCTGTGGCCGTGGCGGTCTGCTGCGCCCGCGCCGCTCCCGCGCCCGCCAGTGCGACCAGCACGGCGGCGCTGAGCAGCCAGGAGCCCCTGCCAATGCACGTCATGATCAATCCCTTGATCTCGCCTCCTCCCGTCCCGCTGCCGGCGTGCCGCTCCCTGCGGCCGCACCACCTGCCCGGCGCCATCCGCGGAGGGCGGAGGAGCTTCCCTGTCTAGCGGGCGGTCATGCAGGGAATACGCCAGGGGATTTAAGACATTGACTTTTTTGGTACCTCGTCATTCAATCGGGGGGGGGTGGGGAGGACAGGGCTGGGCTGGACTATCGCCAACGGGTCGGCCGTTCGGCGTCGCCGCATTTCCCATTGCGTCGGTCGCATGCTGATTCAATGCCACTCGTGCAATACGAAGTACCGCTTGAATCTCGAGCAGATTCCCCGACGCAAGACCTTCGTTAGATGCAAGAATTGCGGGACGCCGATCTTCATCGACGCCACCGAGGAGGAGCAGCCCGCCAGCGGCGTGATTCCGCCCCCGCCAGGGACGGTGCCGCCGGGGACGCCGCCGCCAGCCTGGGAGCCGGCCGCCGCTGCGCTGGAGGGCCAGGGGCCCTTTGCGGCGAGCCCGCTTCCCCCCGGCCAGATGCAGGTGGTCTGCCCGGGCTGCACGGCGCGCTATCGCATCCCGGAGGCCTCCGTGCGGCGGCCAGGGGTGAAGCTGAAATGCACGCAGTGCGGCCACCTGTTCGCCCCGCCCGAGCACCTGCAGCCGCCCCAGGCGGCCGCCCCGCCGGAGCGGGCGCCGGCGGAGCCGCCCGCCCCGGAGCGCGCGCGGGCCCGCGCCGGAGCGCCCCAGGAAATGCCGCTGCCCGACGAGCGGCAGATGGAGCAGCTCTTCGACGATCTGCGCCCCGAACCGATGGGGCCCGCCGCGGGGGGCATGCCGGCCAGCGCCGGGGACGCCGACCTGGGCTCGCTGCAGGGCGAGGACTTCGAGCACGAACCGCCGACGCCGGACGCGGAGCAGGCCTATCTGGACTCGGTCGCCTTTGACGACGAAGGCGGCGCTCCTCCGGCCGTGGGCAGCGTTTCGGACGAGCAGAAGTTCCGCTTCTTTCTCAATCCCAAGCGCTTCCAAGGGAGCGAATCCGGCATGGCTGATCAACCTGAGGACAAGGCAGCGCCCGCCGCGCCGGCGGACGCCAAGCCGGGCCCGGAGGCACCGTTCGGCGGTGGCGGCTTCGGCGAGCTGCCCAGCCTGGACGCGGTGCCGGCCCCGCCCCCCAGCACCCACGTGGTGGGAGCGCAGACCCGCGAGGAGATGGCCAAGCTGCGCGAGGTGGTGCCCGGCCAGGAAGCGCGCGTCTTCACCGAAACGCGCGTGCTGGCCATCGTGGCCGCCGCGACCGTGCTGATCCTGCTCGGCACCGGCGCCTGGGGCTACTGGCTGGCGGCCACGGCCGGCAACAGCCGCCCCTTTCAGGTGCGCATGGGCCAGCCCCACCAGCTCTCCATGAAGGACGACCTGCAGGGGCACTTCGTCATCAATGCCCCCAGCGGCACGCGCCTGTTCGTCGTCAACGGGGAAGTGGACAACCGCTTCCCGGCCGAGACCAAGCTGCGCTGGATCCGCATCAAGGGCCTGGCCTACGTCGACCCCAGCCAGTCCAAGCTGATCGGCACCAGCTTCGCCTACGCGGGCAACGTGCTGGAGGACAGCCAGATCGCCCAGTGGGAGCTGCCGGCGGTGAAGGCCTATTCCGGCTTCACCAATGGCCGCAAGGAACTCAACGTGAGCATTCCCTCCGGCGCCAAGGTGCCCTTCCAGCTCGTCTTCACCGAGCTCCAGGGAGCCCCAGTGGGCCGCACCATCGCCGAGGTGGTGAGCTACCAGCGCGACGGCCGGGCGATCTTCATCGACAATCCATAGCGCGGGCCGCGCCCCTCAACTGGCCCGGCAGGCGGGCGCCACTTCCCCTGCCCTGGGGCGGGCGCCGATGGCACGCGCGGCCGCGGCCTGAGCCCCCGCCGCGCCCGCCTCCCGCGCGGCCTGGCGCGGCGCGTGCCCGCCCGGCCCCCGTCCGGCGCGACGCCGCGCCTGTGGCGGGTTTGCCGGCGCTTCCGCGCCTAGCCGCGCATTGCCAGAGCGGTGGGATTCTGCCATAGCTAGGGTACGTCAGAGCGTGACTTTCCCGACGCATGGATGCGGTTACGATCCGTTTCCGTGAGCCCGTTCGGGCTCCACGGATCGTCAAGCTCAGGGATGAGGGGATGGCCTTCTCCAAGGACATCGTGGCCGCGGTCAAGGACCGCGCGGACATCGTCGAGGTGATCGGCGAACGCGTCCTGCTCAAGCCCAACGGAGCCGACTTCGTCGGGCTCTGCCCCTTCCACGGCGAAAAGACCCCCTCCTTCCGCGTCAGCCCCTCCTGGCGCACGTACCACTGCTTCGGCTGCGGGGCGGGCGGCAGCGTGATCGACTTCGTGATGGCGCAGGAGCGCCTGTCCTTCCCCGAGGCGCTGCGCAACCTGGCCGAGCGCTACGGCGTGCCGCTGCCCTCCGAGGGCCCCGGGGCCGCCAGCGGCGCGCGCTCGCTGGAGGTGCTGCAGGCCGCCGAGGGCTACTACCGCGACCTGCTGCGCCAGGCGCCGCAGGGGGAGCCGGCGCGCATCTACCTGCGCGAGCGCGGCTTCCTGGAGCCGGACTGGGAGGCCTTCGGGCTGGGCTGGGCGCTGGATCAGTGGCAGGGCTTCCTCACCTTCGGCCGCTCCAAGGGCTTCTCCGTGGAGGACCTGATCGCGTCGGGCCTGGTGCGCCAGCGGGAAACGGGGCGCGCCTTCGACATGCTGCGCAAGCGCGTGGCGATCCCCATCCGCGACGAGCGCGGCCGGGCCATCGCCTTCGGCGGGCGCGTGATCGACGCGGCCGAGGGCCCCAAGTACCTGAATACCCCCGAGACGCGGCACTACCACAAGAGCCGCGTGCTCTTCGGCCTTTCCCAGGGCCTGCCCACGGTGCGCCAGTCCAAGCGCGCGCTGCTGGTGGAGGGCTACCTGGACGTGATGCGGCTGCACCAACACGGCTTCAGCGAGGCCGTCGCCACCTGCGGCACGGCGCTCACCGAGGAGCACCTCAAGCTGCTGGGCCGCTACGCCGAGCGCGTGCTGCTGGTCTTCGACGGGGACGAGGCGGGCGTGAAGGCCGCGCTGCGCTCCGCCCCGCTCTTCCTCAACTCCGGGCTGGAGGCGCGCGTGGTGCTGCTGCCCGACCAGCTCGATCCGGACGACTTCCTGCGCCGCCATCCGCCCGAGGCCTTTGCCGCGCTGCTGGAGGACGCCCCGCCGCTGCTGGAGTTCCTCGTCTTCCAGCTCTCGCAGCGCCACGACCGCAGCCTGCAGGGCCGCCAGCAGGTGCTGGACGCGCTGCTGCCCGTACTGAGCCAAATAGGTAAGCCCACGGCAAGAGACCTTACAGTTCGTTATGTTGCCGATTTGTTGAGTGTTAGCACGGAGTCTATCATCAGCACGATTCGTCCAAAGGTTCAGGACGGATCAAAAGACTCAATGCCGTCCAAATTCAGTGAGCCGCATGGTCGGCGGGAACGAAGGTGGCTCATTCTCCTCATGAAATCGCCAAAGTTGATCGAGAAATGGCGTGACCAACTATGGCCGGGGCGATTCTCTGAGTTCGCGTTTGAGGAGATGGTCGCAACGCTTCGACAATTGACGAAGAACGAAGCAAGCAATCTTACGCCCGAGGAAATCATTGAACTATTTCCGGAGAGGCGAGAAGTTGTACGGTCCCTTCTCATCAAGGAGGGTTATTTTGTTCAAGGTGTCACAGACGCAGAATTAGAATCAGAGTATGCGATTACAAGGTTGCTGTTCGCCATCGGACGAGAGGCATTTAGTGAAATCCGAAAGCTCACGGGAACTGAAAAGGAGAAGGAGGCTGTTGAGCAATACATGAGATTCAGTTTACCAATGGCGACACGAAGAAACGGATTTAGAAGACCCCATCCAATCCGGAAAGACAGAGAGGCAATCGCAAAGGTGGGTTCCGCGAAGTTCCTGGACGCAAAAATTAAACGGCGGATTAGTGAGGGAAGCATCGAGGCGATTAGTCAAGCGCTTGATCAGTTTATTCAAGTCTGCAAGCAGCACATCCCGCCGGGCCCAGGCAAGTCCAGACTGATAAGGGAAGCCGAAGAATTCGGGGAACATGCAGGACAAGCTGTACTTCGCGAAATCGAGCGCCCAGAACACGCAGGGTATTAGTCTTCGAATTCAGTCAGAGTTCAAGTCTTGATAATTGTGCATTGCAAAAATGAAGCGACCTTCCGCAGGACGCACCAGCCGCGCCCGGAGCTGACGCTGCGCAGCGAGCCGCGCGAGCCCGCGGCGCCCCCGCCCGACGCCCCCTGAGCGGGCGGCGCCAGCCCGCGCCGTACGCCACGAAAAACGAGCCCCGCCCGCCGGAGCGCCACGGAGGCGCCCGGCGGGCGGGGCCGATACGGGCCGGTGCGGTGTGCCGCTACTGGGTGCGGCGCGTCTCGCCGGTCTTGGATTCCACGCGGATGTGCTCCTGCCCGGCCGGGATGGGCACGGTGAACAGGATGCGGCCCTCCGAGGTGTCGTCCGCCTGCTCCTGATCCAGCACCGCCCACACGTAGACGCTGCCGTTCAGCTCCGCATCGGCCGGCTCGGGCGGCAGCACCTTGATCGAGACCCGTGCGAAGCCCCGCTCATCCAAGATCGCCTTGGCGGGATACTCGATCTTGTCGTAGTTGCTGCGCAGGTAGATCGGGCCCGCACGCCGCACCGGATTGGCCGACTTGATGTCCACGAGCTGCACGCTGATGAACACCTCTTCCGGCTTGTTGTCGCGGAACTCCAGCTTCTTCTGGTCCGAGCGCAGGTCCAGCTTGTAGGGGATCGCCTGCACCTTGTCCGCCAGGGTATCGGCGCGGTTGAAGCTGGGCAGGCGCTGGCCCGGCTGCAGCTCCACCTGCTCGCGTTCGTTGCTGACGGTGATGAGGCCCTCGCTGAGGGCGACGCGCGCCTGGCCATCGCGCTCCACCACGCGCAGGGTCGTGCCCTTGATGCCGATGGTGGCGGTGGGCGTGCTGATGTTGGCCACCTGGCGCTGCTTGACGAAGTTGCCCCAGAACGAGCCCGCCTTCATGATCAGGTTCACGTTGAAGAACCGCCCGGAACCCCCGCGCTCCTTGGCCTCCACCACGAAGTGGGTGTTGGGGAACAGGCGGATTTCCGAGCCATCGCGGAACTTGATGGTGGCGTGGCCGTCGGCCCCCGTCTGCACGGTGTCCCCGGCGTGGAGCAGCAGGCCGTTGCGGCCCTGCAGCGTCTCCTTGTCCGGCGCCCGCACCACCGAGACGGGGCCTTCGATGCGTTGCAGGCTGGCGATGATTTCCGCGTCCTGGGCCCAGGCTGCCGTGGCGAACAGGCTCAAGAGCAGGCCCACCAGGATGGTGCGAAGCGATCGTTGGATCATTGCTCCCTCGTGAGGGTGGGTGCGCTACGTCGGCATGGCGTCCCCGACACAGCCGTACCTCATAAATCAGTCCGATTTCTTATGTAGGCAAACTGCAAGGTAGGTGCCGTTATGGCACGAATGGCGCGAAATGCCTAATCCCGTTGATATCGCTCGACATTGCTCCTCGTTGAACGCGGGCGGAGCGGTTTGGTTGGGTGGCCCGCCCGCCCCACCCGCGCGGCGGAGTGTGCCGATTCGCAACAGGTGTGTCCACCCGCCCCAAATTTGCCGTGTCAATTCATGACGGCGTGCTATATTGCAAAGTTCAATTCGCCAAGGGTAGTCCTGCCCGTGCGCGAGCCGGCAGGCCTGTTTCGAAACGGAGTGTTTCCTCATGAAAGAAATGGTGTTCACCTCCGAGAGCGTCACGGAGGGTCATCCCGACAAGATGTGCGACCAGATTTCCGACGCGGTGCTGGACGCGATGCTGGCACAGGATCCTTACAGCCGCGTGGCCTGCGAGGCGCTCACGACCACCGGGCTGGTCCTCATCGCCGGTGAGATCACCTCCAAGGCGCAGGTGGACTTCCAGTGGCTGGTGCGCGACACGGTGCGGCAGATCGGCTACGACGACGGCAAGCTGGGCTTCGACTACAAGACCTGCGCGGTGATGATCGCGCTGGGCAAGCAGTCGCCGGACATCGCCCAGGGCGTCAACGCAGCCACCTCCCAGTACGGCGAGCAGGGCGCGGGTGACCAGGGCCTCATGTTCGGCTACGCCTGCGACGAGACCAAGACCCTGATGCCCACGCCGATCTACCTGGCGCACCGGCTGGCCGAGCGCCTGGCCGAGGTGCGGCGTTCCGGCGAGATTCCCTACCTGGGCCCGGACGGCAAGTCGCAGGTTTCCGTGCGCTACAAAGGCAACACGCCCGTCTCCGTGGATACGGTGGTCGTCTCCACCCAGCACGCGGAGGAAGCGACGATCAAGCAGGTGGAGAAGGACGTGATCGCCAAGGTGGTGCGCCCGGTGATCCCCTCGCAGTTTCTCAGCAACAGCACGCGCTACCTGATCAACCCCACCGGGCGCTTCGTCACCGGCGGGCCGCTGGGCGATGCGGGCCTGACCGGGCGCAAGATCGTGGTGGATACCTACGGCGGGATGGGCCGGCACGGCGGCGGCGCCTTCTCGGGCAAGGACCCCTCCAAGGTGGACCGCTCGGCGGCCTACATGGCGCGCTACGTGGCCAAGAACATCGTGGCCGCGGGCCTGGCCAAGCGCTGCGAGGTGCAGATCGCCTACGCCATCGGGTTCCCCGAGCCGGTCTCGGTGATGGTGGAAACCTTTGGCACGGGCACGGCGGACGAGGAACGCATCAGCGCGGTGGTGCGCGAGGTGTTCTCCCTCAAGCCCAGGGACATTATCACCGCGCTCAACCTGCTGCGGCCCATCTACAAGAAGACGGCCGCCTACGGCCACTTCGGACGGGAGCTGCCGGACTTCACCTGGGAGGCCACCGACAAGGTGAGCTCGCTGCAGACCGCCATCAAGTGACCGCGCGCGGCCCGCGGAGGGCCGCACGCCGCAGCGCTCCGCCGCCGGCCGGCCGCGGGTAAGCCCTGCCCCGCCGGGAGCAGCACCGCATCGCCGCCGGAGCCGCCCGGCGCGCCGTCGCCGACCTCCCTCCGCTGCATCGCGCGCGCACCCTCATCGCCGCCATTGCCATCCATCATGAAGACGACGCAGGTGGTCATCGTCAACAAGCTGGGGCTGCACGCCCGGGCTGCCGCCAAGCTGGTGCAGCTCTCCAGCCAGTTCAGCTCCAGCATCAGGCTGGAAAAGGACGGCGAGCAGGCGGACGCCAAGAGCATCATGGAAGTGCTGATGCTGGCCGGCAGCAAGGATTCCCGCCTGCGCATCCGCGCCGAAGGCAGCGACGAGGCGGAGGCGGTGGAAGAGATCCGCCGGCTGATCGACAACAAGTTCGAGGAGGAGGAGTGAGCGCGCCCGTGCTGAGCGGGGCCTCCCTCGTCTACGGCGTGCTGGGCCACCCGATCGCCCAGAGCCTCTCGCCGGCCATGCTCAATGCGGCGTTCCGGGCGCTGGGGCTGGACGCGGTGTACGTGCCCTTCCCCGTGGCGCCGGCCGATCTGCCGGCGGCCGTGACGGGGCTGGTGGCCGCCGGCGTGCGCGGCTTCAACGTGACCGTGCCGCACAAGTCCGCGATCCTGCCCCTGCTGCACGAGATCCTGCCCGAGGCGCGCGCCATCGGCGCGGTGAACACCGTGGCCGTGGAGCGCGGCCGCCTGCGCGGCACCAACACCGATGCCGCGGGCTTCCTGCTCGCCCTGCGCGAAGACCTGGGCTGGGCGCCCGCGGGGCGCTCCGTGCTGCTGCTGGGCGCCGGGGGCGCGGCGCGCGCCATCGCCTTTGCCCTGCTGGGCGCGCGGGTGGGCCGCCTCGGCATCGCCAACCGCACCCGCGCTCGCGCCGAGGCGCTGGTGGCCGAGTGCCGCACGCGCTTCCCCGCTACCCGCAGCGACGTCCTGGCGCTGGAGCAGGTGGCCGGCGTGGCGCCCGACCTGCTCGTCAACGCCACCACCGTGGGCATGGGCGACGGCCGCGCGCCCGTGCCGCTGGCCGACGTGGGCGTGCGCGAGGCGCTGCTGGACATCGTCTACCACCCGCTCGAGACGCCGCTGCTCGCCGCCGCGCGCGCGCAGGGCCTGCGCTGCGCCAATGGCATCGGCATGCTGCTCTACCAGGGCGCGGCCGCCTTCCAGTTCTGGACCCAGCGCGAGCCGCCCGTCGCCGCCATGCGCGAGGCCCTGCTGGCCGCCATGCACGCGCGGGGGTAGGGGCGCACCCCAGCAGGTTCGTGGGATGAGCGGAGGAGGGAGGCGCCGCCTCCCT
>JBGOUY010000197.1:0-8447 GCA_041477795.1 bacterium
AGATCGACGCCATCGCCCCCAAGCGCTCGGAGGTGACGGGGGAGGTGGAAAAACGCGTGGTGGCGCAACTGCTGGCGCTGATGGACGGCATGGTCTCGCGCGGCGAGGTGGTGGTGATCGGCGCCACCAACCTGCCCGAGCTGCTGGACCACGCCCTGCGCCGCCCGGGCCGCTTCGACCGCGAGGTGCCCTTGCGCGTCCCCAACCGCCCGGGGCGGCTGCAAATCCTGCGCATCCACTCGCGCGGCATGCCCTTGGCCGAGGACGTCGACCTGGAGCGCCTGGCCGAGGTCACCCACGGCTTCGTGGGGGCGGACCTGGAGGTGCTCTGCAAGGAAGCCGGCATGCACGCCCTGCAGGACCTGCTCAAGCGCGACGACTTCGCCGAGCGCGACCTGCACGAGCTGGCGCAGGAGACGCGCGTGGAGATGCGCCACTTCCTGGAGGCGCTCAAGGGGATCGAGCCCACCGCCACGCGCGAGTTCTTCGCCGAGCGCCCCAACGTGCACTGGGCGGACGTGGGCGGGCTGCACGAGGCCAAGAACCTGCTGCGCGCTACGGTGGAGCTGCCGCGCCGCTTCCCCAACCTGTACCGGCACGCCGGCACGCGCGCGCCCATCGGCGTGGTGCTGAAGGGCCCGCCCGGCTCGGGCAAGACGTTGCTGGTGCGCGCCCTGGCCACGGAGAGCGGCTTCAACTTCATCACCGTGGATGCCGCCGCCCTGTTCTCCAAGTGGGTGGGGGAATCGGAAAAGGCGCTGCGCCAGGTGTTCATCAAGGCCAAGCAGGCCTCGCCCTGCATCCTCTTCTTCGACGAGCTGGATACGATCTTCCCGCGCCGCGAAGGCGGGCAGGAATTCGTGGGGCGCGAGCGGCTGGTGGGGCAGTTCATCGGGGAGCTGGACAGCCTGGACGTCTTCAGCGAGGTGGTGGTGGTGGGAGCCACCAACCGCTTCGACCTGGTCGATCCGGCCCTGCTCAACCCGGGCCGCCTGGGCGTGGTGATCGAGCTGGGCCTGCCCAATGCCCAGGAGCGCGCGGAAATCCTCGCCATCCACACGCGCGCCCTGCCCATGGCCGAGCCCCTGGACCTGGGCATGCTGGCCCAGCGCACCGAAGGCTTCAGCGCCGCGGACCTCTCCCAGCTTTGCCACCGCAGCGCGTTCGAGTGCCTGCAGTCCTTCATCGCCACCCATGGTCTGGCGGCGGAAGCGCGCGCGGCCGAGTTTCGCGTCCGCACCGCGGACCTGCTGCACGCGCTGGAGGCCGTGCGCGGCGCGCACCGCACGGGCAGCGCAGCGGCCGACTAGAAGCGGTCTCAGGAGTGGCTTCCTGTCGCGGCTTCGAGACGCTCGCTGCGCTCGCTCCTCAGGACCACGGCAGGAAGCCCGATTGCCTGAGGAGGGCTCCGCAGGAGCCCGTCTCGAAGGGTCGGGCTTCCCGCGCATGCTGCTTGTTGAGACGGCTTCCAGCGCGCCGGTAGGCGCAGGCGGGTCATGAAACGGCTGGCGTTCTTCATCGCGTTCATGACGCTCGGGACGGTCGGCCTGATCGAGCTGCTGGTCATCGAGCCGCACGGACCCTCGCCCGAAAGCCGCCCGCCGCAGGAGGCCACCAACGTTCTGAACATGGACGACGTGTCCGTGCGCCAGCTCCACGGCGACCAGGTGCGCTGGGAGCTGCAGGCCCGCAACGCCATCTACAACGAGAATATGAACACCGGGCGGCTGCGGGACGTGAGCTTCCGCATCTTCGACAAGCAGGCCGGCCCCGAGGCCAAGCCGCTCTTCACCGGCCGCTCCGCGCAGGCCAGCCTGACCGGACAGCCGGGCAACCTGGTGCTGCAGGGCGGGGTGGTGCTGTCCAAGGGCGATGCGCTGGAGATCCGCAGCGAGCGCATCGAATACGACGCGGCGCGGGAGATCGTGACCTCGCCGGGCCAGGTGAGCGTCCGCACGCCACAGGGTACGCAGGAAGGCGCGTCCCTGCGCTATTACCTCGCCGACGACCGGCTGGAATTCGAAAGCCCGGTCTTCTACCAATAGCCGCCGCCCGGCCGGGCGGGCCGCATCAGGCGCCGAAGAACTCCTCCACCTCCAACAGGTGCTCGGGCAGGGTCAGCACGATCACCTTGTCGTCGGGCAGGATGCGCGACTCGGCCGTGGGCAGGCTGGCGGTGTCGCCGGAAGCGATGGCGCCGATGATGGCGCCCTTGGGCAGCTTGAGGGAGCGCACGAGGGTCTTGACCGCCTTGCTGCCCGCCTTGGCCACCACCTCGATCACCTCCAGGTTGGTCTGCGAGACGGCGCGGTAGTCCAGCACGCGGTTCTCGTGCACCACGCGCTGGATCACCTTGGCCGTCGCCAGGCGCGGGGCCACGTTCACGTCCACCCCGGCCCGCCGGCAGAGCGGCAGGATGTCCGTGCGGCGGATGGTGGCGATGGTCTTGCCCACTCCCATGGACTTGGCGATCATGCAGGCGGTCAGGTTCGCGGCATCGTCGGTGTTGGAGGCGATGAACACGCTGGTGCTGGGCACCTTGACCCGCCGCAGCAGCTTGACCTCCGTGCCGGAGCCCGTTTCCACCTGGAAGTGGCGGCGGTTCTGGAAGTAGGCGCGCAGGAATTGCGCCTTCTGCTCCGTGGCGGCCAGCATGGTGACGTGGAAGTGCCGGTTCAGCAGCGCGCCGGCCAGGATCTGGGAGAGGAAGTTGTCGCCGAAGATGACGGCGTTGCGCATCTTGACCGTCTCCACGGCCAGCACGCGGTTCAGCTCGGGCAGGTGCTCGGCGGTGGTGATGAGGTAGAGATAGTCGCCCGGCTGCAGCAGGGACTCGTCGCTGTGCTCGACCAGCTCGTTGGAGCGCACGATGGCCGCCACGGAGAAGCGCGGCGCGGCGCCGTTGGCGCAGATCCGGCCCACGGTGCTCCCGGAGACCCCGCCGCTGTCCGGCACCTGGTAGCCGATCAGGATGATGCGGCCGCCGGCAAAGCGCGCCACCTCGCTCGCGCCCGTGGTCTCGACGATGTCCATCACCTCGTTCTTCACCGCCTCGCTGGAGTTCACCAGCAGGTCGATGTTGAGCGCCTGGCGATTGAGGTTCTGCACCTCGCCGCGCAGGCCCAGGTAGCGCGTCACCGCAATGGTGTGCGGCACCTTCAGCTCGCGGGCGAGCAGGCAGGCGATGAGGTTGGTCTCGTCCTGGCGCGTGGTGGCGATGAACAGGTCCGCGCCGGGCACGCCCGCCTCCAGCAGGTCGCGCAGGCTCGTCGCGTTGCCCAGCACCCCCGCCACGTCCATCGTGCTGTGCAGCTTGCTGAGCACGTCCGGGTCGCGGTCGATGACGGTGACCCCGATCTGCTCCGCGCTGAGGCGTTCGGCCAGGAACATGCCGATCTCGCCCGCGCCCACGATCACGATCTTCTTCATCGCGGCTCCAGCAGCTTGTGCATGGCGGCTTCGTCCAGCACCTCCACGCCGTGCTTGCGCGCGGCATCCAGCTTGGAGCCGGGGCTTGCGCCGACCAGCAGGTAATCGGTCTTGGCGGACACCGAGCCGGTCACGGTCGCCCCGGCGCGCTCCAGGCGTTCCTTCCACTGGGTGCGCGGGGCGCCCAGCGTGCCCGTGATGACGACGGTCTTGCCGGCCAGCGCTGCCGCCGCCCCGCCCGGCCGCTCGGGCGGCGCGGGCCGCACGCCCCGCTGCAGGCAGCGCTGCATGGCCTCGCTCTGCTGGGGGTCGTGGAAGAAGTCGTAGAGGGCCTTGGCCGTGACGGCGCCGATCTCGTTCACGTTCTCGAAGTCCTCCACGCCGGCCGCTTCCAGCGCCGGGATGCTGCCGAAGTGCAGGGCCAGCACGCGCGCCGTGCGCTCGCCCACGTAGCGGATGCCCAGGCCGTGCAGGAACTTCTCCAGGGGCCTGGTCTTGGACTCCTCGATCGCCTGGATCACGTTGGCCGCGGACTTCTGGCCCATGCGCTCGAGCGCCTCGAGCGGCTCGGCGCCCAGCAGGTACAGGTCGGCATAGGTCTGCACGAGGCCGCTTGCCAGGAGCTGCTCGATCAGCGCCGGCCCCACCGACTCGATGTCCATCGCCGTCCGCGAGACGAAGTGCCGGATGCGCTCGGCGCGCTGGGCCGGGCAGGCCGGGTTGGGGCAATGGTAGTCCACCTCGCCCTCCAGCCGCACGGGCGCCGTCCCGCAGGAAGGGCACTTCTTCGGCGGCTTGATGAGCTTGAAGCGGCGCCCCTTGCGCGCTTCCAGCACCACGGAGACGACCTTGGGAATGATGTCCCCGCCTTTCTCCAGGATCACCTCGTCCCCCAGCTTCAGGCCGAGCCGCGCGATCTGGTCGTAGTTGTGCAGCGTGGCGCGGGAAACGGTCGTGCCACCCAGCTCCACGGGCGTCAGGTTCGCAATGGGCGTGAGCACGCCGGTGCGGCCCACGCCGATTTCCACCGCCTCCAGGGTGGTCTGGGCCTGCTCCGCGCCGAACTTGAGCGCGGTGGCCCAGCGCGGGGAGCGGGAGGTGAAGCCCGCCCGCTCGCGCAGCGCCAGCCGATCCAGCTTCACCACCAGGCCGTCGATCTGGAAGGCCAGCTTGTGCCGCCGCGCTCGCGTCTGCTCGTAGTATGCCGCGATGGCGTCCAGGCGGTCGAAGCGCTGCAGCGGATCGCTGATGGGGAAGCCCAGGCCGGCCAGCCAGCCCAGCGTTTCGGCATCCGTCTCGTACGGGGAGTCGGTGACGAGGGCATAGATGGCCACGTGGAGCCGGCGCTCGCCCACCTGGGCCGTGTCCAGCGTGCGCAGGGTGCCGGCGGCGGCGTTGCGGGGATTCTTGAAGGCCGGCTCGCCCAGGCGCTCGCGGCCCTGGTTGAGCTTGCTGAAGTCAGCCACGGTGTAATAGACCTCGCCGCGCACCTCCAGCGTGAGCGGCTCGGGCAGCTTGTGCGGCAGGCTGCGCACGGTCTTGATGTTGCGCGTCACCTCCTCGCCCACGCTGCCGTCCCCGCGCGTGACGGCGGCCACCAGGCGCCCCTGCTCGTAGTGCAGGGCGATGGCCAGGCCATCCACCTTGAGCTCGGTGAGGTAGACCGGCCGCTCGCCGGGCAGCAGGCGCAGCAGGCTCGTCTCCCACTCGCGCAGCTCGTCGATGTTGTAGACGTTGGAGAGCGAGAGCATGGGCACGCGGTGCCGGCGCGTGGGGAAGGCATCCAGGGCCGGCGGCCGCACGACGGTGCCGGGCGAATCCCAGTCCCGCAGGTGCGGCTCGCGCGCCTCCAGCTTGCGCAGGCGCTCGGTCAGCGCGTCGTACTCCGCGTCGCCGAGGAGGGGCCGCTCGTCCAGGTAGTAGGCCACCAGGGCATCGCGCAGCCGCTGCCGGCCGGCTTCCACCTCGCTGCGAACGGAGGTCTGGCTCATGGGGATGGCCCGCGCCCGCCGGCGGCTGAGAAGAGCCGGCGGCAGAGGCGCCCGGGGGCGGCTAGGAGGAACTGGCGGCCTGGGCCGGCGGCGGCGTGGCGGCGTCCCGCCGCAGGCGGTCCAGCACGCTGTTGACGAAGCGCGCGGAGTCTTCGTCCATGTATGCGCGCGTCAGTTCCACGGCCTCGTCGATGATGACCGCGGGCGGTTCCGTGCCGATCACCAGCAGCTCCGCGGCGGACAGCCGCAGGATGTTGCGCACGACCACGGACAGGCGCGAGAGCTTCCACTGCTCCAGGGAGCGCGTCAGGGCGGCGTCCAGGGCGTCGCGGTGCGCCAGCGTGGCCTCCGCCAGCTCGGTGGCGAAGGCGCGCGCCTTCTTGGAGGCGCGCCCCGCCAGCTCCGTGCGCTCGCGCGCGGGCGCGTCGGAAGCGGGGTCCAGCTCCGCCTGATACAGCAGTTGCAGGGCGTAACCGCGTGCCTGCCGCCTCAAGGTTTGCATGGAACGTCAGGATACGGCCATTGCGGGGCGCAGGTTGAAGCGGTCCAGGATCTCCTTGGTCAGCCGGATGTAGGCCGTCGCCCCCACCGAATTGGTGCGATAGGTGATGACCGACTGCCCCAGCGCGCTGGCCTCGGGAATCTCCCGCGCCTTGGGAATGATGGTGGAGAACACCGAATCGTAGAGGGTCTCGTACATCTGCCGGCAGATGCGCCGGTGCACTTCCAGGTTGCGGTCGTACATGGTGAGCAGGATGCCCGCGATGCGCAGATCGGGGTTGTAGCGCATCTGCAGCTCCCGGAACGCCACCAGGTAGCGCTTGAGGGACTTGACCGCGAGGGACTCGCACTGCAGGGGCAGGATCACCAGGTCCGACGCCGTGATGGCGTTGAGCGCGAGCATGCTGGTGGACGCCTGCGAATCCAGCACGATGAAGTCGTACTCCTGCGCCTCGCGCGCCAGGCGCTGCCGGAGCACGGTGGGGCTCTTCACGGCCGCCAGCAGCTCGCGCTCCTGCGCCAGATTGTCGAAATTGGCGAAGATGTAGTCCAGCGACTGCCCGCCATCGGCGTGCTGGCACAGCTCCCGCAGCGGGATCTCGGGATTGGCCAGCAACTGCCGCGTCCCCATCCGCACCGGGCCCTTCATGCCGAAGGAAAAGCGCACGGAGCCCTGCGGATCCATGTCCACCAGCAGCACCTTGTACCCGCCCACGGCAAAGGCCATGGCCAGGTTCACGGCGGAGGTGGTTTTTCCGACTCCGCCCTTCTCGCTGGAAAATACGATCGTCGTCGGCATCGCTCGCCCAAACCCGGTGACACGGCGCGTGGCGCCCAGGGATTCCTGATCTTGGCGCCCGCCCGGCCGCGGCGCAAACCCCCTGCATTCATAGCGGGGACCTCACCCAAACACAAGGCGCCCGCAGCCCTTCCCACGAACGTTTGCGGCGCCGGAAGGTCCAGTCCGGCGAGCCGGTTGCGGGCCGGCGCGCCCGTGTGCACACTGGGCGCACGGGGGTGCCCGCTGCCACGAACGGAGTGATTCTGCGGGGGGGAGAGCGCTATGCCTGAATCGTTCGACGCTATCGTGATCGGCACCGGCCAATCCGGCCCCGCGCTGGCCGCCCGGCTGGTGCAGGCCGGCCACAAGACCGCCATCCTGGAGCGCAAGCTCTTCGGCGGCACCTGCGTGAACGTGGGCTGCATCCCCACCAAGACCCTCGTCGCCAGCGCCCGCGCGGCTTATCTGGCGCGCCGCGCGGCGGACTTCGGCGTGCAGGTGGGCGGCCCCGTCAGCGTGGACATGCGCCAGGTGAAGGCCCGCAAGGACGGCGTGGTGGCAGTGTCCAACCAGGGCGTCACGCGCTGGCTGAAGGGCATGCAGGGGCTGACCGTGATCGAGGGCCACGGGCGCTTCAGCGGGCCGCACGCCGTGGCGGTCAACGGCCGCACGCTGGAGGCGCCGCGCATCTTCATCAATGTGGGCGCGCGGGCCTCCGTGCCGCCCGTGCCGGGCCTGGAGCGCGTCGAGTACCTCACCAACTCGTCCATGCTGGACGTGGACACCCTGCCCGAGCACCTGCTGATCGTGGGCGGGAGCTACATCGGCCTGGAATTCGGGCAGATGTACCGGCGCTTCGGCAGCCAGGTGACCGTGATCGAGCAGGGGGAGCGGCTGATCCCGCGGGACGACGACGACGTCTCGGCGGGGGTGCAGGAGATCGTCGCGGCCGAGGGCGTGCAGGTGCGGCTGCAGGCCCGGCTGGCGCGGGTGGAGCGGCGCGGCGAGCGCATCGCGCTGCACCTGCAATGCCCCGGCGGCCCGCAGGAGGCGGTCGGCTCGCACCTGCTGGTGGCCGTGGGCCGGCGGCCCAACACGGACGACCTGGGGCTGGAGGCCGCCGCCATCCAGGTGGACGGGCGCGGCTTCATCGCAGTGGACGATCAGCTCCGCACGAATGTGGAGGGGGTGTGGGCCATCGGCGACTGCAACGGGCGCGGCGCGTTCACGCACACGTCCTGGAACGACTACGAGATCGTCGCGGCCAACCTGCTGGACAACGACCCGCGCCGGGTGAGCGACCGCATCCTCGCCTACGCGCTCTACATCGACCCGCCCCTGGGCCGCGTCGGCCTCACCGAGCGCGAGGTGCGGGCAAGCGGCCGCCCGGCGCTGATGGCCAAGCTGCCCATGACCCGCGTCGGCCGCGCCCGCGAGCGCAGCGAGACGCAGGGCTTCATGAAGGTGCTCGTGGACGCCGGATCGAAGCAGATCCTGGGGGCGGCGATCCTGGGCATCGGCGGGGACGAGGTGGTGCACCAGATTTTGGATGTCATGTACGCCCGGGCGCCTTACACTGTGATCCAGCGGGCCATGCACATCCACCCCACCGTCTCCGAATTCGTGCCGACCCTGCTGGAGAATCTGGAGCCGCTGACGTGAGCCGGGCGGTGCGGGGGCCGCGGCGGGGCCCCGGCCGTCGCGTGTGGAACGACGGTGTGGAACGACGGTGTGGAACGACGGTG
>JBGOUY010000324.1:0-4527 GCA_041477795.1 bacterium
CTAGAGCGTTTTCTGGTTAAGTGGTTACACTTTGCGACCCACGACCGCCCTATTGATGCAGGCTGCGTCTCACGAATTGTATTCGGATAAACGTAAAATGCTCTAGCGCCGGTTGAGCAGGTGGACCTCGACTACCTCGCGGGCCCGCTCAATCACCGTGCTCAGCACCAGGCCGATGCTGAAGCACAAGAAAGAGAGGATCATGCAGCCCGTGCTGAGGATGGCAAGGGGGACGTGGGTGACGTATTGTGTCTCGATGAACTCCAGCACCACCGGCCCGCCGGCGGCCAGGCTCATGAGCAGGAACAGTGCGCCCAGCGCGCCGTAGAAAGTCAGCGGCCGGTAATTGCGGGTGATGTTGAAAATGTTGGCGGCCACCTGCCAGCCGTCGCTGAACGTGCGTAGCTTGGATTGGGAGCCCGGCGGACGCTCCCGGTAGGGCAGGGCGATCTCCGCGATCACGTAGCCCGCTTCCAGCGTGCGCAGGGTCAGCTCCGTCTCCACCTCGAACCCCGGGGAAAGGATCGGCACGGACTTGGCTAGCTCGCGGGTCAGGGCCCGGTAGCCAGACATCATGTCCTTGAGCCGGGCGCCGAAGATCCAGTTCACGATGCCGGTGAGCATGCGATTGCCCAGCACGTGCAGGGAGCGGAAGGAGCCGCTGGAGTACTCCGCCAAACGGGAGGCCACGACCATGTCGGCCTGCTCCGCCAGCAAGGGCGCCAGTAGCCTGCGCGCGTCCGCCGCGGAGTAGGTGTCGTCGCCATCCACCACGACGTACAGATCCGCGTCCACCTTGCGCAGCATGGACTGCACGACACGGCCCTTGCCCGGCCGCTTCTCCCGCACCACCAGCGCGCCCGCGGCGCGGGCCCGCTCCGCCGTGCGGTCCGTGGAGCCGTTGTCGAAAACGTAGACGGTCGCCTCGGGCAGGGTAGCGCGGAAATCCGCCACGACCTTGCCCACGGTGATCTCCTCGTTCAGGCAGGGGATCAGCACGGCGATGCGTGGCGGCAAGGCGGAGACGGAATCTTCCACGTCAGCCTGGACAGCCCAAAGAGGGCGGGGCCGGAGCCGCGGGCTAGCGGTTCACCAGCTCCGCGTTTGGCACCGTGTGCCGCGCGCGCAATGCACGACAGTTCCAGACAACCAGGCACCAGGACAGGGCCGCCGTCCCTGCCGGCACGAGGTGGAAGCAAACCGATTCAATGCACTGATTGCCGCCGTTTTGGCTCAATTGGCAATGCGCTCGGCGCGACAAATTTCGACATACGGATACAGGTTGCTCTCCAGTCTCCCACATTCCTGTTGCCGCCTCGCAAGCTTAAACTCGTACAGAAGAGCATCAGGTAGACCGGCACGGGCGATCCACATGACAAAGAGCGGACCATTGTAGCTTGCGATGCGTTGCCGCAGCTTGTCGTAAAGTGTCCCCTGCCCCTCATGCTGCTTGAAGTACACAGCTTGATTAAGTGTGAAAGTATCTCCAACTTGTACGAACACATAGCTTTTAGGAAATGACGGAATGACGAACGAGGATGGTGGGGTTCCCACTATCACTACCATTGCGCGAGATTCGAGAAAGTTCTTCGGGATATCGATTTCAACCCAACGCTTGCTCCATTCCTTTCGTCCCCATGAGCCCGGCACTGTTGTGACCATGACGAAAATGGCGATCGCCGCGCTGCCCCAGACCGCGACGCGCCGGTTCGGAACGATCAGGAAGACTGCGGTCGCGATAAGCGTGGGGGCAAGAACTTCCAGGGCCGCCAGGTAGCGGTATATTCCGGCGACGACACTCCACACGAGCAGCGAAACCGTTGCGGCCACCAGCAGGAAAGTGGGCGTCTGGAAATCGCTTAGGTTGGGCCGGACAGACTTGCGAGCCATGCGATTGGCCAGCACGGCGCCGGCAATGATGCTGGTCGCGTAGAAGAGGGGAATGCGGAAATCACGGAACAGCACCTCGGAAACGCGATGTGGATCGACGGCAATGACAAAGGGATAGTAGAGCGCTTCGAGGGTCGATTTCGGAACAAACCTGGTGTCTGTGAAGGAAAGCGGTTCAAGCAAAGGGGAGCGAAAAACATTGTTATAGAGCGGAAGAATGGGATTGCCGGTGTCCATGTAATTCTTGAGCAGCCAAGCTCCGTCTGAAGCCAGGAATCCCAGCACGGTTGCGAGGGAAAAGGCGATGCCAAGCCAGAGCCTTTGTCGCCCGCCGGCGATCAGGAACGCCACGCAGATGCCGACGGCATAAATCGCGAGCGTAAGCTTGAGGCCGATGAATAGGCCCAGGATGATTCCACCCGCCGACGCGAAACCCAGGCTGCGGACGGTTCCCGGGGTCTTCGATCGGCATCCCGCGCAGATCGTCAGCAGGGCCGCCAGCGCCCCCAGGCTGACGATGTTGTCCATAAAAACCGTGCCGAGTTCGGAGAGATTGTTCGCACCTAGTCCTCCGGCAATGGCAACCATCGCGCAGAGCCACAGAACGGGTGCCCCGATCGTCTCTTGCAAGGCCAGTCGGGCAAGATAAAACACCAGCACCAGGTTCAGTCCCTGAACTGCGCCCAGGCAGAATGCAACGACTTTCGCGCCGACGTTTTGGGCCAGCAGATAGACGGGGACGTCCAACAAAGGATTAACAAACCTTCGGAGTTGGACGTTTATCGAGTCGACGTCGTAACGGTTGTTGAGGAACGCATATCCATTGTACCAATGGTAATTCAGAAAATCGAAGTTCACGTCCTTTTTCAACAATGTCGCGTATGCGCCAAACGCGCACGTGACCAGCACGAGCCCTGCTGTGTGAAGAGCGACGCGCCGGAGGAGCCTGGTTCGCATGGAAATTGACCGCCGAAAGTTTGCAAGCTGCCGTTGGAGGCGGGATTATCTAGTGTTCTGACACCGAAATACCTTTTCGTCTAGGGCTGAATGGGGTAACTGAAGCGGTATGAATACTCCTGCCCCGGCATTGCCCATGGAACCGAGCCAGGCGACGGAGGTGAAGCGCTTGGTGGCCTCCAGTCGCAACTCGCAGAAGGTGGCGCTGCGCGGGCGGATCGTGCTCTTGGCGGCCCAGGGCCTGTCCGATCAGGCCATCGCCACGGAGTTGGGTACGAGCCGGCCCACCGTGCTGCTGTGGCGGCGACGCTTCGCCGAGCAGGGCGTGGCCGGCCTGTTGAACGATGCGCCCAAGCCCTGACGACCCAAAACCTTTTCAGTACGCTCATTGCGCAGGTGCCGGCCCAGGCGCGGGCCGCGCTGGCTGGCGTCCTGCTGCAGGGGCGACCCCGGCGACCGGCCAGGCTCCGCCCTGCCTTGCGAAATGTCGCGGGACCGTCTAGGGGACCGGTGCAAGGCTGCCGGCGCCGTCCGCCCGTGCGAACCGGCCAGGCGGCGCAGGCCGCCCCCGGCAGCCTCGCTGCCGCGACCCCGTCATGCGTTCCAACCCGGAGACCACCCCATGGCCAAAGCACCTCCATCCACCGCCCGCGACCGCATCAAGCCGTACTTTCCCGCGCTGGTGGACTACACCAACGACGTGATCTACGGCGACCTGTGGGAGCGGCCCGGCCTGTCCAAGCGCGACCGCAGCCTGATCACGGTCGCCGCCCTGGTAGCCACGCACCGCCCCATGCAACTCCGCACGCACATCAAGCGCGCCCTCGCCAACGGCGTGTCGCGCGAGGAGATCGCCGAGATCGTCACGCACATGGCCTTTTACGCGGGCTGGCCCGCGGCCATGACCGCCGCGCAGACCGCCGCCGACGTGTACGAGGGCAAGGCCGAGTAGCCGGCACCGGGGCGCCGCGCCCTTCACCCGATTGCCAGGAGATCGACATGCAGGTCGGATTCATTGGCTTGGGCACCATGGGTGCCAGCATGGCGGCCAACCTCCAGAAGGCGGGTCATAAGCTCACCGTCTACGACGTGCGGCGCGAGGCGGCCAAGGCGCACCTCGCCGCCGGGGCCGTGTGGGCCAAGTCCCCGCGGGAGGTCGCGGCCGCCTCCGAGGTGATCTTCACCTCGCTGCCCGGCCCGCCGGAGGTGGAGGCCGTCGCGCTCGGCCCGGACGGCATCCTGGCCGGCATCCGGCCCGACGCGGCGTACTTCGACCTGTCCACCAACTCCCGCGCGCTGGTGCAGAAGATCTCCGCCGCCTTCGCGGCCAAGGGGGCGCACATGCTGGACTCGCCGGTGAGCGGCGGCCCGCGCGGCGCGGCGACAGGCAAGCTCGCCCTGTGGATCGGCGGGGACAAGGGCGCCTTCGAGCGCTTCAAGCCCGTGCTGGATGCGATCGGGGATCAGGCGCGCTACGTGGGGCCGGCCGGGCAGGCCACCGTGGCCAAGCTGGTGCACAACTGCTCCGGCTACGCCATCAACGCGGCGCTCGCCGAGACGTTCTCCATGGGCGTCAAGGCCGGCGTGGACCCGCTCGTGCTCTTCGAGGCGATCCGCCAGGGCGCGGTGGGGCGGCGGCGCACCTTCGACGCCCTGATCGACCAGTTCCTGCCCAATACC
>JBGOUY010000146.1:0-10640 GCA_041477795.1 bacterium
AATCCGCGCGAGGCGGCGCGGCTGCCGCAGCTCGCCGTGCTGCGGCGCGGCTTCGCGGACGACCTGGCGCGGGCCCAGGCGTGCGCGCCGGCGCTGGCGCCGCCCCGGGCCGTGGTGGTGCTGCTGCCGGCGGAGGCGTGGGCGCGGCGGGTGCAGGGCAGCTTCGCCAACCGCCTCGCCACGGCCGACCCCGCGCGGGCCAGCGCCGTGGGCGTCACGCTGCGCGACGGGGCGCTGCGGCTCTCCCTGCGCGCGCCGCTGGCCCGGCCGGAGGGCGCGGACGCGCTGGCGCGGCGCTTCGGCGGCGGGGGGCGCGCCGGCGCCGCGGGCATCGACGCCCAGCCGCCGGCGGAGCTGCCGCGCTTCCTGGCGGCATTCCAACAGGCTTACGGGGGCTAGCGACGGCAAGAGAACCGCGAACAGCCTGCGGGGGAAGGGGTTCCCCCGCACCCCCTCTCTGCGCGGAGGTGGCTGGCAAGCCAGCCACCACCGCGCAAGGCCGTTCTGTACATGGGGTGCAGGGGGCGGTGCCGTTGGCGCTTCGGGCAAGCCCTCAGCGCTGCTCCCTGCCGGGGGGTGCGGGGGCGGAGCCCCCGTGGCGGCTACTCGGCGAGCAGCTCGCGGTTGTACGCGAAGAGCGCCGGCGTGCCGCCGGTGTGGATCAGCACGGCGCTGTGCTGCTTGCCCAGGCGCCCGCTGCGCACGTGGTCGATCAGGGCGGCCATGGCCTTGCCGTTGTAGACCGGGTCCAGCAGGACGCCTTCGCGGCTGGCCACCAGGCGCACCGCCTCGCTGATCTGCGGCGTGATCTTGCCGTAGCCCGGCGCGCAATAGTCGACCACGTCGTAGTCCGTGGGCGCCACGCGCGTCTTCAGGCCGAGTTCCTCCGCCACGTCATTGGCGTGCTTGGCGATGGACACGCGCACCTGCTCGGCGGGCCAGATCAGGCTGACGCCCACCACGCGCGTCTTGAGGCCGAGGTGCTTGAAGCCCAGCACGAAGCCCGCGGTGGTCACGCCGGAGCCCGATGCCACGTACACGTAGTCCGGCACCACGCCCAGCGCCTTGAACTGCCCGGCCATCTCCTCGGCCGCGTTGACGTGCGAGGCGGAGCCCAGCAGGCCCGGCCGCAGGTCGAAGTGCACGATGTAGGGCGTGTGGCCCTCCGCCTTCAGCTCCGCCTCGATGTCGTGCAGCAGCGCCCACAACTCCGGGCTGTGCGGATCGAAGGTGGGGTAGTAGCGGATATCCGCCCCCAGCAGGTGGAACAGGAACAGGTTGCCCTGGGGCGTCTCGGGCCCGCGCGGGCCGCACACGACGATGACCGACTTGAGGCCGAGCTTGTTGCAGGCCGTGGTGACCTCGCGCAGGTGATTGCTCTGCGTGCCGGCCGCCGTGATCATCGCCGTCGCGCCCTTGGCCAGCGCATCGCCAAAGACGAATTCGAAGATGCGGGCCTTGTTGCCCCCGAAGCTGAGGCCGGAGCGGTCGTCGCGCTTGATGAACAGGCGCGGGCCGCCCAGCGCCTCGGTCAGGTGCGGGGCTTCCTCCAGGGGCGTGGGCAGATAGGCAAAGCGGCTGCGCGGCAAGGGGTCGGTGATCATCGTCGGAGTCCGGTGGAACGGAGGGTGTGCGGATTCAGGCCTTGGCGGCCTGGCGGAACAGCTCCAGGTTCAGCTTCAGCCTGGGCCCCAGCCACAGCGCGCGATCGGAGTGGTCGCCCAGATCGTCGTCGGTGTTGGGGTGGATCAAGACGGGGAGCGGCCCGTGGTGGGCCATCAGCCAGGGCACCACGCGCGCGAACTCCTCGGCCGGAAAGGCCACCTGGTACATCGCCTGCGGGTGCGGGCCGACGGGCTCGTCGTGCCAGCGCCCGAGCTGCACCTGGAACTGCGCGCCCAGCGCCTCGCGCACCGTCGCGGCCTGCGGGCGCGTGGCGGCGTCGTAGTACACGTGGGCGTGGTAGCTGGCGAATGCCATGGGGCGAGCGCCTTGCGAGTGCAGAGGATCGCCCGCATCGTAGCGCGGCCGCCCTGCGCGCGCCAGCCCCCTGTGGCGGCCCCGCAGCGCGCACCGACGTGGGTGTGCGCAGAGGAGGGAGCGGCGGGGCGCCGGCCGTCTGCCGGGCGGGGACAGGTCTCGCGCCTACGCGGCCTGGGCCTCGCCGGGCGCTGCGCCGCCGGGGGTGCGCCGCTCGGGCAGCAGGTACACCGCCAGCGCGGCGAAGGGCAGCACGCCGGCGATCCAGAACATGACGCGGTAGCCCGCCTGCTCCGCCACCACCCCGAAGATCGGCGGCAGCACCAGGTAGCCGAGCTGATAGGCGAAGTTGAACGTGCCGATGGCCCGCCCCTGCAGCTGCAGCGGGGCGCGATCCAGCAGCAGCGCCAGCAGCGCCGGATTGGACAGCCCGAAGCCCACGCCGATCACCAGCCCGGAGAGCAGCATCATCCAGGTGTTGGACGTGAAGCTGTAGAGAAACAGTCCCCCGCCGAACAGCAGCAGGGTGGGCACCACCACCGCCGTGCGCCCGTAGCGGTCGGAGAGGCCCCCGCCGCCGAAGCGCGACACGGCGTTGATCAGCGCGTAGTTGGTGAAGAACAGGCCCGAGGACAGGCCGAGGGACTGGGTATAGGTGGCCGTGAAGTTGGTCACGGCCCCCAGGCCGCCCGCCATCAGCAGCAGCGTCAGGAAGGCGTTGCGGAAGCGCGGCCCGAGCAGATCGCGCAGGAAGCCGGTCAGCGATTCCAAGGCGCGGAAGGGCGCCTCCTGCGGCGGCGGCGCGCGGCGGTGCACGGAGGCCACCAGCAGCATCCCCGCGTAGACGAAGGCCGTGCACATGAAGAAGAAGTACGGGAAGCCCGCCTTGCGGATGGCGATCTCGGCGAAGAGCGGGCCCATCGCCGTGGCCACCTGGTTGAAGCCGAAGTTGATGCCGATCCAGCGCGCGCGCTCGGCGGGCGGCAGGATCTGCGCGATGTAGCCGCCGGAGGCGATCTGGTAGAGCGCCATGCCCAGGCCGCGCAGCACCATCAGCGCGGCCATCCACACGGTGGGCGCGCTGGTGTACATCGTGACCATCGTGGAGAGTTCCAGCAGCATGATGCCGCCCAGCATCATGCCCTTGCGCTCCACGCGGTCGCTCAGGGCCGTAATCCAGGGCAGCAGCAGCGTGGCGGCCAGCGAGGTCATCCCCATGATGACGCCCACCGCCACCACCGAGCCGCCCACGGCGTGGATATAGAGCGGGAACTGGAAGAAGGCGAAGAAGCCCAGGTAGACCAGGAGCTGCCCGCAGCTCACCAGCCAGAAGTCGCGCCGCTCGGCGCCGGTCAGTTGCGATGCCATTCAGCGCTTCGCCGTGTGAGAATCGGCCGTGTGGGAAGCGGCGCTGCGGGGAGCGGCCGCGCGCGCGGCCAGCCCGGCGCGGATGCGCGCGCAGGAGCGCTCCGCGGCGCCCGCCTGGGACTCGACCCAGGCGCGGGCCCGCGCGCCCAGCTCGGCCCGCCGCGGCGGGTCGGCCAGCAGCCCCTCCAGCACGCGCCGGAACGCGTCGCCATCGGGAACAGAAAACGCCAGGCCCGCGGACACCAGGTGCAGCGCCTCGGGGGAGTTCTGGTGGAACGGGCCGAAGAGGGTCGGGACGCCCATCGCCGCCGGCTCCATCACGTTGTGCACGCCCGTGCTGAAGGCGCCGCCCACGTACGCCAGCGCGGCGTAGGCGTACAGCGCGGAAAGCTGCCCCACCGTATCCACCAGCAGCACGCGCCACGCGGGCGCGCCTGGCTCCCGGAGCGCCAGCCGCGAGAAGCGCTGCGGGGCGTGCGCGGCAAAGGCGGCCTCCAGCGCGGCCAGGTGCGCCGGATCGGTCTCGTGCGGCACCAGCAGCAGCCGCAGCCCGGCGTGACGGTGCAGCGCCTCCAGCAGGCCGGGCACGATGCGCTGCTCGTCCGCCGGCCAACTGCTGCCGACCACGAGCACGGTGCCCTGCCGCCTGGTGTCTGCCGCCGCAGCGGATACCGCGTCGGCCGCCGCAGCCGGTGCGCCGCCAGGCCCGCCGTCAAGCTCGCCGCCCAGCTCGCCGCCATCATAGGGCGGCAGGGACGGCGGAGCAATGCGCGCGCGGCGCTCCAATACGCTGTCGAAGCGCGTATCTCCCACCACCGCCACGCCCGGGTGACCCGGCGCCGTGCGCAGGAAGCGCGCCGCGTCGGCCTCGGTCACGGCGAAGATGCCGTCCAGCGCGGCGTAGAGCGTGCGGTACAGGCTGCGCGCCGCCGCCGAGCGCAGACGCCAGGAGCGCGCGGGCAGGGTGGCCGCCAGCAGGTACTGCGGCACGCCCGCCCGCGCCGCCTCCCACACCAGATTGGGCCACAGGTCGTACTTGGTGTAGAGCAGCGCCGCCGGCCGCAGCAGGCGCAGCAGGCGGCGCATGCGGCCCCGCGTGTCCAGCGGCAGGTAATCCAGCGCCAGCAGGCCGGGCGGCCCGCGTCCCGCGGCGCGCAGCCGCTCCACCCAGCGGTAGCCCGACACCGACGTCACCGTGAGCACGATCTGTGCGCCCCCCTGCGCGCTATCCGCCGCCAGCCGCTCCAGCACCGGCAGCGCTTGCAGGAACTCCCCCGCGCTGGAGACGTGGAACCAGAGCAGCGGCCGCGCGGGGTCCCGCGCGGCCAGCGCCGCCTCCAGCCGGCCGAACACGCCGCGCCGCCCGGCGAGTGTGTCGCGCAGCTTGGCGCTGCGCGGAGATGGCAGCCAGGCCAGCAGCCACGCCGCCAGCCGCAGCAGCGGCAGCAGCAGCGCGTTGTACAGCACCTGCCAGCCGACGCGGGACATCGCCAGGGGCCTCATCGTTCCAGAACTCCAAGCGGCGCCGCCCGGCCGGACGGCGCGCGGCTCAGCCTAGCCCGCACCCCCCTCAAACGGCAATGAACGGGAGCGGCTCCTCACCCCGACCCGCATCCTGCGGGGCGGGGCGGGGTCTTGCGCCGGCGCTGGCGACGAGCACCCAGCGCCCAGCATGCGATGGCCTGGCCGCTCCCCCGTCCGCACCTTCCGATTTCCGGCCGGTCGCGCCTATCCTGAGCGCACGCAAGCCGAGTCACGCACGGGGAACGGGAGCAGCGCATGCAGACCCGCGAATACAGCTTCACGGTGCTGTGCGAGCCGGCCGAGGAGGGCGGCTACGTGGCGACGTGCCCGGCCCTGCCGGGACGGGTCACGGAAGGCGCTGCCATTTCGGCTCGCTGCCCCGGCGGCTCTGCCCGGTCGCTCCAGCCTTCGTGGCTGTCCCGCGACGCCGGTACCAGAGCAGCACCAGCAACGGCAGCGCGTACTTGTCCCAGGCCACCTGGGACTTGAGGAGCGCCGCCGAGTTGGTACCCAGGAGCAGCAGCGCCAGAGGCGAGTCCAGCAGCGCGACGATCGCAGCGAGGGCGAGGACATAGTACAGCACCGCGCGGGGTCCGTCCGACAAGACGACTCGCGCCGCCTTGTCGAAATACCCCATCGTGTCCACAAAGCCCGGATTGTGATTGTGCAACGGCGGGGCGAGCGCAAAGGCCAGGGCCAGTGCGGCGGCCGAGCCGAGGACGATCCAGCGCGACGCGCGCACGCGCCGGGCCAGACGAGGCCACAGTCCCAGCAGCAGCAGGGCGGGCAGCACGTAATAGACGCCGATCGTGGTCAGATAGTAGAGGCTGTGCTCCGGCGCGACGGCCCAAAACGCAGCGGTGGCAACGCGCTCGCGAGCCAGGGTGCCGGCCGGCGCGAATCCTCCATAGAGCGCGTACCAGCCGAAGATCGTCGCGCTAGCCAGGAGCGGCGCCACCCAGGCGGAGCGGATGCGCAAGCCCTCGGAGCGATGCAGCCAAAGCTCCCAGGCGCCGACCGCGAGCGGGACGGCCAGCAGATATTGCCGGCTCGCGATGGCCGCCACCCAGCATCCGGCGGCCAGCCAACGCTGGCCGCGCCGGTGCAGCACCAATCCCGACAGCCCGCAGAACGCCGCCACCAGGTCCGTATAGAGCAAGATGCTCGTGCCAAGATAATACGGGCAGAGCAGCAGCCCAACCGTACACAGCAGGCCCCGCCAGGTGCGCCCATCGCCTTTGGCGATCCACAGCGCATGGCGAGCGAAAGCAGCAGGTTTACCGCGCGCGCAGCCGCGATGCCGCCATGGAAGAGGTGCTCCACCGTGCCGAACAGGATGAAAGGCAAGGGCGTATTGAGCGGGGCGTCTGGATCGCGCATTAACTGCGGCGACGGCAGCCAGGACTCGCTGTAGGCCAGCGAAACCGGCCAGAATTCCAGCTCATCCCGCGCGATGGGCTGCTTCAGGAATCCGCTGCCCACCAGGAGCGCCGCGTAGCACACGACCACGAGCAGATAGGGCAGATAGCGCTTTGCCGTCCGGTTCACGCCGCTCCAATGCTCGAGTGCCGGCAGGGCCGGCCAGCCGTTGACGCGCGGACGGGCCGGCGATGGGTGGGACTCCGTCTGCAGGGCGCACGTCTCCCCGGATGCACGGCCCTCACCTGACAGGTCCCAGGCGGACCAGCGGCACCGCAGGGATCGCTTCCCACGGCGGCCCATACCACGAGACCTGCGCCGAAATCCACTTCGCACCGGTCACTGTCGCCGATTCCAGAGCGCCTTGGCGGTTACGGCCCTGCGCGCCTTGGCCCCGTTGCGCCTTTGCGAGCCGCCGTCGTTCCTTCCGCGCCGGCCCTGAGCCCGTCGAAGGGTCCATCCGCGCCTACCCTGAGCCGGTCGAAGGGTTTATCAGCGGCTCCCCTTGTAGTTTGGTTATGCAGTTCTCCCCTTGTGCGCCTTTGCGCCGCCGCGAGCCGCTGGTAAGGTGTCTGCATCCCCTCCCACCCGCACCCGGAGCCCGCCCCCATGCCCACCGCGACCGCCAATGGCGTCAAGCTGCACTATCACCTCGACGGCGCCGCGGACGGCCCCGTGGTGCTGCTGGCCAATTCCCTCGCCACGAACTTGAGCATGTGGGAGCCGCAGGTGCCGGCGCTGACGGGGGCGGGCTATCGCGTGCTGCGCTTCGACAAGCGCGGGCACGGCCGCTCGGCCGTGCCGGCCGGGCCGTACACGATGGAGCAGCTCGCCGCGGACGCGGTGGGCCTGCTGGACGCACTGAAAATCGCGCGCGCGCACTTCTGCGGGCTCTCCATCGGCGGCATGATCGGCCAGCAGCTCGCCGCCCGCCACGGCGACCGCTTCGCCAGCATCACCCTCTGCGACACCACGCCCTTCGTGCCCAACAAGCAGCAGTGGGAGGAGCGCTTCGCGGCCGTACGCGGCGGGGGCATGGTGGCCGTGGTGGAGGCCACGCTCGACCGCTGGTTCACCAAGCCCGGCCAGCAGCGCCTGCCCCAGGTGCTGCAGCAGGTGCGCGAAATGATCCTCGGCACGCCCGTGGAGGGTTTCTGCGGCTGCGGCGCGGCCATCCAAGCCATGGACCAGCGCCCCCTGCTCGCCAGGATCCAGCGCCCCACGCGGATCATCGTGGGCCGGGACGATCCCTCCACCACCGTGGAGGCCGCCCAGTTCCTGCACCAGCACATCGCCGGCTCCACCCTCGCGATCCTCGACAACGCCTCGCACCTGTGCAACCTGGAACAGCCCGCGGCCTTCAACGCCGCCCTGCTGGCGCACCTGGACAAGCACACGCAGGCCGCCTGAGCCGGAAACCGACCACAGCGTGCGAGGGAGCAAGCCCTTCGACTTCGCTCAGGACAGGCCCCCTCGCGCTCCCCTCATGGATTGGAACGGCTGCTTCGCAGCCGTGCATCTGCGTTCATCTGCGTTTATCTGCGGTTCCCTTTGCAGTTCGCTTTTGGGGTGCCCCCTGTTGGCAGCGCCCCGCGCTCCGGCATAGACTACCGGCACCATCACCACTCCCGCCGCGAGCGCGCCATGAAAGAGCTGAAGATCGACTATCCGTCCTTCCAGACCGTGGGCCAGCACTTGCCGCGCATCGACGCCGTGGCCAAGCTGACGGGCCAGGCCCTCTTCGCCGAGGATCAGCGCGCGCTGGGGCCGCTGCTGCACGGCAAGGTGCTGCGCTCGCCGCACCCGCACGCGCGCATCACGCGCCTGGACGTCTCGCGGGCGGCCGCGCTGTCCGGCGTGCGCGCCGTCATGACCGCGGCGGACCTGCCCTCCGTGCGCTTCGGCAAGTACCTCAAGGACGAGCGCTACCTGGCCGGCGCGGGCGACACGGTGCTCTACGTGGGCGACCGCGTGGCGGCTGTGGCGGCGGACACGCCCGAGCTGGCCGCCGAGGCGGTCGCGCTGATCGAGGTGGACTACGTGCCGCTCGAGCCGGTGCTGGATGCCCTGCGCGCCCTGGAGCCCGGCGCGCCCGTGCTGCACCCCGACCTGCTGCGCTACGCCGCGCCGGCCATGGCCAAGCCCACCGGCGGCAACTGCTGTTCGGACAACCTGCTGCAGCGCGGCGACCCCGACGCGGCCTTCGCCAAGGCGCACCGCGTCTTCGAGCACACCTACAGCACGGAGATGATCCACCAGGCCTACATCGAGCCGCACGCCTGCCTGGCCGTCTACAACCCGGACGAGACCTACAGCGTGTGGTCGAGCACGCAGACCACCTTTGGCCTGCGCAACCAGATCGCCGAGGTGCTGGGCGTCTCGCAGAACCGCGTGCGGGTGGCCGGCACGGAGGTGGGCGGGGCCTTCGGCGGCAAGATCTGGCTGCTCGACGAAGCCGCGGCGGCCTGCCTGGCCCGCAAGAGCGGCCGCCCCGTGCGCATCGTCATGACGCGCCAGGAGGACTTCCTCTGCGGCGAGCCCCGCAGCGGCGTGCACCTGGTCATGAAGACCGGCGTCACGGCCGACATGCGCCTGCTCGCGCGCACCATCGACGCGGTGCTGGACAGCGGCGCCTTCGCCCGCGCCGGCGTGCTGATGTCCGCCTCCATGCCCACCTTCGCCGAGGGGCCCTACGCCATCGAGCACCTGCGCGTGCGCGTGCGCTGTCTGTACACCAACAAGGCCGCCTCGGCCTCCATGCGCGCCCCGGGCGGGCCGCAGTCGAACTTTGCCATCGAGTCGGAGATGGAGCGCATCGCCGCCGAGATGGGCTGGGACGCCATCGCCTTCCGCCGCCGCAACCTGATGCCCGACGGCCACAAGAACCTCGCCGGCCTGGCCTTCAGCAGCGTGTACGTGACCGAGACGCTGGACGCCGCGCTGGAGTGCTCCGGCTACGACCCGGCCCAGGTGAGCAGCCCCGGCCCCAATGGCACGCGCCGCGGGCGCGGCCTGGCCCTGGGCAACTGGAACGTGGGCGGCATGCCCTCGGGCGCCGTGCTCAAGATGAACGACGACGGCTCGGCCAGCATCCTCACCGGCGTGGTGGACCTCACCGGCGTGCACACCGCCATCGCCCAGATCGCCGCGGAGGCCCTCCAGCTCCCCCTCGAGCGCGTCACCATCAAGTGCCTGGACACCGAGAGCGCCCCGCACTCCACCATCTCCGCCGGCAGCCAGGCCCTCAAGAGCATGGGCGGTGCCGTGCTCAAGGCCGCCGAGCACATCAAGGCGCAGCTCTTCGAGGAGGCCGTGGAGGCGCTGGACGTGGGGCCCGACCGCATGGAGCTGGCCGGCGACCAGGTGCGCGTCAAGACCGCGCCCGGCCGCACTGAGCCCAGCCGCAGCGTGGCCGTCACCGCCCTGCTCGCCAAGGCCATGGCCCGCCGCGGGCCCATCGTGGGCTATGGCTCCACGGGCAACTTCAACCGCCTGCCCAGCTTCGCCTGCCAGGTGGCCGACGTGGAGGTCGACCCCGACACGGGCCAGGTGCGCGTGCTGCGCTACGTGGCGGTGCAGGACTGCGGCATCGCCATCAACCCCGTCTCCGCCGCCGGCCAGGTGCAGGGCGGGGCCGCGCAGGGCATCGGCATGGCGCTCAGCGAGGCCCTGCGCTACGACGCGCGCGGCAAGCCCATCACCGCGGGCTTCCTCGATTACAAGATCCCCAGCGCGCTCGACCTGCCGCCCATCGAAACTGTGCTGGTGGAAAAGCCGGCCGTGGACGGGCCCTTCGGCGCCAAGGGCATCGGCGAGCCGCCCGTCGTGCCCGGCCCGGCCGCCATCGCCAACGCCATCTTCCACGCGGTGGGCGTGCGCATCGCCTCGCTGCCCATCACGCCCGAGAAAATCCGCGCCGCCCTGCGCGCCAAGCGCGGCAAGGCGGCCGCAGACTGACAGCTAACCGCTTTGGAACCACAGATGGACACAGATTCACACAGATAAAAAACTGCAACAGCCGCGTTCCGGGGCGGCTTGCGGCACGTCGGCAACGGAACCCATTTCGCCGTTCCCATGAAGTGGCCGTTGAATCTGTGTCCATCTGCGCCTGCCCTGAGCCCGTCGAAGGGTTCATCCGCGGTTCCATTGGCAGTTGTGGTCTGCCCGCATCTGCGGTTTGAATAGCCATGCCCCCCGCCGCCCGCTCCCTGCCCGCCGCCGCGCGCGTCCTCATCGTGCGCTTCAGCTCCCTGGGGGACGTGGTGAAGTGCACCGCCCTGCCGCGCCTGATCCGGCGCCGCTATCCGGACGCGCAGATCACGTTCGTGACGGCCGAGGCGCACCTGGAG
>JBGOUY010000112.1:0-12891 GCA_041477795.1 bacterium
CCTCCATGGCCTATCTCGCGCTCCGGGTGCTGGGTTACGACCGGATTCGCAACTTCATCGGGTCGTGGAAGGAATGGGGGGATCGGCTGGACCTGCCGATCGAGACGACAGCTTCCTAGGCAAGCGCAGGGCAGTGGCACGGCGGACCTCCGTCCGGGGCTCGCCGTCTAACCGGATGGGGGTCCGTGGGACGTGCCTGGGCGCCGGGACAGGGACCTTTCCGCCGGACACATTTTCGCTTAAGATGGCGCCACGAGCTGGGAATCGGGACGGGGGCGGACTACGCAGCGGGGCGGATTGAAGCCAGGTCGGGTGGACGGCCGGTCGCTTAAGGTGACGCAGTGCCAGCGGACGTCGAATTCAAGACGAAGATCAGCGAGCTGAAGCCGCCGCATCGCACCTGGTTCGCCACCGCCCTGGTGGCGATGGTGCTGGCCGACGGCAACATCGATCGCAGCGAGGTGGACTTCGTCATGAAGCTGACCTCCCTCGTCAAGGACGAGGGCACGGTGGAGCGCCTCAAGAAGTTCATCCAGTTCCAGACGATTCCGCCCCTGGGCTCCCCGCCCGGCATCGACAAGAAGACGGCGATGACCATGATCATCGACCTGATCCGCATCGCCGTGGCGGACAAGGACTTCGCCCCGGCCGAAAAGGACATGGTCGAAAAGATCGGCAAGTCCATGGGCTTCAGCCGCGAGGAACTGGACAAGCTGGTCATGTACGGCTTCGAGCTGATGGCCAAGGGCGCCTAGCCGCCCGCCGACTGGCCCCAAGCACCCTCCCCCCACTTGCCGCACCGGACGCCGCTGCCGGCCGCGCTGCATTCTGCAGCCGGCCAGCGACCGTAGGCGGGCAGGCGAACCGGTGCGACGGCGCAACGCGAGGCGCCGCCGACGTCCATCCCTCGGCTGGCGGAAGGCAGGGCCGCACCGGCCCCGGAACGGGTCGGCGCGGAAGATGGGCGCTGTAGGGAGAGCTACAGCACCTGCCGCAGCACCGCGCGCAGGGTCTCGATCATCTCGTCGATCTCCCCATTGCTGACGGTGAGCGCGGGCATGAAGCGCAGCGTGCTGGGGCGCGGTGCGTTGAGCAGCAGGCCGCGTTCCAGCGCCGCGTTGACGACGTCCGCGCCCTTGTCGGACGGCAGGTCCACCGCCATCAGCAGGCCCAGGCCGCGCACGTCCGTGAAGCCGAACTCGCCGGCCAGCTCCTTCAGGCGCCGCTTGAGGTAGTTGCCGCGGGTCTTGGCGCGGCGGGGGATGTTCTTGCGCAGCATCTCCTCCAGCACGGCCTTGGCCGCCGCCATGGCCATGGGCTGCCCGCAGAAGGTGCCGCCCTGGTCGCCCGCCTCGAACAGCGAGACCGCTTCCTTGGCCAGCAGGGCCGAGACCGGGAAGCCGCCGCCCAGGCCCTTGCCCAGGGTCATGATGTCCGGCTCGATGCCGTACTGCTCATAGGCGAAGAGCGCGCCGCAGCGGCCCATGCCGGTCTGGATCTCGTCCAGGATCAGCAGCACGCCCGTCTCGTCGCAGAGCTGCCGCACGCCCTGCAGGTACTTCTTGTCCGCCACGAACACGCCCGCTTCGCCCTGCACCGGCTCGAGCATGATGGCGCAGGTGCGCGGCGTGATGGCCTTGCGCAGGGCCGCCAGGTCGTTGAAGGGCACCTTGACGAAGCCGGGCACCTTCGGCTCGAAGAGCGTGTCCCAGTTGGCCTTGCCCGAGGCGGACATCATCGCCAGCGTGCGGCCGTGGAAGCTGTGCCAGGCGGTGATGACCTCGAAGGCCCCGTTGCGCTTGACCTTGCCGTACTTGCGGGCCAGCTTGAGCGCGCCCTCGTTGGCCTCCGCGCCGCTGTTGGCGAAGAACACGCGCTGCAGGGCCGAATGGGCGGTCAGCGCGCTGGCCAGCTCGATCATGGGCTCGTTGTGCAGGGCCGGGCTGGCATTGAGCAGCAGCTTGGCCTGCTTGGTGACGGCCCGCACCACCGCCGGCGGGGAGTGGCCCAGGCTGTTCACCGCCCAGCCCTGGATGAAGTCCAGGTAACGCTTGCCATCCGCATCCCACAGGTAACTGCCCTTGCCGCGCACGAACACCTTGGCCGGCCGGTTGACGATGAACATCACCGACTTATCGGCTTCGGCGATCAGGCGGGCGGTCTGTCCCGTCGTGGGCTGTACCGTTTCGAGGCCCTGCATTGAAATGGCCATGCGGACGCTCCCTGGCTGCGCTGAGGTGTGCCTGCGGCGTACGGCTCCGGCGCACCCGCACCGGGGCGCCGCGCCGCGCGGAAAGTCTTCTTTCTATCACACGGCGGGCGGGGACGTAAGGAGCGCGGGCCATCCATGTGCCGCCGGCCTGGCGCATCCGCAGCGCCATCCGCGGCCGGCCGCTGCTCAAGGGGGGTAGATTGCCTGCAAATGGGTCGGCGTCGAGATCGCCCGGCGCCAGGCTGCCCGGCCCGGCGCCGTCGCACGAACGGCAAAGCCGCCGCAACAGCCCGTTTCCGGCCGTTGCGGCGGCTTGATGTTCGGTACGATCCTACGCTCCTGCGGGCGGGCGGGAGCCCCCCCCCCCCTGGGGTGCCCGCCTAGGCGAACATCTTCAGGCGCTGCTTGCGCGGCTTGGCGTTCTGCACCAGCCCGTCGTCGGCCGGGTTGAGCTGCTTGACACGCTTGCCCTTGGAGATGAAATAGCGCCGCGCCTTTTCGATTTCTGCCTTGAGTTCCTTCTTGCTCTTCTCCATTGAGACGACCTTTCCTGACGGTGGCAGCGAGGGGCTGGACGCGCCCGGGATCAGCGGATGCTCGAAGGCCGGCGGGGATTCTCCGTGCCGTCCCGGATGCGGATTGGAAACCCGGTGGGGTTTCGTGGTGGCCGCTCGGGCGCACCGCTCCTGAACGCAGGAGCATCGGTTCCGCCGGGCGGTGCCGGAGAATCCCCTGTGGCTTGCTTGAATTATCGGAAGGCGGCGGGAAAACTTGAGCTACGCCAGCGGCGCCTTTTCGCGCAGGACGCGCAGCATGCCGGCCGGCTCGGCGACGTTGCCGATGGTGGCGTTGACCAGCGTGCACTGGTCCTTCAGCGCCAGCAGGTTGCGGTAGAAGGGCGCGCGCTGATCGACGCCGCTCAGGTCGCCATAGGGCGTGATGAAGAGCTGGTAGGTGTCCGGCAGCAGCGCATGGATCTTCTTCACGGTCAGCTTGAGCGCGCCGTAGTCGTCCCCCGGGCGCTCGGAGAAGAGCGCCACGAAGGGATAGGCGCTGGGGGTGGGACGCCTGGCGGGCGCGCCGGCGGCCCCGGACGCGGCTTCCGCTGCGCCCGCCGCGGCCGGGGCCGCGGCGGCGTGGAGCGCGCCGTTGCTGTTCTCGGCGATGGACAGCAGGCGCTTGATGCTGATCTCCTGCACCGCCATGTCGCGCAGCTTGAAGTAGGGGATGGCCGCCTGCAGGAAGGAGCGCTTGAGATTCTGGCCGGCCGCAGAGCCGTCGTCCGCCACGATCAGCTTCTTGAACGGTCGCTGCGCGTAGGGGTAGACCTCGCGCGATTCGATCCGGCTCAGGATGCCGTCCTGGGTGGCGCGGCTGATGCCGGCGCCGGCGTCCTTGACGCCCTTGATGAACATCATGCGCGCCAGCTCGCGATTGAGGCCGATCAGCTCGTCGCGCAGCCGCCCGGTCAGCTCCTGCCGTCCGGCCCGCAGCACTTCGCTGGCCGACCCGCCGGCCCCGCCCATCAGCTCCGTCAGCCGCGCGCGCAGGCCGTCGAACTGCCCGTCCACTTCGGCCAGGCGCGATTCCAGCAGCTCCAGCTCACCCTGCAGGCTCAGGCGGCGCTCGCCCTGCGTGCGCAGATTTTCGGCCAGCTTGTGCTGCTCGCCCTCCAGCGTGGCCACGCCCTCCTGCAGTTGGCGACGCTTGGCCTGCTGGGCCTTGAGCGTCTGCGTGACGCTCTCCAGCTCGGGCTTGAGCGCCTTGAGCTGCGCCTCGGCCTTGAGCAGGACGGTCTTGGTGCGCGCCTTGAGCTGCTCGTTGGCCTTGAGCCGCTCGGAGAACGCCTCGTCGGCGAAGCGCACCAGGCGCTGCTTCTTCACGCTGTCCGCGAAGTCCGCCACGGAATAGCCGGGGCCGTAGAAGAGGATGTCGATGTCCGACTTCTGGGGCAGCGTTTCGGCGGTGGCCAGCGTGAACAGCGTGTCCTCCAGCCGGTCGATGCGCAGGCAGGTGGCCACGAATTGCGCCAGCATGGGGTCCTTGGCGCAGAACACGATCTTGTAGCGCAGGATCTGCGCGATCTCCTCGTCGCTGAACTTGAAGATGACGCGCTGTTCCGCGCCGGCCGGGCGCTCGCCGGAGCCCAGGCCCACCATGCGCAGGAAGCCCTTGAGCGGGCTCCCCAGCGAGCGCACCTTCTCCAGGATCAGCGGCTGGATGATCTCGAAGAACTGGACGGATAGCTCCTTCTGCGTCAGGGCCACCGTCTTGCGATCCTCGCTGGCGCGCGCCTGCGCCTGCTGCACCTTGCGCAGCTCGCCCATCAGCGCATTGGCCTGGTCGCGCACCTTCTGCAGGAGCTGCCCCTGCTGCTCGCTCAGTGCGCGCAACTGCGCCAGCTTCTGCTCGATGAGCGGGCGCTGCTGCTCGGCCCGCACCAGGAAGTCGTCGATGCGCCGCACGTGCTCCTGCATGGAGTCCACCAGGCGCTGGCGGATCGTCATGCGCTCGTCCAGCCGCTCCACCGTCTGCGGACTGAGGCCGCCGGCCATGCTCTCGTTGGTGAGCTGATGCAGGATCTGCATCGTCTCCAGCACGTACACGCCCACGGGATCCTCCGCCTCCCGTGCACCCAGCTTGCGCCGCAGCTCGGCGATCTCCTTTTCCACCGAGGCGCTGAAGGAGTCGTACTCTTCCCGCGAGAGATCGCCGCGCTGGAACAGGGTGTAGAGCGAGGCATCCACCAGGTCGTCCACCAGGGTCACCACGGCCCCCTGCAACGGCTCCTCGTCCTTGAGCGCCTCGTGCAGGGCGCGCGTGCACACAAGCGAGTCGAAGTGGAAGTCCAGCTCCTCCACGTGCTCGGCCAGCTTCTCGTGGATGAGGCCGTTCTTGGGATCGGTCAGCAGCGCCGGCATGCCCTGGATGCGCTGCTCGCGCCAGTCCGGTGCGGTCAGCACGTGCTTGAGCAGCGCGCTCTTGGATTCGACCTTGTTCAGCTTCTTGAGCATCAGGAAGAGCGTCACCATCAGCTCGGGGTCGCGCCCGGCGCGCAGATGCTCCAGGAAGGCCGCACTGGCGAAGACGAGGCCCGCGGCCAGCTCCTTGCTGCCCTGCAGGATCTCGATCTTGTCCAGCGCGTGCAAGCTCTTGAGGATGTGCTCGCGGTACTCCTTGCCCACAATGAGCCAGATCTGCTTGCGCACGGCCGGGTTGAGCCGGTTGTAGAAGTCGGCGGCGTTGCGGCTCACGTAGGCCACCACGAAGCGCTCGATCTCCTCGGGCTTCAGCGCGCGGACGAGCAGGCCCTTGGGCAGGCCGGCCGCCTCCATGCTGCGCACGATAGTGCTGAAGGCCGCTTGCTGCTGCTCGGGGCCCATCTTGGACAACAGGGCGCTGTTGAAGTTGCGCGCGAACTCGAACTTCAGGGCCGGGAAGCGGGCCTCGGAGAGCGCGGAATCGAGCAGGTAGATCATGCCGTGCAGCCAGGCCGCCTGGTTGGTCAGGATCTCCTTCTGCGCCGGCTCGCCGATGGCGCGCCAGGCCTGCTGGATGTGCGCGGCATTGCCCAGGTAGTCCAGGATCAGCGCCTCGCGGATCTTGGTGGGCACGACGGCGAGGAACTTCTCGTAGCTCTTCGCCTGCAATTCGGCCAGCACCCCGTCCACCACCGGCTCGGGCAGCGAGTAGAACAGCTTCTCCACGTCCGCCGGCTCCAGATGGCTCACGAGGGGCTTGACCGTCTCGATCTCCTTGAGCAGCAGCGCGGGCAGCCGGTCGCCCAGCACGGCCATGAGCACCTTGTCGCGCTCGTCGGGCTGCAGCACCTCCCACACCAGGTCGTAGCCCTCGCGCTCGAAGTACTCCACGATGCCCCGGCCCTTGCCGCCGGCCAGGGCGCGCTGCGCCTCCTCCAGCGTGTGGTAGCGGAAGAGCTGCTGCATGCGGTCGAACGCGAAGCGCTCGGCGATGATGTGCTCCAGGTCCGGCTCCAGCACGATGAACACCTTCTTGCCCCGCACGAATGCGCGCTTCTCCTCGGCCACCTGCTCGCGCAGCAGCTGCGCCTGCAGGCCCTCGGCTGCATAGAGCTTGCGCGCGGTATCGAGCAGCGACGCATCGGCGAAGACGAAGCGGTTGCCTTGCTCGGGCATGTTGATCACGCCCTGGAAGGCGATGTCCGCCACGGTCAGCGAGTGGATCGCCCCGCTGGGGATGGGCTTGCCCTCGGCGTAGGCCGCCTGCGGGTCGGGGTCGATGCGATCCAGGGACGCGATGGTCAGCGGGGCACTGAGCTGGGTGCGGTCGGCATCCGTGTATGCCACCAGCGCGACCGGCAGCGCCGAGCGCAGGAACTGGCCCAGCTTGTCGTACAGGTCGCCCACCAGGATCAGCTTGCGGTGGCGGAACTGGCCCCCCTCGATCAGCCGCAGCAGCTCCGCGATGCGCGGGTAGCGCAACTGCGGATCGACCTCCAGCAGGTCTTCCGGAGTTTCGACCGTCAGGTTCTGCTTGAAGGCCTCGGAGCGCTCGGCATCGTAGACGAAGCCGGTGAAGAGGGCGTCGGCGTCCTCGTTCATGCGCAGCACGCGCTCCAGGGGCGCCTGCTCCGCGTTGATTGTGTAAACGAGGCGCTTCTGGAGCCGCACCCGCTTGGCGAGGGCGGCGAACACTTCACCCAGCTTGTCGCGAAGCAGCTTCTGCCGCTCCACGCCGAGATCGACGTTGGCGACCTGCACCACCCGTTGGGCGTCTTGCGCTGCCATGCGTTTGCCGCAGATAGGGCCGATCGGGAGGCGCGTTCAGCTGGAACGGCCCCCCGGGAGGGCGCTGCTCCCGGACAAGGCGCGGGCCGGAATGCCGGCCTGGGCGCCGGAATCCCCCGCTGTCGCTGCCTGCTCTCCAGTGAACGCGAAAATCATACCATATGCCGCCCGGGAGCGAGCGACGGCGACGCAATTTCGCCCGCTTCGCACGCCCGGTGCGGTCAGCAATGCGTTCGGCAGCAGCACCTGCGGGCGACTGCGGGTGCGGCGAGAGGAACTGGGTCGGGCTGTGTTGCGGCGGCGGTTCAGGCGGCGGTTCAGGCAGTGGAGCGGGCGGGGGTGAAGCGCGGGGCGGTGCCGGGTCGTTCCGGCGGCGCCTTCAGACAGGCGCGGGCGATCTCGTCGACCACCTTGCGTACCTTGCACTCGTCGTAGGGCTTGGCCAGGCAGTACAGCGCGCCCAGGCGTTCGGCCTCCAGCGCGGTCTGGCAGGATTGGAGCGAGCTGGCCATCACCACCCGCGCCGCGGGATGCGCCGCGCGGATCGCGCGCAGGGCAGCGAGCCCGTTCAGGCGCGGCATGATCACGTCCATGATCAGCACATCGGGGTGCAGGCGGTTGAAGGCGTCCACGGCCTCCGCGCCGTTGTGCGCCGTCCCCACCACCTCATGTCCCAGCGCGACCAGCATGCGCTGGAGCACCTTCAGTGGGGCGTCTGCATCGTCAACGATCAGGAATCGCATGCGCTCCATCGAACTCACGTCCAACGCCCCTGCCCCTCGCAGCGGGAGCCGCCTGTCGACCTGCACCGGGAGCGGTTGTGCAGGCTTGCCGGCCCACCAACACTTTAAACTCCTAGTTTCCCATACCGCACCTGCCTTTGCCAAGACAACTTGCATTGTACCATGCAAGAGGGATGCGTTTTCTCATGCGGCGGGAACCCCCGACCCTTTCACCGTTTCTGCACGATCCGGACAGAATTTCCCCGCCGCCGGGCGTGCCGGCGCTCGCTGGCGGCGGGACGGGGCGGGGCCGGTCGGGGCAGCGGTCGCTCCGGGTCAGGCCGCTGTCATTTTGCGGCGGGATAGTGTAGGTAGCGAACAGGGCCCGCTCGCTGGGGAGGCGGGCCCGCTTACCCGCTGTTTGCCTGCACGAAGAGACACATTTCAGCCCGCTCTGGCCCGGCGTGCCCTCGCCCGGGCGCAGGCCCGCTGTTCTCCTTTCAGCAGTGCGCTGGGCGGGCGTCGCGAACGACCCTTGCCGGCCGCGGCCGGGCAGGGGAGCGCACGCTGCGACGCCGCCCCCGCGCGCAGAAAAAGGAAGCCCCATGACCCTGCACTCGCTGCCGGACTTCCATGCGGCCCTGCTGGAGCCGTCGCGCTACCCGGAGGCTCCGCACCGGATCAAGTTCGAGGAGACGCGCCGCTCGTACCTCTACCGCACCGGCTCGCACGTCTACAAGGTGCGCAAGACCAGCGTCCTCTTCTCCTCGCCGGCCATCAAGGAACGCTACAGCCAGGTGGCCCTGATGCTGGGGCGGCGCTGGGCGGGCGACGTGGTGCAGGCCGTCGTGCCCATCGTGCGCACGCCGGCCGGCTTTGCCCTGGGCGGCGCCGGCGAGCCGGTCGATTATGCCCTGCGCATGGCGCAGCTCCCCGATGCCCAGTGGCTGCATCGGATGCTGGCGGACGAGCAGCCGACCCCGATCCTGCTCGGGCAGCTGGCCCGCTTCGTCGCCGGGCAGCACGCCGCCGCGGCGCTCGAGGAGCGCGCCGCCGGAAGCGGGCATCCGCAGCGCGTGCAGGAGCTGTTGGACGAGCTGCTCGACCAGAGCCGCAAGCACGTGGGCCCCTGCGTCAGCGAACCGGTGCTGGAGATGATCGCGCGGCCGCTGGGGCGATGCCTGGAGGACTTGCGGCGGCTAATGCTGCGGCGCTTGAAGCGCGGCCGCATCGTGGAGGGGCATGGCGCGCTGCAGCCCGAGCACATCCACGCGCACGACGCGGAGATCCATGCCCTGGCGCCCCTGGAAGCGCAGCCCAAGTTCCGCGTGCTCGATGCGGCCAACGACGTGGCGCTGCTGAGCAACGCGCTGGCGCTGCGCGGCCACGGCGAGGCGGCCGAACTGTTCGTCCAGCGCTATGCCGCGGCGGCGAAGGACCGCGACCTGCTGCGCGTCCTGCCGGTCTACCGCATTCTGCAGGCCCTGCGCAGCGGGGTGCAGCGCGGCGATTGGAGCGCGGAAGCCGCGCCGGACAGCAAGGAGCGCTCCGCCCTGGCGCAGGAGGCGGGCGGCTGCTTCGCGCTGGCCCTGCAGATGGCGCGGGCGCTGCCCAAATCCGCCTGAACGCGGGCCAGCGCCAAGCCGGCGAGCGGCCCAAACGCCGTCCGGGCGGTGCAACGATCTGATACCAATTCGCATGCAAGAGTGGAACAACTCCCCGCGTTCCTGAGGAGCGCGAAGCGCGTCTCGGAGCCGCGAGGGCGCCGGCTGCGGCCTTCCCCTCGACTGCGCTCGGGACAGGCGAGACGTCCCGCTGCGCGGGACTCCTCAGGCACGCGGCCTGTCGGGCCATTTTGAATGCAACTTGGTATGAAGCGCGATTACGGAACGACGGATCGAGCGGCGGGACTACGGTGCGGCCGTGAGCACCTCCACGCCGTCGCTCGTGACGGTGACGGTGTGCTCCCATTGCGCGGAGAGCGAACCATCGACGGTCACGGCCGTCCAGTTGTCGTCGAGGATGCGCACGTGCCAGTCGCCCAGGTTGATCATGGGCTCGATGGTGAAGACCATGCCCGGCAGCAGCGGGTGCCCCACGCCGGGCCGCCCGAAGTGCGGCACCTGCGGATCCTCGTGGAAGCGCACGCCCGTGCCGTGACCCACGAAGTCGCGCACGACCGAGTAGCCCTGCGCCTCCGCGTGGGTCTGGATGGCGTGGCCGATGTCGCCGATGTGGCCGCCCGGCCGCACCTGCGCGATGCCGCGCTCCAGGCACTCGCGCGTGACGCTCACCAGCCGCTCCACCGCGGGGCTGATGCGCCCCACGGCGTACATGCGGCTGGAATCCCCATAGTAGCCGTGCAGGATCGGCGTCACGTCCACGTTGACGATGTCGCCCTCGGTGAGCAGGCGGCTGCCCGGGATGCCGTGGCAGACCACCTCGTTGACCGACGTGCACACGCTTTTCGGGAAGCCCTTGTAGTTGAGCGGCGCCGAGATGGCGCCGTGGGCGTGGGTGAATTCGTGCACCCAGCGGTCGATGTCGTCCGTGCTGATGCCGGGGCGGATGCGCTCCTCCAGCATCTCCAGCAGCCGCCAGGCCAGGATGCCCGCGGCGCGGATGCCGCGGATCTGCTCAGCGGTCTTGATGAGCGGACCGGCGCGACGCGGGCGACCGAACGAGATCGCCGCGCGCTGCGCGACCGCCGCCGGGGAAGGTGCCGGGGAGTCGTCCTTGCCCAGGTGGCACTTTTTGTACTTGAGCCCGCTGCCGCACCAGCACGGTTCGTTGCGGCCGATGGCCTGGGCTGCCCCTTGTTCTTTCATCAGATCGCTCGCTAGGATGGGCCGGCCGCCGGGCCGGCCGCATCTCCGCTTACCAGAGAGCTTCCATGGTAGCCGCAGGCCACGCCGTTATCAACCGAGAGCGCTGGCGGCGCCTGCCGTGCCATCGCGCCCAGGGGGGCCCAGGCGCGCATCCCGCGGCAGAGCGGCGGCCGACCCGCAAGGCACCCTGCATGCGCAATCCGTGCCCCTGCGGCGCCACCCCTGGCGCCCGCGCGGGTGCTCCGGAAGGGGCTCTGGCAACCGCCCGCGCCGCTGGCGCTGCCGGGGCGGGCGCCGCCCCCGCATGAGCGCGCCGCCGCCGGCCCGCGGATTGCTGCGCATCGCGCTGGTCGTCTACCTGCCCATGCTGGCCTGCGCGGCGTTCCTGCAGCCGCCGAGCCTGCTGCGGGTCAGCGATGCGGTGCTGCTGGCGGGGGGCCTGGCCGCGGCGGCGCTGGGGGGCCTGGGCGCGGTGGCCGGCAGCCGCTGGGTGGCCCGCCGCACGGGCTGGGGGCGGCGCCTGCACGCGGAGTTCCACGCCCTGCTGGGAGGCCTGGACTCGCCGCAGATCCTGCTGCTCTCCCTGCTCTCCGCCGGGGGCGAGGAGGTGCTGTTCCGCGGCGTGCTGCAGCCGCGCCTGGGCCTGTGGGTGGCGACGCTGCTGTTCGCCGGGCTGCACTTCCCCCTGCGCCGCACCCTGGTGCCCTGGACCGGCTTCGCCTTCGCGCTGGGGCTGGCGCTGGGGGCGCTGACCCTCTGGAGCGCGAGCCTGTGGCCGGCGATCCTGCTGCACTTCCTGGTGAACTACTTCAACCTGCACGACCTGGCGGCGCCGCTGGCTCCACTTCCCGGGGCATCCAGCGCTCCGTAAGGTGGCCTGTAAGGGCGCTGACGGCCGGACGGGGCCGCGAACTTTGATCAATGGGTGAGACTTTCCTCCCTCCTGCGCGGGTATGCTACGATCATCCGCAGCGTTCCCCACCCCCTCGTGGAGAGACGGACATGCCCTGGATCGACGCCCCGCGCAGGCCCGCCGCACGGCACGGCACCGGCTGGGTGCTGCTGCCAGCCCTGCTGCTGGGACTGCTGCTGGCCGCTCCCCCGGCGCAGGCCCAGTTCTGGTTCGGCAAGCGGCCCATGCCGGAGTTCGGCAACCAGTCCCCGGCGGCCTGGCTCAATTCCAAACCCCTCAACCGGGCGGAACTGAACGGCAAGGTCGTCCTGATCGAGATCTGGACCTCGACCTGAATCAACTGCATCCGCAGCTTTCCGTGGGTCCACGGAATGGAAAAGAAGTACGGAGCGCAGGGTCTCCAGGTGATCGGCGTGCACACGCCGGAGTTCGAGCACGAGAAGGATCGGCGCCGGGTGGCGCGGGCGGGCGAGCGTTACAAGCTCGAGCATCCGATCTACCTGGACAACGACTACGCCTTCTGGAACGCCCTGGGCAATCACTACTGGCCGGCGTTCTACCTGGTGGATCGCAAGGGGAACATCCGCGCCTCGGACGTGGGCGAGCTGCACCTGGATACGGACAAGGGAGAAAGCTTCGAAGCCAGGATCCGCGAGCTGCTGGCCGAAAAGGCCTCCTGAGCCGCGACCGGCCCGCCGCCCGCCGGACGCGCCGGCCCCGCAGGGTTGGCCGGGCCTGCCTCCCCGTCCGGCCGGCCCCGCTCAGTGGCCGCCACGGAAGCGATAGAAGCTGTCCAGGATGCGCCGCAACTGCGCCTCGTCGTCGGCGGTGGCACAGCCGTCCGGCCGCGTGGCGAGCTTGCAGAGCACCTGGAACCAGGCCTGCTCACCGGCCAGGTTGAAGCCGATGGCGTTCACCGTCACCAGGGGCAGCTTGGCCTTGGCCGTCTGCACCGAGTCGAACGTCTCGGGCGTCTTGCCCCCATCTTCCCCGTCGGACAGGATCACCAGCACCGGAAAGCGCAACCCGCTCCGGTAGGCTTCCTGGTCGCGCGGGTCGGCGAAGAACTCCAGCGCCTTGATGATCGACTGGTAGAGATTGGTGCCGCCTCCCGTGCGGAGCTGCTTCACGGTGTCGCTGAGCAGGCCGCGGTAGTTGGCCTTGCCGATCTCGACGAAGCTGCCGCGCGGAATGCCCGGCACCAGCACCGGGTTCATGTGCGTGTCGAACTGCCACACCTGCACGAAGGTGTCCGGCGCCATGTCCCGCAGCACGCCGATCAGCGCGTCCTTGGCTTCGTCGAGCTTGGTGCGCAGGCCGCCGGCGCTCACGCGGTTGAGCATGGAATCGGAGGTATCCAGCAGGAACACCACCGAGGGGTAGCGCGGCGGACTGACCGGCGGGGGCGCGGGCAGCGGCGGCGCGGGCGGCTCCACTGCGGCCGGCG
>JBGOUY010000137.1:0-10940 GCA_041477795.1 bacterium
CCGGCGCGGCGCGGCGGCGTTTGCGCCGCCCAGCATAGCGCAGGCGGCCGGAGGGCGCACCCCCGGCGGCCGCCCGGGCGGGAGCAAGAACAAAGTCGCTTGGTCTCGCCGTGGGACCCCACCCCGCATGGCGCCGGAGGCGCCGTGCCGCCCCTCCCCGCTAGGCAGGGAGGGGCTGCAAGCCTCATTCCAAGCGAATCTGCGCAGCCAGGAAGCCCCCCTGCTCTGCCTAGCGGAGCAGGGGGGTTGGGGGGATGAGGTCCCGCGCCGGCCGATCTGTTGCGACGTGCGACGACTTTGCACTTGCCCGGCCGCCCGGGCGGGAGCCCCGCGCTGTGCCCGTGCGGCTCAGCGCATCATCTTGCGCACGAACACGACGACGAACAGGGAGATGGAGAAGGCGCCGGTGAACGCCTCGAGCATGGCCAGCGGCCGGGCGAATCCGATGGGGGTGATGTCCCCGTAGCCGACCGTGGTGAAGGTAATGACGCTGTAGTAGATGCAGTCGCCCAGCATGTACAGGTTCCTGGCCAGGCCCAGGCTGGAACTGAAGGCCAGCGGGCCTTCCGGGCCGTGCACGCCGAGCAGGAAGTAGCCGACGGCGCAACCGAGGATGACCAGCAGCGAGAAGGCGATGACGCGATCCGTCTCCTCGCCGTAGCCGCAGAGCAGGTCCACCAGCTTGGACCAGGCCCATTCGCGGCTCCAGGGGCGCATCTGCATGCGCCGCATCACTTTTTCCTTGTGGTAATAGTGCCCGGCCATCGCGTTGTGGCCGAGGGACTCGTTGACGCGGATCAGGTAGCGGTAGACCTCCTCGGCCTCCGCGTAGAGGTTCAGCGCCTCCTCTTCGCGCCCTTCCCGGTGCGCGCGATGGGCGAGGGACTCCTGGTGCAGGTGGCGGCCCCAACGCACGCGCTCCAGGCGCGCGCCCTCCAGCTCCGCGCCCAGCAGGTTGGCATCCTCGAAGTGGGCGTTATTGAGGTTGGCCCCGCCAAGGTGCGCCTTCATCAGGTTGGCGCCGCGGAAGTCCGCATTGAACAGGTGCGCGTCGGTCAGGTTGGCGCGCGACAGGTCTGCGTGCTTCAGGTTCACGTTGCGCGTCGTGTCGCCAAAGGTCAGGTTCACGTCGTGCAGGTCGGCGCCGCGCAGCGCGTAGCCTTCCAGCGAGCGGCCCTCCTGGGCGAGGGCTTCGAGCCGGGTGCGGACGTCCGGGCCGGTCTTGCCGCAGGCCGGGTCGTGCCAATAGCACAGACCCTGGCTGCCCTGCGCGGGCTCGGGGCAGGCCGATCCGTCGGATTCCCGGTAGCGGCACTGCGGTGAGGTCGGAGTCTGCATGCGATTCGATTCGTCCTGGCGCCGCCAGCGATGGCCGGATCGGAACGGGCCGCAAGGCCCGCAGCCGGATCCCCACGGCGCCCCGGGGACCCGCAGCCGGGCCGGCGATCGGCTCAGGCATGACGGTGCAAGTCCCCTACCAAACCGGCCCGGCAGGCGGGCGCCTGCGGCCTAGTTGCCGCCGAAGGAGCGCTCCAGGAACCGGCCCAGGCCGCGGAAGAAGTCCTGGGTCTTGCTGAGGGGATTGGGCGGCGTGTTGTCCGGCTGGCTGCCCTTGCCGTCGCTGCCGGCCAGCGCGGCCACGCACGGGTGCTGCTCCACCGTGCTCGGCTTGACGATGCCCAGCAGCAGCACGAACGGGTTGTGCGCGCCGATCAGCAGCCAGGCCACGTCCTCCGCGACCCCGCGCGGCTGCGGGGAGACGGAGGGCCTGGCCAGCGTGCCGGTCACCCGCACGGGCGTCGTGACGCTGATCAGGCTGGCGTCGCGCGGCTCGGGCCAGAGCAGCAGGTCCAGCGCCTCGCCGCCCAGCTCCACCGTGCCCACGCCCTTGACGATGACGTGTTCCATGTCGAGCAGGATCGAGCGGGTCTCCGCCTTGCCCTTGCTCACCTCGAAGCGGGCCACGGCGCAAGTCATCGTGGCCGCCTTCTTCTCGCCGAAGCGGGGCACCAGCGCCAGCAGCAGGTCCGAGGCCCACAGCTTGAGGAAGCGGTCGTCGATGCGGCCTTCGCTGCCGTAGAACTCCGCGTCGCCATCGGCCGCGCTCAGCACCTCGCGCAGCGTGGCGCCCTGCCCATGCAGGTTCAGGCTGACGTCCGCCCGGCCCTGGCTGATGCCCACGGCGCCCAGCGCGTCAAAGGCCTGCGTGTAGTCCAGGCCCTTGAAGGTGAGCGCGAGCGAGGCCAGCGGCGGGGCCTTGGCGCTGTCCAGCACCAGCGTGCCCTTGAGCGCCCCGCGCCACAGCTCGTCCACCGCGGCAGTCAGCTCCAGGCGGCCCCGGCGCAGGCGCGCCTGGAGCGACACATCGCGCAGATCGGCGCGGGCCAGCGTGACGCGCTGGCCGCGGAGCCGCAGCTCCAGCTCCAGGCGCTGCAAGGGGGCCACGGGGAGCGGCCAGTCCGGCACCAGCCGCGCGGGCTCCGCGCTGGCCGCCTGGGTGGGCTCTGGGGCGGGCGCCGGCGCAGCCGCGGGGGCCGGCGCCGCGGCGGGGGCCGCTGGAGCCACCGGAGCCGCGCCGGGCTCCATCAGGTCCGCCAGCCGCAGGCGCCGGGAGGTGAGCGTGGCCACCACGCGGGGCGGCTCCCCGGCCACGTAGGTCAGCTCGCCGCTGACGTCGCTCTGGCCCAGGGTCGCCTCCAGCTCCTCCACGTGGAAGCCGTGGGGCCGTTCGCTCAGGCGCCCCGCCGCCCGGTACGGGCCCAGCGCCGGCAGGTGCGTGCCCAGCAGCGCGTCGAGGCCGTCCAGGCGCGGCCCCGACACCTGCACCTGGAACTCCACGCCCGTGCCGTCGAACACGGCGCGCAGGCTGCCCTCCAGGCGCACGTCCGCACCGGCGACGGTGCCCGCCGCCCGCAGGTGCCAGGGCACGGCATCGTCCTTCAGCTCGCGCAGGCCGTCGCCGCTCAGCTCCAGCGCGAACGGCTGCTCGCGGTAGCGGCCCTCGGCGCGCAGGCGCAGGCCCGCGCCCCCTCCCACCGTGGCCTGGCCGCGGGCCAGCACCAGCTCGAAGGGCCGCTCCGCCTGCGGGCCCGTATAGGCCAGCGTGGCCCCTGCGGTCTCCAGGCCCAGCGCGGCGTTCTGCCAGATGGCGGCCAGGGTGCGGCCGTGGCCGCGCAGCGTGAAATCAAGGCGCTCGGCCTGCCCTTGCAGGCGATCGGTCACGTGCAGCGCGGCGAGCACGGGGCCGTAGTGGATGGCGCGGCCGTGCGCTTCCAGCTCCAGCTCCGGCGTCGTGCCGCCGCTGAGCCTGATGCGGCCGCGAATCTCCTCGTGCGCCAGCCACAGGGTGACGTCCTGCGCGGAGAGCACGCCGCCGTTCAGCCCGAGCCGCAGCTCCAGGCGCTCCAGCGGCGCCCCGGCACCCTGCACCTGCTCGATGCGCAGCAGGAGCGCCGCGTCCAGCCGGGAGAGCAGCTCGACGGGCAGCGGCCGCGCGATTGGGCTCAGCGCCGGCGTTGCGCCCGCCGGCTCCGCGATGAAGGGCTCCGGCCCGGCGAAGAGCGGGCGCAGGTCCGGCAGGTTCAGCAGCGCGGCCTGCACCGAGCCGCTGAGGAACGGCAGCGCCCCGCCCAGGTCGAGCTGCACGCTGCCCCGGGCGGTGCTCTGCCCGATGCGCAGGCTGAAGTCCTCCAGGGAGTAGACCGGGCCGAGGTGCTGCAGCCGGCCCTGCAGCGCATAGGGCCCCAGGGGCGGCAGCGTGCGCGCCAGCAGCGGCTCGAGCGTGGTCAGGTCGTCCCCGTCCGCCTGCACCTGCAGGGAAAAGTCGCCATTGGCCGGCCGCACGGCGCCGTCCAGCTCCAGGTGCGTGTGCACCAGGCGCAGGGAGGCGTGGAGCGGCCAGGACTCCGCCATGCCGAGGAGCTGGGGATAGGGCGCCCCGCTCAACTTCACCTCGAAGGTCTCGCCGCGGAAGGTGCCGGCCGCGAAGAGCGTGGTGGGCGCGGCAAACGGCGCCTGCAGCCAGGCCTCCCGCACGGTGAAGCGGTTGCGCGTGGCGGCGGGCCCGAGGAAGCCATCCACGGCCTTGACCTCGTACCCGCCGGCGTCGCGGATGAGCTGCGCATTCAGCTCGAAGGGCCCCAGCGGCGGCAGGGTCACGCCCAAGAGGCCGCTCAGCGCGTCGAAGGCGTCCCCGCGCGCCCGCAGCCGCAGGTCGAAGCGCGGAGCGGGCACGCGGGTCAGGGTGCCGGCGGCCTCCAGGCGGGCCGTGCCCGCGGTCACGGTGAGGCTGACGGGCCAGGGGGTCTCGCCGCGCAGCAGTTCGTCCAGGGTGCCGCCGCTGGCCTCCACGGTCAGATCGCGCCCGCGCAGGGCGCCGTCCAGCGCCAGGCGCACCGGCGCGCCCGCCTCCGCGGTGAGCACGGCCCGCTCCACCGCGAAGCGCGTGAGGACGCCGCTGCGGCCATCGTGGAAATCCACCTCGGAGTTCAGCACCGCCACTTGCGGCAGGCGGGTCAGGCCGGGCGCGGCATCTTCGCCGGCGTCCGCGCCGCCGGACGCCGCGAAGAGCCAGTTGCTGGTGCCGTCGGCGCGCGTTTCCAGGTGCAGGCGCGCCTGCACCAGGGCGATGCGCTCCACGCGCAGCCGACCTCGCAGCAGGGGCCATATCTGCAACTGCACGGAGAGCCGGCGCGCCTCTCCCAGCGCCGGCTGGGAGGCCCATTCCGCGTTGGCGATGGCCACGTCGTCCGCGGTCACGGTGGGCCAGAGCGAGGGCTGCACGTGAATCGCGCCGGAGAGCGTGACGGCGCGGCCCAGGGCCAGGCCGATGCGCTCCTCCAGTGTGCCGCGATACGGGGAGAGGTCGATGGAGAGCAGGATCGCCACGCCCGCCGCCGGCACCAGCGCGGCGACGACCCCCACGATCGCCAGCAGTCGGATCAGGCGCCTGCGCTTCATGGGACGGTCCGGGTGCCCGGCGGGAAAACGGGAAAAGGGGGTGAGGGCGCAGGTCCAGGATAGCACGGACGCCGCGCGCCGACCCGGCCGGTGGCTGGCAAATCCGGGCCGCATCCGCTAGGCTCGCAGCAGCCGGGCCGGCGCCGGTGCTGCGCAGCGGCCCGGCGAGCCAGGGAGACGCCGCCATGCCCGATCGCATCTTCGTCATCAATCCCAACCGCAACGAGCAGGTCACCGCCGGCATGAGTGCGGCGCTGGAGGGTTTCCGCTTCGCGGACGGCCCGGCCATCGACTGCGCCACGCTACAGGAGGGTCCGCCGGGCATCGAGTCCCAGGTGCTCTCGGACCAGGTGATCGGCCCGCTCTGCCGGCTGATCCGCGCGGAGGAGCCGCGCACGGGGGCGTTCGTCATCGCGTGCTTTTCCGATCCCGGCCTGCACTCGGCGCGCGAGTCGACGCAGCGGCCGGTGCTGGGCATCGCCGAGGCGGGCGTGACGACGGCGATGAACCTGGGGCAGAAGGTGGGCGTGATCTCCATCCTGCCCAACTCCCTGCCGCGGCACGTGCGCTACTTCCGCGCCATGGGCGTGGAGGGGAACATCGCGGGCGACCTGCCCATCGACATGACGGTGAGCGCGCTGGCCGACGAGCGCCGCGTCTTCGCGCGCATGGCGGAGGTGGGCGGGCGCCTGCGGGACGCGTACGGCGCCGACGTGATCGTGATGGGCTGCGCCGGCTTTGCGCAGCACCGCGCCGCGCTGGAGGAGGCCCTCGGCGTGCCCGTGGTGGACCCCACGCAGGCGGCGGTGGGCATGGCGCTGAGCGTGCTGCGTTCCCGCGCGCGGCGCCAGGGTGGCGTCCCGCAAACAACTGGATAAATTGAGGGGATGATTGCGGTGCGGGGGCCCCTTCCCCCAACCCCCTTCCCTTCGACGCCGCTCAGGGCAGGCCCCGCTCGGCAGGGAAGAGGGCTTGCTCGACAGCCAATTGTTCGCAAACCCGCGCCCCTCCCTGCCGTGAGCCCCGCTCGCGGGGCGAACCGACGGCACCGGGGGAGGGGCAGTCGCGCCGCAGGCGCTCCAGCAGCTCCGCCTCGACCGCCGGCACGCGCGCCAGCCGCCCTGCTGCGCGGCGATGCGGTTGACCAGCAGCGTCTCCAGCGGCGTTTCCGGCCACAGCTCGTGCACCAGGGTCAGGCGCAATTCCTCGTAGGCCGCGCCGTCGTCGTCCCCCGGCGCCGACCGCCGTCCCGCCCCGCAGGCGCCGGTGCCGCGGCAGGCGCCGCGCACGGCTCAGCCCTGGCGGCGTCTCTCGCGCTCGGCGATGAAGCGCGCCATCACCGCCTGGGGCTCGCCCGCGGCGTAGCAGGCCTGCTGGCCGGCGATGGCAGCGCGCGCCGCATCGTCGAAGGCGGCCTGCGTCAGCTCGCGGAAGCGGCGCTTGGTGTGCCGCATGGCGTGCGCCGGCTTGGCGGCCAGCTCGCGCGCCAGCTCCCGCGCGCCGGCCAGCAGGCCGGCCTCCTCCACCACACGGCTGAGCAGGCCCGCGCTCCGGCACTCCTCCGCGTCCAGCAGCCGCCCCGTGAGCGAAAGCTCCTGGTTCAGCGCCAGGCCCAGGTGCAGGCTCATCCAGAACGAGCCCATGATGCTGGGGATGCCCGCGTTGATCTCCGGCTGGCCCATGCGCGTGCCGGCATGGCCGATGCGCAGGTCGCAGGCCAGGGCGATCTGGAAGCCGCCCCCGGCGGCCACGCCGTTGACGGCCGCCACGATGGGCTTGTCCAGCTCGCGGATCGCCTGGTACACGTCGCGCAGCTCCCCGTACCAGCCCGGCACCTGCTCCACGCGCACCGCCTGCGCCTCCTTCAGGTCCACGCCCGCGCAGAAGGCGCGCCCGGCGCCGGTCACGACGATCGCCCGCACGGCCTCGTGCGCGTGCTGCGCACGGATGGCGGCCAGCAGCTCGTGCCGCAGCGGCGCATTGAGGGCGTTGAGGGCCGCGGGGCGGTTCAGCGTGACGATGGCCAGGGCCTCGTCCCGTTCGACTCGGACGGCGGGTTCCATCGCGGAGCGCTCCTGCCGGCGGTTATGCCCGTGCAGCGCGCCTGGCTGCGGCGCGCGGGCGCAACAAGCAGATTCGGTCCCATCAGCCCCGCACCCGGCCCGCGGCGGAACGGCTCAGCCGCGCGGGGGACGGCAAGCCGGCTCAGCCCCGGTCGCGCCCGTAGGGCCGCGCCAGGTAGCGTCCGCGCGGAGAGCCAACGACGCGGCCATCCTCGCAGATGCGCTCGCCCCGCAGCCAGGTCTGCCGCACGCGGGCGTGCAGCTCCTGGCCCTCGAAGGGCGTATAGCCCTGGCCGGATTCGGACTCCGCCGCGCGCACCACGAAGCTCGCGTTGGGGTCCACCAGCGCGACGTCCGCATCGTAGCCCACGGCGATGTCGCCCTTGTCCAGCAGGCCAAAGCGGCGCGCGGGATTGGCCGCGGTCAGCTCGGCCATGTGCGCGTAGGACATGCCGCGCCGGCTGCCCTCGCTGACCAGCCCGGGCAGCAGGTACTCCGTGCCGCCGAAGCCGGCCTTGGCCAGCCAGATGTCGCCGGGATGGGCGGCGTCCCACTTCAGCTCCGCCGAGCAGCAGGCGTGGTCGCTCACGATCCAGTCCACCTTGCGCGCCAGCACCTGCTCCCACAGGTACTCCACGTCCGCGCGGGGGCGGATGGGCGGATTGACCTTGGCCTGCACGGCGGCGGGTGTGTCGATGTCCAGCAGCAGGTGCCCGATGGTCACCTCGCGCCGGAAGTTGATGTGGGGGAAGACCCGCTGCATGGTCAGCGCCGCCTCCAGGGCCTTGCGCGAGGACAGGTGCAGCAGGTTGATGTTGGCGCAGCGCGTCTCGTCGGCCAGGTAGGCGGCGATCCACACGGCCAGGCCCTCCGAGTGCGGCGGGCGCGCGGCGCTGTAGGCGGCGAGGCCCTTGAGCTTGCCCTCGCGCTCCACGCGCTCGGTGTAGGCGGTCATGATCTCGGCCAGCTCGCAGTGCAGGCTCAGGCTGAGGAAGGGCGCCAGCGCGGGGTTGCGCTCCATGGCCCGCGTCAGGCCGCGCATGATGAATTCGAAGTGCGCGAAGTCGTAGCGCTCGCCGTCTTCCAGCATCAGGAAGTTGCGCTGCCGATCGGAACGCCCGTGCAGGCCGTGGCTGCCGTAGAACATGAAGATCTTGAACGAGGTCACGCCGTGCTGCCGCGCCAGGCTCTCGATCTCGTCGATGTGCGCGCCGTGGATGGGCGCCAGGTGATAGGCGTAGTCCACATGGTAGCGGCCCTCGGAAAGGCGCAGCACCTCCGGGTAGAACTCCGCGTAGGGCCCGCCCCGGTTCAGGTAATACTGCCCCGTGCGGAAGTAGGTGAGCATCGTGGTGACGCCGCCCTGGGCGGCGGCGCGGCTCTCGCTGACGGCGTCCTGCTCCAGCGGGCTGTAGATGCCCGCGTGGGTGTGCGCATCCACCACGCCCGGGAAGGCCAGCAGCCCGCGTCCATCCACCGCCTCGCGCGCCTGCGCGGGGGGGATGTGCGGGGCGATGTGCGCGAACTTGCCGTCGCGCATGGCCAAGTCGAGCAGGTCCAGCGCATTGCGGTGCGGGCGCACGACGCGCACGTTGCGAAGGATCGTATCGTAGCGGGGCTGGGCGGACATGATGACGGCGTGGCCTCCGGGTGGGTCTGTTGCGGGGGCGGCTGGGGCACCGCCTGGCGCGAGCCGCGGCCATTGTCGGAAAGCGCCCGGGCCTTGTCAATTGCGCGGCCAGGCGCGCCGCCCGTCGCGCGTGCGGTTGTGCGGTCGCGGACGCGGCAGCCCGCTCCTGGCCACGCTGCCACCCCGCCGCGCCCGGCAGGCGCAGCCGCGCCGGCCTGTCCGGGGGCGAGGGGAGCGGCGTGGCGCGGCAGTCGGCGCCGACCTGCTCCGCTTGTCCCACAATCTGGCTATGGGGGACTATGAGGGACGCCTACTCGACGTGGGGCACGGTCTCGGCCCGCAGGCGCGAGAGGCTGGGGATGGCGAGCCGGTGCCCCGCATTGCGCAGCAGGCCGTCGTCTTCGAGGGCCTGCAGGGCGCGTGTGAGGGTCTCGGGCCGCGTGCAGAGCAGCTCGGCCATGTCGCGCCGCGTCATGGGCAGGGCGACCTCGCAGGGCCCGTTTTGGCCGGTGGGAGTGTCGACGCCGCGCGCGCGCTCCACGAGGCCGACGATCAGACGCGCCACACGGCCTCGCACCGGCAGCCAGGCCACCTGCGCCAGATCGGCTTCGGTCTGGTCCAGGTCCACGGCGATGTGGGTCTGGAAGCGCTGCAGCGGGGCGCGATGGCGCCGCAGCATGCGGTGCAGCAGGGTGACCTCGACGTGGCAGATCACGCAGGGCTCCAGCGCCTTGGCGTCCGACGCGCGCAGGGTCTCGTCCAGCGCGCTGCGGTAGCCCAGGGTTTCCCCGGCGAAGGCCAGGCGCACCAGCACGGCGGGCAGCGAGGGCTCGGCGCGGCGCACCGCCGCGGTGCCCGAGGCGATGCAATAGACCCCCGTGCAGGGCTGGCCCTGGCTGTAGATGAAGACGCCGCGCGGATAGCGGCGCGTGGTCTTGTTGGCGTTGATCTCCGCCATCTGCTCGTCGGGGAGCACGGCCCACTCGGCGCTCCAGCGGGTCGGACAAGCCAGGCAATCCAGCGCTATCGGCTGACCGCGGGAGACGGGGGACAGCTTCGCCATGGGACGGTTCCCCGGCTGGAGCGTGATGGGTCGTACGGGGATCCGCGCGGCAACTTTTGCCGCGCGGGCACAACCTGACCGCGGCAAGTGCGAGGTACCCCTCTCCGCAGGCCGCCTTTTGCGTTAAGTGTAGCGATCCGAGGCAGCGCCGCCTTGATGCAGGTCAAGAAAGCATGGCCGCTCCTGCAGCCGGCTCCGCACGGCGGGTGGGGTCGCCCCCGGTGCCGCAATCGTGCCGCTGCAGCGCGCACCTGCTCATGCGCTGCGCCGCTAATGCACGGCGCCGCTAATGCACGGTGCCGTGGGCGGGGCCGTCGTCGCGCGGGATCAGCAGCAGCAGGCCGTTGGCCAGCAGCAGCACGGCCGTGATCAGGTAGAACACGGCCAACAGCCCGTAGCGGTCCGCCACCGCTCCCCCCAGCAGGGGCATGATCACCGCGAGGGCCGATTGCCCGGCGAACATGACCGAGGTGGACGAGCCGCGCAGCTCCGCCGGCGAGAGGTCCATCAGCCAGGCCAGCATGACGGGGCGCACGGAATAAAGCAGGAAGCCCAGCAGCGAGACGGCCGCCACGAACACCACCGGCACGCGGATGAAGGTCAGCGCGACGATGACCACCGTGGTGGCGGAAAGGCCGGCCATCAGCACCGGGCGCGGCCCGAAGCGGTCGCCCAGGTGCCCGGAGACCGGGGACATCACGGCGCTGCCGAGCTGGGTCGCCATCACCGTGCCGCCCACCACCAGCGGGCTCACCTTGAGCACGTCGGCCAGGTAGAGCGGCAGGAACACCGTGAGGCCCGTCTGGGCCATGCCGCGCACGGCGGCCAGCAGGCAGAGCAGGGAGACGGTGCGGCGCCTGAGGAGCTGCCACAGCCCGCGCAGGTACAGGCCGCCCGTGCGGTGCGCGCCCGCGGCGGCCGCGGGGGTATCCTCGCGCGGCAGCACCACCAGCCAGAAGTAGGCGGCGATGGCATAGACGGGCAGGGTGGAGAGCGCCGCCGCGCCCTGCCAGTTGAACGCCAGCAGCAGCACGCCGGCGGCCAGCGGGCCGGCCATGTCGCCCAGGCTGGCGCCCGTGGCGTGAATGGACAGCGCGAAGCCGCGCCGCTGCGGGTAGTGGCGCGAGAGCATGGCCACCGCGGGCGGGTGCCACAGGTTGTTGGCCGCGCCGATCAGCCCCGCCATCAGCAGGATCATCAGGTACAGGTGGGTCGCCCCCAGCAG
>JBGOUY010000331.1:0-4370 GCA_041477795.1 bacterium
CGAGCCAGCCGCAACGGAGACTTGGTCATTGCGCGCATAACAGGACCTCCATGTCCCGAGGACTCGCAATGCCATTGTTCTCATGAATGAACCGCAACGAAAAGGGTTTTCAACGGAGCACGCTGCGCTCGGAATGACATGCATTGGCTGGCTAGGGCCAGCTTGAGGCCGTTTCAAAACAGAACCTGGCCCGCGCGCCGGCCCGCAGATCGCTTCGCACGCGTCTTGCATTAAGGATGGAATTCGGACGAATTCCGTCCCGATCCTCTGCACGACGAGGTGCCGCCGATGCGATCGCTGCGGGTAGCCTGTTTTCCCGCGCTCGTCCTGCTGCTGGTGCTCACCGGCTTTGCTCCGCTCGCGCACGCGCAGTTGGGCAACTACGGGAGCGGGCTCTTCTCGAGCGTGGGTGGATCGAAGGATGCGGTGGGCTTCGGGCTATGGTACGGCGTCTCGAAGGTCACGCTGGACGCGGCGCAGCCGACGGCGACCAACGAGGTGAAGGGCCTGTCGGCTGCCACGCCGTCGAGCTTCAGGAGCGCCGGGCCTTCGATCGGCATCAGCTACGGCAGTTGGGGCCTGAACGTGGGCTTCAACGAGGGCCAGGCCAACGTGGGGGCCCTGGCGGACGTCAACCAGACCCCCGGCACGACGGCCGACGACGTCTACCTGATCTCCCTGCGCCGCACCTCGCGCACCGTGAGCGTCCTCGTCAATCCGCTGCGCTGGCTCTTCCTGGGCTACGGCAAGGAGGAGGGGTCGATGGAATTTTCCCAGGTGCCGGCGGGAGGCGGCACGGGCGTGACGCGCAAGCTGCCCTTCTCCAACGATTTCTACTCGTTCGGCCTCGCCTGCTGCTTCGACCCGCGCCAGGGGGGCTTTGGGCCGATCTTCTCGCTATACGCCAAGATTCCCACCAAGCGTGGCGACTTCACCGCCTCGGAAATCGGCGCGGGCCTGGGCGTGTACCGCTAGTCGTCGCGCCGCGCGCTTTCGGGCGGCGCCTGCGCCGCCCCGCTCCGCTTCCGCTCCAGCCGCCGCGCGCCGTAGCGGAAGTACAGGTGCGCGGCGAGCATCACCGCGGCGATCCCGATCAGCCAGCCCATGCGTCGCTCGGCATCAGCAGGAGGTGGAGGCGCCTGGCGCGGCCTACTTGCCCGTGCGCCAGTCGATGCGGTCGTGGATCTCCGCCAGGAGTTGATCGCGCGCCGTATCCAGCGCCAGCGTGACCTGCTCGCGGGAGCCGTGGCGGCGCCAGGTGACCGTGCCGTCGGCCTGCTCCTTTTCGCCCACCACGAGCAGGGAGGGCACCTTGTCCGTCTGCGCCATGCGCACCTTCTTGGCCAGCGTGTCCGATGACGCGTCCACCTGCGCCCGCACGAGCCGGTCGCGCAAGAGCGCCGTCACCTTGTGCGCATAGGCGTTGCAGCTCTCCGCCACGGGCAGCACGCGCACCTGCTCGGGCGCCAGCCAGGTGGGGAAGACGCCGCCGTAGTGCTCGATCAGGAAGGCCACGAAGCGCTCGTGGGTGCCCAGCGGCGCGCGGTGGATGATGTAGGGGCGCGCCGGGCGGTTGTCCGCGCCCACGTAGCTCAGGTCCAGCCGCTCGGCCATGATCAGGTCGAGCTGGTTGGTGGACGCGGTTTCCTCGCGCCCGATCACGTTGCGCACCTGGAAGTCGATCTTTGGCCCGTAGAACGCGGCTTCGCCCGGCACCGCCTCGAAGGGGATGCCGACGACCTCCATCGCCTCGCTGACGATGCGCTCGGCCTGCTCCCACACCTCGCGACCGCCCACGTACTTCCCGCCCGTGTTCAGGTCCGGCAGGGAGAGCCGCATCCAGTAGTCCGAGAGCCCGAACTTCTCATAGTAGAACTGGTGCAGCTGCATGACGCGGATGAACTCGTCCTTGGTCTGCTCGGGCGTGCAGTAGATGTGCGCGTCGTTCATGGCCATCGCCCGCACGCGCAGCAGGCCGGAAAGCTCGCCGGACTGCTCGTAGCGGTAGCACATGCCGTATTCGGCCAGGCGCAGCGGCAGGTCGCGATAGCTGCGCGGCTGGGCCTTGAAGATCATGTGGTGGTGCGGGCAGTTCATCGGCTTGAGGTAGTACGTGCCGTCCTCCCCGACCATGGGCGGGAACATGCTGGCCGCGTAGTAGGGCAGGTGCCCGGTGGCCTCGTACAGCTCGCCCTTGGTGATGTGCGGGGTGGCCACGCGCTGGTAGCCGTAGCGGAACTCCATTTCCTTGGCCAGGTTCTCCAGCTCGTCGCGGATCACCGTGCCGTTGGGCATCCACAGCACGAGGCCCTTGCCCACGCTTTCCGAGATGGTGAACAGGCCCATCTGCTGGCCGAGCTTGCGATGATCCCGCTCCTTGGCCAGCTCGCGCTGCGCGAGGAAGGCCTTGAGCGCCTTCTTGTCCGGGAAGGCCAGCGCGTAGATGCGCTGCAGCATGGGGTTCTGCTCGTCCCCGCGCCAGTAGGCGCCCGCGATGGAGTCGAGCTGGAAGCCGTCCGCAGGCAGCTTGCCGGTGGCGTCCACGTGGTTGCCCCTGCACATGTCGGTGAAGGAGCCGATGGTGTACAGGCTCAGCGTCCGCTCGCCCTGGGCGTGGAAGTCCCGCGCCATGTCCGCCTTGTAGCGCGCGCCCTCCGCCTCGAAGCGCGCGATCAGCTCCGGCGCCGCGTACTCCGCCCGCACGAATGGGTCGTTGGCGCCGATGATCCGGCGCATGCGCTTTTCCAGCTCCGGGAAGTCGTCCGTGCTAAGGGGCGGGTCCAGCTCGAAGTCGTAGAAGAAGCCGTGCTCGGTGGGCGGGCCATAGCCCAGCCTGGCGCTGGGGCGCAGCTCCAGCACGGCCCGCGCCAGCACGTGCGCAAAGGAGTGTCGCAGCCGATAGAGCGGCGACTCCGGATTGAGATGATCGTGTCTCAGCATTGCCATGGGTGCCGTCGCTCGTGCCGTCCATTGCGGAGGGAAGGGGGCGGGCGCGTCCTGCCGCGCCTCAATCCGTCAACCTACGGCGTGCGCCGTGACGCGTCAACGAGGCGCCGCGGGTCAGCGGGGGAAGAGCAAAGTCGCTTGGTCTCGTCGTGGGACCCCACCCCGCACGCCGCCTCTGGCGGCGTGCCGCCCCTCCCCCTGAGCTATTGGTTCGCCCCGCAAGCGGGGCTCACGGCAGGGAGGGGCTGCAAGGCTCATTGCAAAGGGAGGGGCTGCAAGGCTCATTGCAAGCGGATCTGCGCAGCCAGGCAGCCCCCCTGCTCTGCCTAGCGGAGCAGGGGGGTTGGGGGGATGAGGTCCCGCTCCGACCGATCCGTTACGGCGTGCGCCGTGACGCGTCAACGAGGCGCCGCGCGTCGGCGGGGGAGACGGGAGGCGGGGCGGCGGCCGGCCGCGCGCGGCCGAGGGCGCCTTGTGGCAGACGGCCTCGATGTTGTAGCCGTCCGGATCCAGCACGAAGGCGCCGTAGTAGTGCGGATGGTACTGCGGGCGCAGGCCCGGCGGGCCGTTGTCGCGGGCGCCGGCGGCCAGCGCGGCGGCGTAGAACGCATCCACGGTGGCCCGCTCCGGCGCGGCGAAGGCCACGTGTGTCGGCGCGATGAGGCCGTCGGCCGCGCGCAGCCACAAGTCCGGCTTCCCCTTCGCGCCGAGCCCGGCGAAGGCGGGCGCAGGCAGGTCGGGCATCTGCGCGCGGGTGAACTGCATCACGACGGCGTACCCCAGCGGGGCCAGCGCGGCGCGGTAGAAGGCCAGCGCGCGGTCGAAGTCCGAGACGAGCAGAGTCAGGTGGTCGATCATGGCGGCAGTGGGCGGGTGCGTGCGGGCGTGCCTACCCTTCGCGGGCGGTACCGCCGGGACGGGGGGGCTGGGCGTCGCCGCCCTCGGCCTCGGCGCGCACGCGCAGGCCCATCTCGTAGTAGAGCTTGGCCTCCTCGGTGAGCCCGAGGCGGTAGCAGCGGTTGCCGAGCTGGTCGATCAGCTCGAGCTGGCCGGGCACGTCGCCCAGCACCTTGCGGATCTCCAGGTGATTCTTGAGGTATTGCAGCAGGCGCCGCTCGTCGCCCACCTGCTCCTGCGCTTCCTCGATCCAGCCATAGCAGCGGTCCATGCCGCGCTGGTCGCGGGCCTGGCGGAAGCCCGCCAGGATGCGCACCAGCATGGACACGCGCAGGGACGCAGCCGCCTCGGGCGCGGCGCCCGCGAGCAGCTCGTCCAGCAGCGCCGGCACGTCGTCCACGGAGGGCCGGTAGCCCGCGGCGAGCAACTCTTCGAAGCTTTGCAGGGCGCGGTTGCCGTCCCGGTCGTGCACGGCCAGCCGCACCTGCAGGCGTCGCCCGCGCAGGTGGATCAGGCGCGGGGCCTCG
>JBGOUY010000358.1:0-3893 GCA_041477795.1 bacterium
AGGCATCGCTGCGCTGGCGCGCCAGCGGCGCCACGGGGCCGGGCGCGGCTGCGGATGGAGCGGGCGGGCTCGTGGCGGCGGGCGCGGCGACGGTGGCTGCGGCGCCGGGCGGCGGCGCGGGCTTGGAAGCGTCCATTGCGCCGGGTGAGGGGGAGCGGCAATGACGGCGGTGGGAACTGCCGGCCACTGTACCCCATCCGCGGGCGCGCGGCGAACGGACGGGCCGGCGCCGCGCCGTTCGTTCGCGCGCTGGTGCGCTGCGGCTAGCGCCTGGCCTTGGCGATCCAGGCGCGCAGGCGCTCCAGGCCCTGCTCGATGTTGGCCTCGGAGGTGGCGTAGGAGAAGCGCACGTGGTGGCCCTGGCCCGGCACGGGCTTGCCGAACTGGCTGTCCGCCAGCACGGCCACGCCGGCCTCGTAGAGCCAGCGCTTGCGCAGGGCCTCCGCGCTGGCCGCGCCGGTCATCGCGCAAAGCTCGGTCACGTTGGGCCAGACGTAGAACGCGCCGCCCGGCCGCAGGGTCTTCATGCCCTGCAGCGAGTTGAGGCCCTCGCAGATCAGGTTGCGGCGCCGCGTGAAGCTCTCCATCATGCGCACGTGCTCCTCCTGCGGCCCGGTGAGCGCCTCCACCCCGGCCCACTGGGTGATCGAGCTGGCGCAGGACTCCGTGTTGGTGATCCAGGTGGAAAAGTACGGCGCGAGCTGCTTGCTGGCCGCGTAGCCCAGGCGCCAGCCGGTCATGGCGTAGCTCTTCGAGGCGCCGTCCAGCAGCACGGTGCGCTCCCGCATGCCCGGCAACTGTGCGATGGAGGTGAACTCCCCATCGTGCACCATGCGCGAGTACACCTCGTCGGAGAAGACCCAGCACTCCGGGTAATCCGCCAGCACTTTGGCGATGGCGGCCAGCTCGTCCCGGTTCAGCGTGCGCCCCGTGGGGTTGTGCGGCGAGTTGAGGATCAGCAGGCGCGTGCGGGGGCTGAGCTTGGCCTTGAGCTCGGCCAGGTCGAAGGAGAACGCCTCGCGCTCCAGCAGGGGCAGGGCCACGGGCACGGCGCCGCAGGCGGTGATCTGGCTCTCGTAGATGGGGAAGCCCGGCGCGGGATAGAGCACCTCGTGCCCCGCGCCCGCATCCGTCACGGCCAGGATCGTGTACATGATGAAGGGCTTGGCGCCGCCGGCGACGGTGATGTCGTCCGCGCTGTAATCCAGCCCGCGCGTGCGGTGCAGGTAGTCCGCCACGGCCGTGCGCAGCTCGGGGATGCCGGCGGAGGCGGTGTAGCCGGTCTTGCCGGCGTCCATGGCGCGCTTGGCCGCCTCGCGGATGTTCACCGGCGTGATGAAGTCCGGCTGGCCGATGGAGAAGCTGATGATGTCGCGGCCCTGTGCGATGAGCTGGTTGACCTCGGCCAGCACGACGAAGGCGTGCTCGGTGCCGAGGCCGCGCGTGCGGTTGGATACGGACGGCATGGTCGCTTGACGTAAGGAGGCTGCGTGCGGTCGGGGCGTGGGCCGTTTGCGGGCGTGCGGCTGCCCGGAGGCCGGGGCCGGGACGAGAAAGGGGTTAAACGTTCCGGGCGCTTCTGCTACAACAGCAGGCAGGGGCGGGACCCTGCCGCGGTGTCTTGCCGGGAACGACGCCGCGCTGGGAACGGCTGCCGGCTACGCTACACCGGTTCCCGCGCCCCCGCAACGCAGGATGCACCCGGCCTGGCGGCAGCGTGACCAGCACCGTGGCCGGCTCAGCACAGGATGTGCGCATGACCCTCCGGTTGTTCCACAGCGCCGATCTGCACCTCTCGCAGGCCGAGCGGAGCTACGGCTTCTCCGTGCTGGAGGAGCTGATCTACCACTGCCGCCGCCTGCAGGCCGACGCCTGGCTGCTCTGCGGGGACGTGTTCGACAGTCACGAGGATGCGCTGGCGCTGGCGGGGGACTTCCACGACTACCTGCGCGAGCTGGGCGCGCTGCCGCTGCTGATGATCCCGGGCAACCACGAGCTGTCCGGCGGCCGCGCGCCGGCCACGCTGGCGCCGCTGGCGCAGGGCGCCGCCCCCGGCTTCCGCCTCGCGCTGCGCACGCCCTACGAACGGCTGCTGCCGCCCGACCTGGACGCCGAGTTCCTCGCCGTGCCCTTCCAGCGCAGCTACGGCGAGTACCCCGAGTGGGCGCCGCCCGCGCGGGAGCGGCGCTGGCGGGTGGGCCTGCTGCACGGCGTCGTCAACGGCATGACGTACACGGGCCAGAGCGAGGAGGCCGAGCACGCCTTCATCGAGCGCGACCTGTTCACGCGGCTGGGGCTGCACTACGCGGCGCTGGGGCACATCCACGCCCGCGGGGAGGCCAGCCAGGGCGCCTGCGTGGCCCATTACCCGGGCTCCGGCCGCGTGTGGCGCAAGGGCGAGACGGGGCCGCGCCAGGCCACGCTGGCCGTGCTGGACGATGCGGGCGTGCGCACCGAGCCGGTGGCGATCCAGGCCGCGGGGGTGTACCGCGTCGTGCAGGTGCCGCTGGACGAGCGGGGCGCCCCGCTGGGCTACGACTCGCCCGAGGCGCTGCTGGCCGCGCTGGAGGCCGGTCACGGGCCGCAGGACTGGCTGCGCGTGGAGCTCTCCGGCTTCGTGGCGCGACGCACGGAGGCCGAGGCCCTGCAGCGCCTGCTGCAGCGCCGCGCGGCCAACTTCCGGCGCTTCGATGCGGTGCTGACGGACATCGTGGAGGCCGAGCGCCTGCGCGACCATCCCCTCGTGCGCTCCTTCGATGCGCTCTGGCGCCCGCGCTACGCGCAGGCCCAGGCCGCCGGGGAGGCGGAGGAGGCGGCGCTGCTGGAACGCACGCGGCGGCTGGCGCTGGAGCAGATCCACCAGCGGCTCGAGCTGTAAAGGGGGCATGTGACGAATGGGGTCTTGGCTTTCGGGGGCGCCGCCCCCGAACCCCTGGCAGGGAGCACCGCCCCCTGCACCCCTTTGACATCAAGCTTTTGCGCGGCTGCAAAGCAGCCGCGCAAACCCATAAGGGGAGCGCGAGGGGGCTTGCTCCCTCGCCGCTTGTGGTTTTTACGCAACCTGCCGACCAGCGGGCGCACCATGCTGCGGGCGATTCACATCCGGCGCTTCGGGCTGTTCCAGGACCGCAGCTTCGCCCTGGGCGCCGTCACCGTGTTCGGCGGCTCCAACCAGAGCGGCAAGAGCACGCTCTTCGACGCGATCCGCCTGCACACCTTCCGCCCGGACAAGCGCGGCAAGGTCAATCAGGCCCTCTACGCCCGCTACGGGGACGACACGGACGTGCGGCTGGACTGGGTCGGCGAACCGCCGGACATGTCCGACGCGGAATTCATGAACCTGTTCGCCGTCTCCGCAGGCAACGTGCGCGTGGACCTGGACGGCGACTGGCTCAACGGCGTCAAGAAGTCCCTCTTCGCCGGCGGGATCGACCCGCGCAACCTGATCGACACCTTCGAGCAGCTCGCCTCGGACAAGGGCAGCTATGCCCACATGCGCCAGCGCAGCAAGCTCGCCAGGGAGCGGGAGGAGGCGGAGGAGCGCCTGGAGACGCTGCAGGCGCGGCGGGACGAGATTCTCTCCAGGCTGGACCACCAGAGCACCGCGCGCGCCGAGCTGAAGGGCCTGGCGGCGCGGCTGGGGCTGCTCAAGGGGCAGGAAACCGCGCTGGCCGAGGAGGTGGAGCTGCAGGGGCACATCGCCGAGCGCCAGCGCTGCGAGGCCGCCCTGGCGCTGCTGGACGAGATCGCGGCCCTGGAGCAGGCGCAGCACGAGCGGCGCCCCTTCATGCAGGACCGCACGCTGGAGCTGGACGCGCTGGAGCAGCGCCTGCGCGAGGCGGAGGCGGGGCGCATCCGCGCCGAGCAGGCGCGCGCGGGCGCCGCCCAGCGCC
>JBGOUY010000288.1:0-5486 GCA_041477795.1 bacterium
GCCGCGACCCCGACGCCCGCCTGTGACTCCTCGCCCACGGTAGGCGCAGCCGCAAGTCCGGTACGCGCCGCCAGCATCCAGGCGCGCAAGCCTGTGCACTGATACGCGCCGGGCGCCGGCCGAAATCGTCCGGGGCCCCCCGCACGGCGCTCAAGTCCGTCAGTTAGGCGACCGGGTGCGCCACTGCACCCGTGCCGCCTGCCTTGCGGCCTGCTGAGATGGCAGGGCCTTGGTCTTGCTGATCGAGACCGATGGATAGCGCGCTATCGGATCGCCGATGGCGGCCCGCACCGCCCGCCCGCCCGCGGCTTCCCACACATTCCCGCCCAAGCTGACTCTGCAGGGGGCAGCACCGCGCAAACGGGTCTCCAGCGAGCCTCACACTCGCTGCGGGTCCTGCGGGCATCCGCACATCGGATACCCGAGCGTCGAAGGACTGCCGGCAGGGACCCGGTGAAGGCGAGGGCTGGCGACCCCATCGCTTGGGAGCAACCGCGGATCTGGCGGTACACGCAAGGTCGGTGGATCTCCGCTGCTCACTCGATCGCTTGCGCCCCAGGGTACAGGCACCTGTCCACTGCACAGGCCGGTGTTGTCGTGGTCCCGCTCGTCTCCACGCCCGCAGGGTGCAGGCTGGATTGCATGACCCGGCAGAAGTTCCTGTGGGTGGCTTAGGTGTCAACGACTCGACGATGAAGCCCGCAGTGGAGCCGGGCGTTGCCGGAACCGTGGATGACGGGCCGCGCGCGTATGAACGCGCCACTCCCACAGAACCTTGCAGCGCGGCTGTCGTTCCAATTCATGGTCACGGCGGCGGTGAGCGGGCGCCGTGTTGCGCAGCCGCCGCGGGCTTCGCGCTCAGGCCAGGCGGGGCGTCGAAACATGCGCCGCGATCCCCCTGGACTGGTCCGGCGCCCAGCCACGGTGGGTGCCCCGTCATCGATTCCGTCCCTGTGGGAGGGCATGAACGCCGCACTGGAAGCCGTCCGCAGCGAGCAGCTGCTGATCCCAGCGCAGCCGCGCTATCCGATGTCCCACGCTCCGTACGTGGCGGATCTGGACGGCCAGCGCCTGATCGTCGTCTGGTTTGCCGGCTCGCGGGAGTGGGGCAAGGACGTGCAGATTCTCTGTGCGATCCACAATCCTGCGACAGGTCACTGGGCCCCGATCCGGGACCTGGTCTCGGACGTCGGATACTCGATGGGAAACTCGGTCTTCGCGCGCGATGAGAGCGGCTCCCTGCACCTGTGGTATGTGCGCACCAAGGCCTACTGGCACGACGGGGAGATCGTGCACCTGGTGTGGCGGGAGCTGGAAGAGGGCTACCTGACCAAGGAGGTGGTGCCCCTGGCGCGCGGCTGGCTGGTGCGGGGCCGCCCGATCCTGCGCGGGGCCGTGGTGTACTTGCCGGTCTACCAGGAGGCGTCGCTGGTGAGCGGCATCTGGGAGCACAATCTGACGACCGGCAGCGGCCGGCTGTCCGAGACCATCAGCGCGCCGGGCGGATTGATCCACCCGACCTTGGTGGCGATGAGCGCGGTGGAGTTTCGCTGCTTCCTGCGCAATCCTCGCGACCCCAACCGGATCCACCTCAGCTACTCCATGGACCGGGGCGCCACCTGGTCGCGGGCCTTCCCGACGACCTTGCCGAATCCCAACTCCGGCCTGGACGTGGTGCGGCTCGACGAGACGCGCCTGATCTGCGCCTACAACGATTCGGAACGCCACCGCTACCCGCTCAGCCTGGCGCGCTCGGACAGCGGCGGGATCGAGTGGGAGAAACTGGGCGACCTGGAGACCGTACCGGGGGAGTACTCCTATCCGTCTCTGCTGCACACCGCTTACGGATTGCACCTCGCATATACCTTCCGGCGTGAGCTGGTGAAGTTCATCACCCTGGACGCGGAGCGGCTGTAGACCATGGTCGATCAGCCCGTCTTGACCATTGAGCGCATCCCGGTGCGCCTGGACCTTGTGGACCTCACCGCTGAGGCATGCCTGGCTCACGCGGGGCGCAGCTTTTTCTCCAGCCGCGTGCGCCACCCCATGCAGCATCCGCTCATGCACCAGATCGGCCGCAATCCGGATTGCCGCGCGTTGGCCATCTGCGCGGATGGCGTGCCGCTGGCCCTGAGCTTCTTCCACTTCCGCGTCAACACGGGCGAGCGCAAGTCGGCGGTGATCCACAACCTCATGGTCGCCCCCTACGTGCGGGGGCGGGGGCTGGGAAGCCTGTTGGTGCTGCACCTGCTGCAGTTCATGCTCTCGCCTGCCTTGCGCGAGCTGTCGATCGAGGTGGAGTTTCCCCTGCCGGCGAGCGGCCCCCCGTTCCTCTCTGCGCTCGTGCGGGAGCTGGCTGCGGGGGCGCAGTGGACGCAGCGCGATGAGCCGCTCGCGGCCCTGGCCGGGCGGATCGAGCAGGAGCGCAAGGCGCTGGTGCCCCCCGTGCTGCGCCGCCTGATCACCGCGCCGGATTACAGCAAGCGCCTGGAGCGGCGCGGGTGCTCCGTGGCGGCCGTTTCCGGCAACAACGCCATCTTCGAGTCGGTCGGATCGGCGCCGTGGCCCGAGCACGTCGCCGTGCAGTTCATCCACCAGCAGTTCCACGCGGCGATCGCCCAGAAACTGGCCCCGTTCGACATGGTGCTGCTGGATGCGGCGGCGGCGGGACAGGAGCGGCTATTGGGCGAGATCGTTCGCCAGCATCCGCACCTGCCCATCGTTCTGATCGGCGAGGAGCCGGCCGCCGCACCGCACCCCTCCGTGCTGGCCTCGGCCGAGCCGGCACGGCTGCCCGAAGCCCTCAGCGCCTACCTGGCCGCCTATCGGCCGGGGGCGGGCCAGGTGCAAGGTGGGGCGCTCAAGGAAAACCTGCTCGGCCTGCCCCAGCGCGGCTCGCTCGATTACTATCGCAATCGCCACCGCGGCAAGCGGCTGTTCATCGTGGCCTCGGGTCCCTCGCTGCTGGACGTGCCCACGGAGCGCTTGCGCGGCGAGATCACCCTGACGGTCAATGACGCGCTGCTCAAGTTCCCGCACTCCCACTACGCCGCCATCATGGACTCACGCAAGCTGCACGAGCTGCACCTGGAGTTGCTGGAGGTAGAGGGGCTGTTCACGCTGAAAGGCAATTCCTACGGCACCGAGGTGCCGCTGCTGGGAACCGACGGATTCAGCCTGGACCTGGAGCAGGGGGCCTTTTCCGGCTACACCACCGCCTACTTCGCCCTGCAGATTGCCGTCTTCATGGGCTTTCGGGAGATCTACTACCTGGGCCTGGACCTGGGGAACACGGCCCGGCAGAGCCACTTCTTCGGCAGCCGCGCGCTCCAGGACCGGGACCGGCCGGACGTATACGCCAAGATGCGCCAGTCGTTCGAACGCGTGGCGGCCAAGCTCAAGGAGATGGGGGTGGCGGTCTATAACTGCTCGCCGGTCTCCACGCTGAAGTGCTTCCCCTACCGCTCGGTGGACGACGCGCTGATTGCCAGGCCGCGCTGAGAGGCGGCGCGGCTGGCCGCAGGGCTGGCTGTGGAGGCGTGCCCACCGCCACAACGGCGCCTGGCGCTTGCGCTCCCACGGCAAAGAGAGCGTTCGCGCGCCGGCGCCGTCGGCTGGGTGCGCTTGCGGGGACCCCCCGAACGCAGAGGGCAGGGCCGGACGGGCGGGAACTCCGCTAACCCGCCCGCAGCCAACGCCGGAAGTGATCCACCACGATCTGCGATTTGAGGGGAGCGATGGCACCCAGCACGGTATCGATGTCCGACTGGCCCACCCTGAAGTGCTTGAGCGTGCCCACCAGGTGCGAGGCGACCGCGTTGAATTGCCCCTCCGTGATCTCCAGGTGTGCGTGCGCTTCGTACATGGAGCGGCCGTCGTATTGTTTGGGTCCGCCGAGGGCCTGCGAGATGAACAGGGCCTGGTGACGCTTCAGGCTGCCCATGTCCGCACCGGAGAAGATCGGCGCCAGCCGGGCATCGGCCAGGATGCGCCGGTAGAACTCCTCCACCACGGCCTTGATCGTCGCTTCGCCACCCAGCTTGTCATAGAGGCTGGCGGCAGCCGGCTGCGCGACGAGCCGTACCTGAACGGCCGGCTGCGCGACGGGCCGTGCCTGAGCGGCCGGCTGCGCGCTGGGCCGGGCCGGGGCGGGCCGCTGATCGCGCGGCGCGTCAGACACCACCTGCTCGCGCAAGGTGCCCACCAGATCCACCACGACGCGGCGATCTTCCGGGCCCACGCCCAGGTGCTCCATGGCGGCGTCCAGGTGGAAGGCGACGCGATCGAACTGCGAGTCGGTGATGTGCAGATCCCGATGCGCCTCGGCCAGGTCCCGGCCGTTGTAGCGCTTCGGGCCGCCGAGAGCCTGCGAAATGAACAGGGCCTGGTGACGCTTGAGCCGGCCCATGTCCACCCCGGCGAAGACTGGCTCCAGTTCTCGATCGGCCAGGATGCGCCGGTAGAATTCTTCCACCAGCACCTTCACGGTGCCATCGCCGCCCAGCTTGCTGTACAGGGTCTCTGGCGCGTTTGCGTTGGTATCCATAGCGGTACGGTTCTCCCAGTCGTGCAATTGCCCTCCGGCGCTGTCACCGGCACGGGAAGTGGCGGGCAGCCACCAGGTGCTGTCCGATCCGAGCCAACGCTGGTGATACGCATCTGCGCGCCAAAAGGTTCTGCCCCCGGCCAAGGCCGCTGCGACCCGCAGCCGGCCAAGGGACGTCCCACGCGGCATGCTGCGTGCCAAACCCGACGCGCAGCGTGCTGCCGAAGAAGAGTGAAACCTAATCCGTCGCCTTTTCGTATAACCCAATGGCGAAGACAGTCGACCGAATGATCTTCGGGGCCGCTTGCCGTCGGGATCTGTGACCGCCGCTGGGGTCACCAGCTCGGCCCCCTGTGCCGGGCCCGTTCTGCTGGCCGTCATCGCCAAGCCGATCTGCGCATCGCGCGGGAGCGCGGCACTTGGCGCGCCGCCGCGCGGTACCTTGCGGCCACCGGATCGGGTGACGGATGCGCGCCGGACGCAGGAGCAGGCCGCAGCCAACGAAAAAGGCGAACCGCTCAACGAGACCCCATGCAGCAGCCCCTCAGGGTATTCATCGTCGATGACAATTCACTGTACCGACGCATCCTTTCCAGGGCGGTCGAAGCCACGCCGGTGCCCACGCAGGTGGAGACGGCACCGTCGGGCGCCATCGCGCTGAAGAAGATCCCGCTCTTCGCTCCGGACCTTGTCCTGCTGGACATCGAGATGCCGGACATGAACGGCATCGAGGTGCTCAAGGCGATCCGCGCCGAGTATCCGCGCATCGCCGTCGTGCTGGTGAGCGGAGTCAACTCGCGCAGCGCCGACATCACCATCGAGGGGCTGACTTCCGGCGCGTCGGATTTCGTGTCGAAGCCTGTGGGCGCCAACCCGGCGGAGAACGCCGCCCAGCTGCGGGGCGACCTCGAGCGCATCTTCCAGGCCATGCAGCAACGCA
>JBGOUY010000281.1:0-5652 GCA_041477795.1 bacterium
AGCATATGGTACGGGAGTGGCATGAGCAAGAAAGCCACTCCCATCGTTCTCTCCGAGGACGAGCGCAGCGCACTTGAACGTCTGATGCGCGGCGGTAGTACCGAGCAAAGACTCGTTGCGCGGGCCAGCATCGTGCTGGCTGCGGCTAAAGGCGACGCCACGACGCAGATCGCCAAGGAGCAAGGGGTGACAGCAGCGACCGTGAGCAAGTGGCGCATGCGGTTTGCCAAGGATCGCCTGGCCGGGTTGCGGGACGCACCGCGCTCGGGGCAGCCGGTGCGCTATGGAGAGCCGGCGGAAAAGCGCGTCTTGGCGCGTTTGGAGCAACCCCCGCCTTCCGGCTACGCGACTTGGAATGGGCGGTTGATCGCCGAAGCACTTGGCGACGTGCCCAAGCATCAAGTGCACAACATCCTGCGCCAGCGCGGCATTCAGTTGCAGCGGCGTCGCTCCTGGTGCATCGGCACCGATCCCGAATTTGCCGCAAAGGCCGCGGACGTCGTTGGCTTGTACTTGAACCCGCCCGAAAACGCGCTGGTGCTCTCGGTGGACGAGAAGCCCCACATCCAGGCCCTGGAACGCGCGCAAGGCTATCTCAAGCTGCCCAACGGCCGGGCGGTCACCGGGTTTTCTCATGAGTACAAGCGCCACGGAACCTCCACCCTGTTCGCGGCCCTGAACGTCGTGACCGGTCAAGTCCAGGCCGGACATTACAAGCGCAGACGCCGGGTCGATTTCCTGCACTTCATGAACCGCGTGATTGCCGAGTTTCCCGGCCGGGAGATGCACGTGATCCTGGACAATCTCAACATCCACAAGACCAAAACCGGCGGCTGGCTCGACAAGCACCCCAACATCCACTTCCATTTCACACCGACTCACGCCTCCTGGATGAACCAAATCGAAGTCTGGTTCTCCGTCCTGTCGCGCGGCGCGCTGCGAGGCGCCAGCTTCACCCACGTGGACCAACTTCGCCAAGCCATCGACCGGTTCATTGCCGCCTACAATCCAAAGGCCGCGCCCTTCGAATGGCGCAAGGCTATCGTCCGCCAAACCGCACTCAAACCATCTTATGCGAACTTACTCAACTGAGTGCTAGCTCGCCGGAAGCTGCGTCAGCGATTCGTTGAGCTTGGCGAGCTGGCTCTGCAGGGCGCTCAGCTCCTCGCGGCTCTTGGCCACGACGGCGGGGGGGGCCTTGTCGCGGAAGGCGGGGTTCTCCAGCTTGCCGCTGAGCTGGCGGATGCGCGCCTCGGTCTTCTCCACCTCGCGCCCGATGCGCTGGCGCTCCGCATCCACGTCGATCTGCCCGGCCAGCGCGAGGAACGCCTCGAAGCCGTTGCCCACGCCGTGGCCGTAGCCCTCGCGCTCGCTGAACGAGGCGACGAAGTCCAGCCGGCCGATGCCGCCCAGGGTGACGACCATGGGCTGCTCGCTTTCCACCGCGCGGCGCAGGGCGGGATCGCCGGTGAGCAGGGTCACGTCGATCTTCTGGCGCGGCTTGACGCCGCTCTCGCCGCGCACGGTGCGCACGGTCTGGATCACGTCGATGATCTGCTGGGCCTCGCGCACGGTACTGTCCAGCTCCCGCCCCCAGGCGCCCGCCTTGCGCTGCAGGGCGGCCAGGTGCTCCCCGCGCGGGTAGGGCTGGATCATGATGCTGTCCGCGCGGGCCTCCCCGCCGTGGCCCGGCAGGGCGTGCCACAGCTCCTCGCTGACGAAGGGCATGACGGGGTGCAGCAGCTTGAGCGCCTCGCCCAGCACGTGGTGCAGGGTGGCCAGCGCCGCCTGCTGCGCATCCGGCCCCAGCTCGCCCATCAGCGCGGGCTTGGTGATCTCCACGTACCAGTCGCAGAACTCGTGCCAGACGAAGCCGTAGAGCACGCGGCAGGCCTCGTTGAGCCGGCGCTGCTCCAGGTAGCCGCGCACCTCCTCGGCCACCTGGTACAGCCGCGCCAGGATCCAGCGCTCGAAGCGCCCCGGCTTGACGGACTCCAGCGCGGCCACGGGCTGGGGCCGCTCCGCGCTGCGCAGGCGCTCCACGTGCCCCAGCACAAAGCGCGTGGCGTTCCAGACCTTGTTGATGAAGTTGCGATTGCCCTCGATGCTGGCCTCGGGCAGGCTCATGTCCCGCCCGGGCACGGTGCCGGCCGCCAGCGTGAAGCGCAGGGCGTCCGCGCCGTACCGGTCGATCATCTCCAGCGGGTCCAGGCCATTGCCCTTGGTCTTGGACATCTTTTCGCCGTACTGGTCGCGCAGCAGGCCGTGCAGCAGCACCTCGTGGAAGGGCTCCCGGCCCATGAACCACAGGCCGAGCATGGCCATGCGCGCCACCCAGAAGAACAGGATGTCGTAGCCGGTCACCAGCACGGCGGTGGGATAGAACGTGCGCAGGTCCTCCGTGTCCTCCGGCCAGCCCATGGTGGAAAAGGGCCACAGGCCGCTGGAGAACCACGTGTCCAGCACGTCCTCGTCCATGCGCAGGCTCCCCCCGCCGCACTGCGTGCAGGCGCTCACGTCCGTCTCCGAGACGATCACGGCGCCGCACGCGTCGCAGTACCACACGGGGATGCGGTGCCCCCACCAGAGCTGGCGCGAGATGCACCAGTCCTGGATGTTGTTCATCCATTCGAAGAACACCTTCTTCTGGTAGTCGGGCACCATGCGGATGCGCCCGTCCTCCACGGCCGCCACGGCCTTTTCGGCCAGGGGCTTGATCCTGACGAACCACTGGGTGGAAACGCGCGGCTCGACCACCTGCCCGCTGCGCTGGCAGTAGCCCAGGGCGTGCTTGTGCGGCTCCACCTTTTCCAGCAGCCCGGCCGCCTTCAGGTCCGCCACGACGCGCTTGCGGGCCTCGAAGCGGTCCAGCCCGCGGTAGGGCGGGGGCACCTCGTCGTTGAGCGAGGCGTCCTCGTTCATCACCGTGATCACCGGCAGGCCGTGCCGCTTGCCCAGCTCGAAGTCGTTGGGGTCGTGGCCGGGGGTGATCTTCACCGCGCCCGAGCCGAACTTCGGATCCACGTAGGCATCGGCGACGATGGGAATCTCGCGCCCCACCAGCGGCAGCCGCACCGTTTTGCCGACCAGGGCGCGGTAGCGCGCGTCGTCCGGGTGCACGGCCACGGCGGTGTCGCCCAGCATCGTCTCCGGCCGCGTGGTGGCCACCACGACGTGCCCGGAGCCATCCGCGAGGGGATAGCGGAAGTGCCACAGGTGCCCGTCCACGTCCCGGTGCTCCACCTCCAGATCCGAGATGGCGGAGAGCAGCCCGGGGCTCCAGTTGACCATGCGCAGGTCGCGGTAGATCAGGCCCTGCCGGTACAGCGTCACGAACACCCGCCGCACCGCGCGCGAGAGCCCCTCGTCCAGCGTGAAGCGCTCGCGGCTCCAGTCGGTCGAGACCCCCAGGCGCTTGAGCTGGCCCACGATGGTGCCGTGCGACTCCTCCTTGAACTCCCAGGTGCGCTTGAGGAAGGCCTCGCGCCCGATCGCCTCCTTGGTCGTGCCGCGCTCGCGCAGCAGCTTTTCCACCATCCACTGGGTGGCGATGCCGGCGTGGTCGGTGCCGGGAATCCAGAGCGCGTTCTTGCCCTCCATGCGCGCCCAGCGGATCAGGATGTCCTGCACGGTATTGTCCCAGGCGTGCCCCATGTGCAGGGAGCCCGTGACGTTCGGCGGGGGAATGACGATGCAGAAGGGCTCCTGCCCGGAGCCCATGGCGGGTGCGAAGAGGTTCCTATCCAGCCAGTATCGGTACCACTTGAGTTCGATGGCGGCAGGGTCGTAGCGATCCAGGCTCATTCCGATCAGGTGTTCCTCGACATGCGTTCCATGATTTTGGGCATTTCCTCCTGGACGGCTTTGCGCACCGAGATGGAAATGATCTCATCGAGCAGTTGGCCCAGTTTGGCGCGAATATCCGGGTCGAGCAAGGACAGCGCGCTCACGCCCGCCGCGCTGCCCAGCGCTGTCTCCGCCCGCGCCGCCGCCGAAGCCGCCGGGACCGCCGGCGCCGGCTGCGCGGGGGCCGCCCTGGCGGCGCGCGGCGCGGGCCGGGCCGGGCCGCCGCTGCCCTGCAGCGCCTCGGGATAGGCGGTGGGCCCTTCGCCGTCGCCCGGCAGCTCGTAGACGCCCATCGCGCGGGCGAAGGTGTTCTCGTGCTGGGGCAGCGTGAACTCCAGCCCCGCCGCGGCGTCGCGGATGCGTTCCTTGCGCAGCACCTCATCCAGGCGCTCGCCCGGGTTCGTGGCGATCTCCTCTTGCAGGGAGGCGAAGAGATTGTCGAACTCGGCATCGCCGCCGGCGGGGGCCGCGCCGCTGCCCAGCATGGATTCCAGCGCCTCGCCCGTGGCGGCCGGCCTTGCACCCGCGTCCGCCGGCTCCCTCAGCAGGGCATCGACCTCGCTGCGCGTGACGCTCGCGGAGGGCGCTTCGGCCGCCAGGCTGACGGGCTCGAAGGCATCGGCCATGCGCGTCCCCTGCCCCCACTCCTCGCCGCCCGGCTCGGAGCCCAGCTCGCTGCCGAGCAGATCCTCGTCTGCCCCGGCTTCCGCCTGCAGGTCGCCCAGATCGGCGTCCCAGGCCGGCTCCAGGGCGGGCTTCAGCGTGGCGCGCAGGGCGTGATCGGCCAGCGCGGAAAGGCTGGGCGGGGCCTCCAGATCGTCCTCCGGCACCTCGTGAGACGCCTCATCCTCCAGCTCGTGAGGCTGCACGGCATCGGCCAGGTCGCCCCCCATAAGCCGGTCTTCCTCCAGCGCCGGCGTCAGCGTATCGGGATCCTCCAGCACCTCCTGGAGCGTGTGGCGCGGGGAGGACGGCGGCGGCGGCGGGGCCTTGCTGCCGTGCGGGCCCACGAATGGGTCGCGCACGGCATCGACCGGGAAGTCCTCCGATGCCTTGGGTACGAAGCTGGGGGGCGCAGCGGGCTTCCAGCTCGCTTCCAGCTCCTCGTCGGCAAACACGTCCCCCGCATCCTCGCCGAATTCCACGGCCACCGGCTCGGTGTCCGCCGCCGTGGCGGTCAGCTCGTCCGGCTCGACCTCCTGCAGCGCGCTGGAAGGCACCTCGTCCATGCCGGCCAGGGCGGCCTCCTCGTCCAGCTCGGGCTCTTGCAGGTCGATCACCTCGGCCTCTGGCGCTTGCGCGGCCGCCGGTTCGGCATCGGCCACGGCGAAGCCGTCGCCCTCGCGCTCGAGCCGCCACGTCTCGCCAGGTTCCTCTTCCCCCGCAGCTTCCTCCTCCAGCGCGTTGAAGTTGCGCTCGAAGAGCGGCTGGCGCACCTCGTCCCGCGCGGCCTCCCGCTCCAGGGCCTCGGCCTCGCCGCGCTCGTTCTCCAGGGAGGCCAGGATGTGCTCCTCCTCCTCGCTCTCCAGCTCCAGCTCCGCTTCGGATTCGCCCGTATCGGGGGCCAGCAGCTCGTCCTCGTCCAGGTCGTCCAGGTCGTCCAGGTGCTCCTCCTCGGCCAGCAGCTCGTTCAGCTCCGCCTCGTCCTCCGGAGTCAGCTCGGGATGCTCGGCGGGCTCGTCACCCTCGTCCGCGGCGATGATCTGCTCCTCGTCGATCTCCTCGTCGCCCAGGTACTCCTCGACGAAGTAGTCCTCCTCGCCCTCTCCGGCGGCTTCCTCGGGGGCGACGGGCTTTGGCTCGGGC
>JBGOUY010000312.1:0-4768 GCA_041477795.1 bacterium
GGAGTCCTGCCAGCGCGGCGCCGGCGCCCAGGCAGCCCCATGCCTGCCAGCGCGGCGCCGATTGCCAAGCGCGGCGCGAGCGGCTTAGACTGTCCCGCGGCCCCGGGAGCGCCGCCAGCCCGCTGCGCAGGCGGCCCGGCACTCCCGCCACCCCTGCAACTCCCCCCACCCGGAGCGGACGACCCGCATGCAGCGCGAATCCTACAGCGAGAAGATGCTCGCGAAGACACCCGCTGCGAGGCCCATCGGCACCGGAACGGAGCGTGCCTAGACGTGCAATCCGAAGTGTGGGAAAAGAAGCCGGCTGGCGGACAGGCCGTGCCGATCGCCGGGTTACCGCATCGTTCAAGAGGGAGGAATATCGATGACCACGAGTCTTCGCCGCCGGGTCTTGCTGGCCACGGTGGCCGTCGTTTCCCTGGCCGCGGTGCTGGCCGCGCCCGGGGCACAGAGCGTCCTCGCAGAAAACGTCCTCCTGCGCCTTTCGGCGCCGGCCACGCCGACTGACCAGCGCGCCGTCGCGCTGACGGAGGTGTTCGCGCCGGCGGTCAAGGCCTTTGCCACCTTCGAGCCGCACTGGAACGCGAGCCTGTTCAAGCAGGGCACGGAGCTGGAGGCGATCGCCCGCGGCAATCTGGAGATGTCGATCACCTCCGCGCAGGAGCTGGCGACGATCTTCCCCGAATGGTCCATTTTCACCTCCGGGTATCTGCTCCGTGACGCCGAGCATCAAAAGAAGGTCTTCGAAAGCGGCATCATGGACGACCTGAAGGCCAAGGTGGAACAGAAGCTCGGGGTCAAGCTGCTCACCGTCATGTACCTGGGCCGGCGCCAGGTGAACCTGCGGAGCGACAAGCCGATCCGCACCCCCGCCGACATGGCCGGCATCAAGCTGCGCATGCCCGGCACGGACGCCTGGCTGTTCCTCGGCAAGGCGCTGGGCGGGAATCCGGTTCCGATGGCCTTCACCGAGGTCTATACCGCGCTGCAGACCGGCGCGATCGACGGCCAGGACAATCCGCTGCCCACCGACAAGGACTCCAAGTTCTACGAGGTGACCAAGCAGATCGTGCTGACGAGCCACCTCGTGGATCAGAACTACCTCGCTTTCTCGAAAAAGGTCTGGGACAAGCTCACGCCGCAGCAGCGGGCGCTGGTCCAGAAAGCGGCCGACGCCGCGGCGGAAAGCGGCCGTCAGCGCCAGCTTGCGCTGGAAACCAGCCTGGAGCAGTTCTTCAAGGATCAGGGCCTGAAGGTGTACACGCCCGACGTGGACGCCTTCCGGAGCCATGTGCAGAAGATGTATCTCGAATCCTCGTTCGCCAAGGACTGGCCCAAGGGCATGATCGACAAGATCAACGCCATCCGCTAAGCGGGCGGGACGATGCGTGGGGCCCGGAGATGGCTCAAGGCGAGGGCTGAGGACGTGACGGTGGGCTTGCTCGCCGCCATGTTCGCCGCTTTCATCCTGCAGGTCGTCAGCCGGTACGTGTTCAACGATCCCCTCGGCTGGACGCTTGAGCTCTGTCTGACCACCTGGTTGTGGCTCGTCTTCTGGGCCTCCGCGTTCGTCCTGAAGGAGGCTGACCACATCAAGTTCGACCTCCTGTACGGCCTGTTCGGCAAACGAGGACGCCGGGCGCTCGCGCTCGTATCCGCCGCCGCCCTGTTGGCGGGCTTCCTGGCGTCCCTGCCCGCGACGCTCGACTACATCACGTTCTACCAGATCAAGAAGAGCGCCACCTTGGGCATCCGCCTGGACATCGTCTTCAGCGTCTACGGTCTCTTTGCCGTCGCGATGGTGATCCGCTACGCGGCGCGGGTCTGGCAGCTGGCTCGTGGCGGCTCCCCGGACGAGCTGCCCGGGGGCGCCGAGCCATGAGTTTCTCCTTCCTGTGCTGTCTGCTGACCCTGCTGACGCTCGCCGGCATCGGGGCGCCCATCGCGGCGTCCATGATCGTCTCCGCGGTGGTGTATCTGGCCGTCAAGGGGCAAGACCTGGGGCTGGCCGCCGAGCAGATCATCCAGGGCCTCTACGACAGCTTCGTCCTGCTCGCCGTACCGCTGTTCATCGTGGCCGCGAATATCATGAACGCCGGCACGATCAGCGAGCGGCTCTTGAAGTTCTGCGTCGCCGTGGTGGGCCGCCTGAAGGGCGGGCTCGGCCACGTGAACGTGGTCGCGAATATGATCTTCGCGGGCATGTCGGGCTCCGCGGTGGCCGATGCGGCGGGACTCGGCAAGATCGTCATCGAGATGATGCGCTCCAATGGCCGCTATCCGTCCGGCTACGCCGCGGCGATCACCGCGGCTGCCTCCACCATCGGACCGATCATTCCCCCCTCCATCCCGATGGTGCTCTATGCGCTGGTCTCGGATACCTCCATCGGCTACCTCTTCCTGGGCGGCATCCTGCCGGGCCTGCTGATGGGCCTCGTCCTGATGGGGTTGAACGCGTATCAGGCCCATCGGCGCGGCTTCGCCGTCGAGGAGGCCGTGCCGTTGGCGAGGATTCCGCGCGCCACGCTGGTCGCCTTTCCGGCGCTGCTCATGCCGGTGATCCTGCTCTTCGGCATCTACGGTGGCGTAGCGACGCCGACGGAGGCCGCGGCGGTCGCAGCCGCCTATGCGCTGATCCTGGCGGGTCCGTTCTATCGGGCGCTGAGCGGGTCGGCCCTCTACGAGATCTTCCTGGGAAGCGCGCGCTCGGCCGCCTCCGTCGGGCTGGTGATCGGGGGCGCGCTGATTTTCAACTACATCGTCGCCAGCGAGAACATCCCCGACCAGGTTGCCGGCGCCTTGCACGGGCTCGAAACCTCCGCGCTCGGTTTCATGATCGCGGTCAACATCATCCTCCTGCTGCTGGGCTGCCTGCTGGACGCGAGCACGATCATTCTCGTCATCCTGCCGTTGTTCATTCCGGCGTGCCGCACGCTGGGCATCGATCTCGTCTATTTCGGCGTGGTGACGGTGGTCAATTGCATGATCGGATTGATCACCCCGCCCTATGGCATCCTCCTGTTCGTCGTCAATGCGACCACCGGCATCCCGTTGCGCAGCATCATCCGCGAGATCTGGCCCTTCATTGGGGTGCTGGTGCTGGCCCTGGCGATCATGATCCTGTTCCCGGAGATCGTGCTGTGGGTGCCGCACCGGTTCGGCTATCACGGGTAGGGTGGCGGGTGCCCTGCCAGGGCCGGGCACCCGTGCCGATTGCCAAGCGCCGTGCGGGCGGCTTAGACTGTCCCGCGGCGGCGGGAGCGCCGCCCGCCCGCCGCGCAGGCGGCCCGGCACTCCCGCCGCCCCTGCAACTCCCCCCACCCGGAGCGGACGACCCGCATGCAGCGCGAATCCTACAGCGAGAAGATGCTCGCGGAGACGGACGGCCCGATCGGCTGGCTGACCTTCAACAACCCGGCCCGCCACAACGCCATGTCCCTGGACATGTGGGCGGCCGTGCCCCGCATCGTGGCGGACTTCGTGGCGGACGCGGCCGTGCGCGTGATCGTGCTGCGCGGCGCGGGGGAGCGCGCGTTCGTCTCGGGCGCCGACATCTCCGAGTTCGAGGCGGTGCGCGCCTCGCGCGAGGCGACGGAGCAGTACGACGAGGTGGGCGAGCGGGCCACGGCCAGCCTCTCCCACTGCCCCAAGCCCACCGTCGCCCTCGTCAACGGCTACTGCATCGGCGGGGGCATGGGCATCGCCGTGGCGTGCGACCTGCGCCTGTGCTCGGAGGGCTCGCGCTTCGGCGTGCCCGCCGCCAAGCTGGGCGTGGGCTACCAGTATCCCGGCGTGCGCAAGCTGATGGCGCTGGTGGGGCCCTCCTTCACGCAGGAGATCTTCTACACCGGGCGCCAGTTCTCCGCCCAGGAGGCGCTGGCGATGGGGCTGGTCAACCGCGTGCTGCCCGCCGAGCAGCTGGACGGCGCCCTGCGCGAGCTGGCGCAGACGCTGGCCGGCAACGCCCCGCTCACCCTCGGCGCGGTGAAGGCGACCGTGGCCGAGCTGGGCCGGGACCCCGCCGAGCGCGACCTGGCGCGCAGCGAGGCCCTGGTGGCGGCCTGCTTCACGAGCGAGGACTACCAGGAGGGGCGGCGCGCCTTCCTGGCAAAGCGCCCGCCGGTCTTCCGCGGACGCTAGCCGCCGTCTCCGGCGCGGGAGCGCCGCGGCGGGTCTGCTGGGAATCGTTACGGCTGGGCCGGCGGGGTGTCCTTGCCGCCGCTGGTGCTGGGCGCGGCCGTGGCGCGGTTGGGGCTGCTGCCCGCGCGCGGGTGGCGCAGGCGGTCGGAGGGGCGTTCCACCGCCCGCAGGCGGGCGCCCCAGCGCGCGGGAATGTGGTCGGCATCGTCGGCCACGGCGTAGCGCTCGGTCTTGCTCGCACCCGGCAGCAGCACCTCGCCCTGCTCCAGCAGCCACAGGCGGGCGCCGTAGACGTGCCCCAGCACATCCTGCAGCAGCAGCTCCACCCGCACGGAGCGCACCGGCTCCGTGCAGCCGTTGCTGAGGCGCAGGGTCACCCAGTCCGCCGTGTCGAGCGGCCCGTTGCGGTCCGTGAAGCTCAGCGCGGAGAGGCGCAGGCAGTCGTCCAGCAGCATCTCCTCGCCCGGGCGGTGGGCCTGCAGCGCCGCTCCGTCGGCGCGCGCCGGGAGCGCCGGCCACGCGCTCAGCCCGAGCGCCAGCAGCAGCGCCAGGGCCGGCAGCGTCGGCGGGAGCGAAGGGCCCCCGGCGCGGGTTTGGGGCCGCGCGAACGGGGTCGCGGGGCCGGGCC
>JBGOUY010000041.1:0-20346 GCA_041477795.1 bacterium
GCTCCGTCAGGGTTCAATTTTCGAGTCATTCGCCACGCGGATGCCCCGCGCGAACCTCACCCTGACCCGCTTCGCGGGTCTGCCCCTCTCCGCAAACGGAGAGGGGCGCTACACGGCTCTGGCGGCCCATTAGCGCTCCCCTTCTCCGTTTGCGGAGAAGGGGGCCGGGGGGATGAGGTGGCGCCCGGCACGCGCCTTCGACGAATCCGAAAATCAAGCGCTGTCGGACCGCTAGGGGTCACCCACAGCCAAGTGTTCGTATGAGCGGAGGAGGGAGGCGCCGCCTCCCTCCTCCGCACCTCCACCCTTCGACTGCGCTCAGGGCAGGCCCTCCGGCAGGGGCCAGAGCCGTTGGCGCTTCGGGCAAGCCCTCAGCACTGGCCCCTGCACCCGTTCCACATGGGGTCAAGGGGGCTTGCTCCCTTGCGGGGGTGCCCGAGGGGGTGGAACCCCCTCGGAGTTGCAACCGGTGCCAGGACCCATCTGTGTCGTTCCACTAGTTGGCTGCCGGCAGCCGGGCCGGCTGGGTCCGTGCGGGCGCCGGTGGCGCGGCCGGTGGCGCCGCGGCCACGGAGGCTAGCTGCAGCCCGTCCAGGAAGCGCTCGGCCTGCCGGTCGAACGTGACGCTGCCCTCGCTGGGCAGCCCGCGCTCCGTGAAGCCCGCGTGGATCAGCCGCCGCGGCTGCTTGGGGTCGAAGCAGATCAGCCCCATGGAGCGCTGCAGCAGAAAGGGCGCGTCGCCGCGGTTGCCGGCGGCGTGATCCTCGCTCTGCAGGCGGTACCACACGCAGTACGGGCCCAGCCGCGCGTCCGCGTGCAGGTCCGCCTGCCGCGCCTGGTAGCGCGCCGCCTTCTGCCATTGGGACGCGGCCCAGTCCTCCCGCACGTAGGCCAGCAGATCCTCCTGGCTCGTGATGGGGCGCGGACTCTCTTTGCCGCTCGCCAACGCCACCTCCGAGTGCGTGAGGCTGTCGCGCCGGCCGAAGACCACGGCGTCGTCCTGCCGCGAGGCCAGCAGCCAGCCCGGGCCGTCGGGGGGGAGGATGCTGAAGTCGCCCAGCTCCAGCCGCGTCGCCTGCGCCTCGGGCGTCAGGGTGCGCGCGCCGCTGTGGCAGCCCGCCAGCAGGAGCGCCGCCGGCGCGAGCAGCGCCAGCGGGAGCAGCAGCAGGAATCCCGTCCAGCGCATACTCGCGCGGGCGCTGCGCCCGTCGATCCCAGTTGGCCTCATGCGCATCGGGCTCATCCGTCGCTTCCCCCTCTGGGGTTCGTCCAAGGGGCTTCCCACCCGATTCGCATTATAGTGCATCGGCCCGCTCCGGTTTGCAATATAATTCTTGACACGCTTTGGCGCCCCGGTATCCTCTCTGGATCGGGATGTTTCCGGCGTATATTATCATCCACTGCTTGGATCGGCCGCGCTCCGCGCCGGCTCAGCGACCGCGCGGCGGCAGCGTCCCAGAGAGAGGTGGCTCGGCTATGGCCAAGGCGCAGGCATCGTCGCAAGCGCAGCTCCCGCGCGTGGAGACGCAGACCCGTCCGGCGGCCTACCGCCACTGGAAGCTGGCCGTGGACGGGCCGGTGGCCACGCTGCGCATGGACGTGCGGGAGGATGGCGGCCTGCGGCCCGGCTACGAGCTGAAGCTGAACAGCTACGACCTGGGCGTGGACATCGAGCTGGCCGACGCGGTGAACCGCCTGCGCTTCGAGCACCCGCAGGTGGGCGTGGTGGTGCTGACGAGCGGCAAGGAGCGCGTGTTCTGCGCGGGCGCCAACATCTACATGCTGCGCAGCTCCAGCCATCCCTTCAAGGTCAACTTCTGCAAGTACACCAATGAGACGCGCCTGGCGATGGAAGAGGCCAGCGACGAGAGCGGGCAGGTGTACCTGGCCGCCCTGAACGGCATCACCTCCGGCGGCGGCTACGAGCTGGCGCTGGCCTGCAAGGAGATTCACCTTATCGACGACCGCTCCTCGGCCGTGAGCCTGCCCGAGGTGCCCTTCCTGGGCGTGCTGCCGGGCACGGGCGGGCTGACGCGGCTGGTGGACAAGCGCCTCGTGCGGCGGGACCTGGCGGATATCTTTGCCACCCTCGCCGAGGGGATCAAGGGCCAGCGCGCCGTGGAGTGGCGCCTGGTGGATGCGGTGCACCCGCCTTCGCGCTGGCAGCAGGCCATCGCCGAACGCGTGGCGGCCCTGCAAGCCGCGGCCGCCGACCGATCCGCGCGCAAGGGCGTCGCGCTGGAGCCCCTGCGCAAGGAGCGCAGCGAGGACGCCATCGTCTACGAGCACCTGCGCCTGCAGGTGCAGCGCGCAGCGCGCACGGCCACGCTGACGCTGCTCGGCCCGTCCGCCGTGCCCGCGCTGCCGCCCGATCCCTCCGCACTGGGCTGCGGCTGGTATCCGCTCGCCCTCATGCGCGAGCTGGACGATGCGCTGGTGGAGCTGCGCTTCAACTTCGAGGAGATCGGGCTGCTGCTGCTGCGCAGCGAGGGCGACCTGGAGCGCGTGCTGCAAGTCGACGCGCAGCTCCAGCAGGTGCGCGAGCATTGGTTCGGGCGCGAGGTGCTGCTGCTGATGAAGCGCACGCTCAAGCGGCTGGACCTGACGGCGCGCACGCTCTTCGCGTTGATCGAGCCGGGCTCGTGTTTCGCGGGCTTCCTGTACGAGGTGGCGCTGGCGGGCGACCGCCTCTACATGCGGGACGACCCCGCCGGCGCCAACGCCATCGCGCTCACGGCCCTCAACGGCGGAGCGCTGCCCATGGGCAATGGCCTGGCGCGGCTGGCGCAGCGCTTCCTGGCCGAGCCGCGCCGGGCCGGGGCGCTGCTCAAGGAGGTGCCCGCCCGCTTCACCGCCGCCGAGGCCCTGGCGGCGGGGCTGGTCACCGTCGCCCCGGACGAGCTGGACTGGGACGACGAGGTGCGCCTGGCCGTGGAGGAGCGCGCCAGCCTGTCCCCCGACGCCCTCACCGGCATGGAGGCCAGCCTGCGCTTCGCCGGGCCGGAAACGATGGAGACCAAGATCTTCGGCCGGCTCTCGGCCTGGCAGAACTGGATCTTCCAGCGCCCCAACGCCACGGGCGAGCGCGGCGCGCTGACGCTCTACGGAGAGCCGCACAGCCCCGCGTTCGACCCGCGCCGCACCTGACGCCCTGTCGCGCCAAACCCCATCCCCATTCTTGCCGGAGACCCTCGCCATGCTGGACTCGATCCCCAACAACGTGAACCTGGAGGACGATCCCAGGCTGCAGCGCGCCCTGCTGCACTGGCAGCCGGACTTCCTGGCCTGGTGGCGAGAGATGGGGCCGGAGGGCTTCCAGGAAGACCGCATCTTCCTGCGCACGGCCGTGGGGCTGGGCGCGGGGGACTGGGCCGTCTACGACTACGTGAAGATGCCGGACTACCGCTGGGGCATCTTCCTGGGCCATCCGCGCAAGAAGGACGCGATCTACTTCGGCGATCACATCGGCGAGAAGCTGTGGGATCAGGTGCCCGGCGAGCACCGCAAGGAACTGCGCCGCCTCATCGTGACCCAGGGCGATACGGAGCCGGCCTCGGTGGAGCAGCAGCGCCTGCTGGGCAAGTCGGCCCCGAGCCTGCTGGACCTGCGCAACCTGTTCCAGGTCAACGTGGAGGAGGCGCGGCACCTGTGGGCGATGGTGTACCTGCTGCACCGGCACTTCGGCAAGGACGGCCGCGACGAGGCGGAAGAGATGCTGACGCGCCGCAGCGGGCACCCCGATCACCCGCGCATCCTGCAGGCCTTCAACAAGCCGCAGACAGACTGGCTCGCCTTCTACTGCTTCACCATGTTCACCGACCGCGACGGCAAGTACCAGCTCTGCTCGCTCTCCGAGAGCGCGTTCGACCCGCTGGCGCGCACGACGCAGTTCATGCTGATGGAAGAAGCCTTCCACATGTCGGTGGGCGAGACGGGCCTGGGCCGCGTCGTGCGCCGCAGCGCCGAGCTGATGCGGGCCGGCAGCGACCCCCGCTCCGTGGGCGCCATCCCGCTGGAGATCGTGCAGAAGTACATCCACGAGTGGGCCACGGCCAGCTACGACCTGTTCGGCGGCGAGGACTCCTCCAATGCCGCCACGTACTTCGCCAGCGGCCTCAAGGGGCGCTACAACGAGATCGACGACAAGCGCTTCAGCGACCACGTCGCGCTGGACGCGACGTATGACCTGGCGCTGGTCGAAGGCGGCCACACGACGCACAAGGAGATTCCCCTGCGCCGCGCCATGAACGCCGTGCTGCTGGACGATTACGTGGAGGACTGCCTGCGCGGCCTGGCGCGCTGGAACAAGATCCTGGCGGAAGCCGGACTGAAGGAGCGCCTCGCGCTGCCCAGCACGCGCTTCAACCGCCACGTGGGCGCCTACGCGGAGGCGTCGACCGATCCGCAGGGCAATCCCGTGGACCCCACCCTCCGCGCCGCGAAGCTGAAGGACTGGCTGCCCACGGAGGCGGACACGGAATACGTGCGCTCGTGCATGATCCCGGTCTATGAGCCGGGCCAGGTGGCGGGCTGGGTCGCGCCGCCCACGCGCGGCTTCGGCGGCAAGCCGCTGGACTTCGAGTACGTGCTATTCCACTAGGAAGCGGCTCGGCGTCTGCGCGCAGCCTCAGCCGGCCGGCGCGCAGGCGATCCAGAGCGACTCTTGGCAGGCAACTCCGGATCAGCCGCCCATCAGGTGGGACGTGCGCAGGGCGCGCGCGATGTCCATCTCCATGTTCTGCAGCATTTCGGCCAGCTCCTCGCGCGACACCACCACGCTGTTGCGGTCGGGCATCACGGCGAAGACGTAGCGCACGAACTCGGGCATCAGCGGCAGGTAGGACAGGTTTGCCGGATCGCGCACCTGGCGGTGCATGAAGGCGTCGATCTGCTCCTTGCCCATCTTGCGGAAGGTGGGCGTGAAGGAACCCAGCACCACCTCCAGCTCCTTGGTCACATCGTCGGGGAAGAAGCGGCGGAAGTACCGGCGCGAGCCGAACACGCGCGCGAAAATGTACATCACGAACGTGACGACCACGCCCTCCCACCAGTGCATGCCGAACAGGCCCAGGTAGCCCATCAGGAATTCCACGATGCCGACGATGACGGCCAGCACCTGCACCGTGACGCGCACCTTTTCAACCGCCATGTACTTGAAGTTGTACTGCTTCTCCGTCCAGTAGAGGCGGATCGCGCGGCGGAAGGCCTCCTTGGCCATGATGATTTCCTCGGCGCTGGCGAGGCGCTCGCCCAGCTCCTTTTCGGCCTCCTTGCGGCGCTCCAGCGCCTGCTGGTTGAGGATGTCCTGGATCACATAGCGGCGTGTGCCCCGCAGCCGGTCGGCCAGGACGGCGATGTACTCGTTGGGGTTCTGCTGCTGCAGGGTGCCCGTCTTCTGCTCGCCACGGTCGTGGATATAGTCCACCAAGTCGTCGAAGAGCTTCTTGCCCACCTTCAGGTTGCGCTCCTCGCCCCGCGAGACGGAGATGCGGCGGCCGCCACTCTCGGCGCGTTCCTTGCGGCGCTGTTCCTGTTCCATCTCCTTGCGGATGAGCGTCGTGAAGATCTGGCTGACGACCTCGTACAGCTCGGTGTTGATGGACATCATGGCGGAGAAGGCGTCGCCGAGGATGCGCGCATAGGCGGAAAAGTGCCGGCGCCGGTACTCCGCCTGGTAGGGCGGCTTGGCCTCGGTCTGATGGTCCTCGATCATCTTTTCCATGATGTCGTCGAGGAACTTCTCGTAGCGCGGGGCCTCCTGCCGGTCCAGCACGATGGCGACGAAGCACAGGCCCGCGAAGCGCAGCGTTTCCGGGTCGTTCTCCAGCTGCTCCACCACGTCCATGAAATGGCCCACGCGCGTGGGACGCGAGAGGTTGCGCAGCAGCAGGTCGCCCACCTTCTGCAGGGCCGCCTCCGGGTCGCGCTCGCGCTCGTTGGTGAAGACCACCTTGGTCGCGATGCGCTGCGCGAAATCGGCCGGCAGCTCGCGTTCCAGATGGGCGGCGGTGCTGGATGGACGGGTCTGGTGTTCCATGGGTCGTCCCTGGGCGGATGGCGCGGCGGGCTCCGTGGGCGGAATCCCGGCGCACCAAGAGCATTCTTTCAATCCTCCCCGAGGAATGCAATCCCCGTGCGGCGGCGCGCACCGACGCGCCAGGCCCCGCCAGGGGCGGCTCCGCGGGGGGCAGAAGGCGGAGGTTCCGGCGGGGGTCGCGCCGGAGCGTTCAGCCGGGCGGGCGGCGGCGCGTGCGCCATCCCGCCAGCAGCAGGAGCGCCCCGACGGCGGCGAGAGGCAGCGCTCCCCAGCGCGCCCAGGGCGTCTCGTCGCCGCGCAGGGCCGCCCGCACGGCCAGCGGCGCGCCATGCCAGTCCGCCAGGGCCACGGCCTGCCCGCCGCGCAGGAGCGCGCTCCAGCCGCGATTGGCCACCAGCAGCACGTCGCGCCCCACCTCGAGCCCACGCAGGGCCGTGAGCTGCAGATGCTGGCGGCGAGCCGCGGGCGAGAGCCAGGCATCGTTGGCCGCCGCCACCAGCACCTGCGCGCCCGCGGCCACGGCTGCCCGCGCGTGGCCGGGCAGGATGCTCTCGAAGCAGATCGCCAGGCCCAGCCGCGTCCCGCGCCACGCCAGCACGGGCGGGCCGCTGCCGGCCGCGTAATCGCCCTCGCCCGCGCTGAGCTTGCGCGGGAAGAGCCAGCGGAAGCCCGCCGGCACGTACTCGCCAAAGGGCACCAGGCGCTGCTTGTCGTAGCGCCAGAAGTCGAACACGCCGCCCTGCACCAGGTAGAGCGAGTTGTACTCGCGGCCGCCCTCGCGCGCGTTGGAGCCCAGCAGCAGGTCCGCCCCCAGCAGGCCCCCCACCGCCGACACTTCCACCAGGCGCTTGCCGCGCTCCACCTCGCCCGGCACGGCGCTTTCGGGCCAGATCACCAGCCGGGGCCGTCCAGCGGCGGGCGGGGCGGACGGCGGGCCCGGTGCCCCCGGCGCACCCAGCGTGCGCGCAATGTAGTAGCGCAGGGGCAGCGCCGTCCCGCGCTGGGCCTGCAGGGTCGCCAGGGACAGATCGCCGGAGATCAGCAGCACGTCCACGCCGCGCTCCGCGGCCGCAGCGGCAAGGCGCGGCGCGGGCGCCGGCCAGGCGCAGGCGGCGGTGAGCAGGGCCCAGGCGCCGCCGGCGAGCCACCAGCGGCGCGCGTGGCCGCGCCCACGCCGCAGCGCCGCCTCCCACACCGCGCCCCAGCCCGCGTTGACCAGCCCCAGCAACAGCACCAGGCCCGCCCCACCCAGCACAGGCACGACCGCGCGCGCGGCCCAGGTGTGCGCCTGCGGCCCGGCCAGCGAGCCCCAGGCCACCCCGCCGAAGGGGAAGCCGCCCAGCAGCGCGTCCTGCGCCGCCAGCAGCACCGGCAGCGTGGCCAGCGGCGGCACGCCCGCGCGCAGCCAAGCCCAGCGCGTCAGGCCCAGCACGGCCGCCGGGCCCAGCGCCAGCAGCGCCACCAGCAGCGCGTAGAAGTTGACGAAGTGCAGCCAGCCCATGCCCGCCTCGGCCACGAAGGCGTGCGCCAGCCAGGCGAACTGCGACGCATAGAAGACGAGCCCGAAGCCCCAGCCCGCCGCCACCCACGCCGCGACGCCGGCCGCCGCGGCACTGCCCGGCCGCGCGCACAGCGCGGCGGCCAGCGGCGCCAGGCCCAGCCAGCCCAGCAGGCTCCACTCCAGCGGCGGGAAGGCGAGCAGCGGCAGCAGCGCGCTGGCCGGCACCCAGGCCAGCCGGGTCAGCTCCCCGCGCGCGCTGCCGCCTCCGGCGCCGTGCGCGGGACGCTCCCCCGCAGCCCGCGCCGCCAGCCGCCGCCCTATGCTGCGCATGCCTGCCCTCCCGGACGAGCGTGAGTGACCCCCCGCGGCCTTGGCGGCCCGCGGGCCGGCGGGACTGGCGGAACCAGCGGGGCCGGCGCAGTTGTGTTCAAGGGGCGGAATGATCCATGATCCGGCAGACTTCCGCCGCGGCGCCCCTGGCGGCGCCACTTCCCCAGCCGATGGCCGTCCATGGCTTCCAAGTCCACCCCGTCCCAGCGCGCGCGCCGCACCGGCAAATCCGGCCGCGCCGCCGCCTCCCGCAAGGCCGGCGCCGGGGAAGCAAAGCCGGCGCGGCAAGCCAAGCCAGCGCGGCCACCCGGGCGCACCGTGCGCACCGTGCGCGCGGGACCCTTGGCGCGCGGACGGCCAGCGGCGCGTGCCGTCTCCCGCCCGCCCACAGCCAGGGCGTCCGCCCCGCGCACGCCACCCCGCGCGGCGGCGCGTTCGCGCAGGAGCCCCGGCGCGGGTCGCGCCGCCTCGCGCGCCCGGCCGCGCCCGGTACGGGCCCGGGCCGCCCCGCCCCGCGCGGTTCCTCCCCACGCGGCCCCTCCCCACGCGGCCCCTCCCCACGACTACTGCAAATACCACGGGCTGGGAAACGATTACCTGGTGATCGAGCCGGGCACCTTCCGCGAGGCGCTGGGGAGCGAGCAGGTGCGCGCCATCTGCGACCGGCACCGCGGCATCGGGTCCGATGGCGTGCTGCTGGGGCCGCTCAGCGCCGGCCGGCCGCCCGGGCTGGCGCCGGAAGTGCCCGCGCTGCGCATCTTCAATCCGGACGGCAGCGAGGGCGAGAAGAGCGGCAACGGCCTGCGCATCTTTGCGCGCTACCTGTGGGAGCAGGGGCGCGTGCGCACCTCGCCCTTCTCCATCCACACGCCGGGGGGCACGGTGCGCGTGCGCGTGCTGAATCCGCTTGGCACGCGCATCGCCATCGAGATGGGCGCCGTGCGCTTCAGCAGCCAGCACATCCCCATGACCGGGCCGCCGCGCGAGGTGCTGCGCGAGCTGCTGCGCGTGGGCGACACCGACTACACGATCAACGCCGCGACCATCGGCAATCCGCACTGCGTGGTGCTGGTGGACGATCCCACGCCGGCGCTGGCGCAGGCGGTGGGCCCGCTCATCGAACGGCACACCAGCTTCCCCCAGCGCACCAACGTGCAGTTCCTGCGCGCGCTGGATCGCCACGCGATCCGCATCGAGATCTGGGAGCGCGGCGCGGGCTACACCCTGGCCTCCGGCACCAGCAGTTGCGCCTGCGCGGCGGTGGCCTGCCGGCTCGGGCTGTGCGAAAGCCCGGTGACGGTGCACATGCCCGGCGGGCGGCTGGAAATCCGCGTGGACGCGGACTACCAGGTGGAGATGGAAGGCGACGTGGCCGCGGTGGGCAGCGGACGCTTCGCCCCGGAGTTCCTCGGGCAGCTCGGACTGCACCGCGCCTGAGCGCCGCACGGCGCCTGCTGAGGGAACAGCGCGCGAACCCGCTCCGCGGGCCTCCTCGCGCGCCGTCTATGCCCGCCGGCCGCGGCGCTGCAGGCCCCCCCAGCGCGCTTCGGCGGCCCGGCCGCCATGCCCCGCGGCGGCGCGACTGGCGCAGTTTGGTATGTCGTTTGCTTAACGTACTCAAATAGCTGGAGAAACCGGTGCCGCGGCGCGGCGCACCCCCGCCACACACGGGGCAGCCGCCACCGGGCGCTCCGGCGCGCGGCCCAGTGTGTGCGGCCTTTTCGGCAACCTTCTGATGGCGCAGGCCTGGCATGATCGATCGGCTTGGGACGCTGGTTGGCTTCCTGATCGGGCTCTCGTTCATATTGTTCGGGATCACCTGGCCCGATCACCTGTCCAACTACTACGTCTACCAGATCACCCAGTTCGAGCGGAGCGTCGAGACGGCGCGCCAGAGCGGGGCCACGCGCCAGCAGGTGCAACAGATTCAGACGCAGGAGGAGGACTTCAAGAACTCGTGGGCAGCGGGCATCACGCGCTACCTCGACCTCAAGTCCGCCGGGATCGTGCTGGGCGGCTCCTTTGCCGCGGTGCTGATCGCCTTCCCGTTCCGCCGCGCCATCGCCACGTTATGGTACTTCCTGCTGGTGTTCGCGCGGGAACGCAGGGAGGAGGAGTTCGAGGCGGTTTACGACGCGATGCTGGTTTTTGCCGACTACCGCTATCGCAACGAGATCATCCCGGACGACCGCATCGCCGCCGTGCCGATCTACTTCCTGCGCGACGCCATGGACAACTTCGTGCAGGTGGACTGGGTCACCGAGGAGATGGCCCAGGAGATCATCAACTCCGAGATCGACAACTTTGACTGGCAGCAGGAGCAGGAAATCGCCGTGATGGAGTACATGGGCCGCGCTGCGCCGGCGTTTGGCATGCTGGGCACGGTGGTGGGCCTGATCCTGCTGATGGGCCGCGCCGCGGGCGAGAACGCCAAGATCACGGACATCCTGGGCGGCATGTCCGTGGGCCTCATCACCACGCTCTATGGCGTGCTGCTGGCGCAATTGATCTTCCTGCCCGTGGCGGCCAAGCTGGAGCGCAACAAGGACAGCTACATCCGGCTCTACGAGATGATCCGCGAGGGCGTCTTGTACCTGCAGCGCCGCGAACGGCCGGACGTGATCGAGCAGGACTTGCAGATCTATCTGTCCAAGAAGCGACGCTCGCGCATCCGCGAGGACCGCCGCGCCGCCATGGCCCGCGGCGAGCTGGGGATCTGAGCCATGTCTCGTTCGCTGCTGCGCAACCCGCATCGCAAGAAGGACACCGGCGATGCCTGGCTCGTGACCTTCGCGGACCTGATGGGGCTGCTGTTCGGGTTCTTCGCCATGCTGACCAGCCTGTCCGCCGCACCGAAGAACTGCAACGGGCTGGCGAAGTACTTCGAGGACAATCGGCGGCTCTACCAGAACTTCGAGCTGCGCAACACCAAGCTGGAATGCGTGATCACGCTGCCCTCGGACTTCCTCTTCCGCTCTGGCGAGGACGCCTTGCAGCCACAGGCGCTGCAACGTCTGCGGCCGCTGGTGCGCCAGATCAAGGACTTGAAGGAGCACAGCCGGGATCTGATCATCGTGCAGGGGCACACGGACAACGTGCCCATCCGCACGCGCCGGTTCCCGACCAACTGGGAGCTTTCCTCCGCGCGGGCCACCAACGTGGGGGAGTTCCTGCGCCGCGAAGGGCTGCCCCAGCAGCGCCTGTCCGTGCAGGCCTATGCGGACCAGCGCCCGCTCGTGCCTTATGCAGACGGCACGGGCAAGCCCCTGCAGGGACGCGAGCTGCAGACGGCGCGGGAGAAGAACCGCCGCGTCGAGATCGCGCTGGTGAATCCGCCGACCAAGCTGGAGGAATACGGCGTGCTGTTCCATTAGCGCCGCTCCATTAGCGCCGCGGCGCTTGACGACAGGGATGTGACGGAGCCCTATTGACCAGGGAGGGTCAATGACAAACCGGATGCCGAGCCCCTCGGCGATCCTTCCGCAACGGCCGCCCGGGTGGCTGAGCGGGTGGTCGCGCCATGCCCGTGCCGGGCTGTCGGCGCTGCTGCCGGCCGCGTTGCTGCTGGTGCTGCTGGCCGCCTGCGCGGGCAAGCAGCCGCAGGCGCCCGCGCCCGCGCCTGCCGTCCCCGCGGCCGCGGCGCCCGCCGCTCCCGGCGCAGCGGCCCCCGCCGCGCCCGCGGTCGTGCCCAGCAGCAGCCCGGTGGTGGACGAATCGTTCTCGATCCGCCTGGATGAGGACCTCTATCAGCTCGAGGAGGCGATCACGCTGATCGCCCGCTCGCTGAACAAGGTCGCGGACCGCACGCCGACGCTGGCCATCAACTCCTTCTTCTTCGGCAAGGAGGTGGATGCGGACTTCCGGCGCAAGGCGGAGGTGATCATCCTCGACAAGATCTTCAAGATCAATCCGAACGTGCGCCTGGTGCAGTGCCAGGAGTGCCAGAAGCTCGAGACCAAGATCAGCAACGGCGTGCTCAGGCTGCGCAAGGGCATCCCCTCCCAGGAATCGCGCAAGGCGCTGGCGGAAAAGCTGGGCGTCGACGGCTTCGTGGACATCGGGATGTTCCGCTCCAATGGCCAGCTCACGGTCTACCTCAAGGTGGTGGAGGCGCAGAGCGGCGCCATCATCCTGGTGGATGAGCTGGCGGGCCGCCGCGCCCCGCGCCGCCGCGCCGTCACCATCAGCTTCGGCGAGATGATCCTGCCCATCGCCCTCAATGGCACCAAGGTCGATCATCGCGCCCTCACGCTGGGCGTGCAGGAGTCGGTCAAGCTCACGAACCGCTTCTCCTTCGCCGTGGACCTGCTCTATTTCGCCGACAACAACAAGAACAATCCCGCCACGCACATCACGCTCAATGGCGGCCTGATGCTGGCACCGACGCTGGGGTTTGATATACTGCAATTGCCCAGCAGCACCTCGCGCCTGATCGGCTTCATCGGCATCGGCAAGCTCATTTCGCCCCAGTTGGACTACGCCAATCTGGCTCGCGTCGGCCTGGAGATGGTGGTCGGGGATCAGCTTTCCGTGATGTTCGCCTACAACGACTTCCAGGAAGCCAACGTGCAGGGCACCGGTACGAACCTTCTCAAAGGAGCCGGATATGAAATCCGCTTCGGGTACCGGTTCTGAGCGCCGCGCCGGGCGAGGCCCGCTGCAGCGCGCCGCCCTGGCGCTGCTCGGCGCCGCGCTGCTGGCCGTGCCGATGCTGGCGGCCTGCACGGGCAACAAGGCCCGCTCCAACGACTCCATGGCGCCGGACGACAAGAACTCCAAGACGATCCTGCTCACGCGCAAGGGCGAAAGCTCCATCAAGGTGAGCGAGTCGGAGCAGAACGGCGACCAGATCGTGCGGGTCAATACGGTGTTCCAGGGGCAGGAGAACACGATCGTGCTGGACATCGACCAGCCGGTCTACGAGGTGGAGATCCCGCTCTCGCTGGAGCAGGTGCTGCCCCAGTCCGCCTCGGCCCGCGTGCGCGGCCCGGAGGGCCAGTTCCAGGACCTCCTCATCGCCCAGTACCTGCAGAAGGCGCAGGAGGCGATGCTGGCCGGCGACTACAACGGCGCGCTCAAGCAGGTGGACACGGTGCTGCAGATCCAGCCCAATCACATCCAGGCCCGCTCCATGAAGGGCTCGGTGTACTACGCGCTGGGTAACTACGACCTGGCCAACCAGGAATGGGAGTACGTGCTGGGGCAGGATCCGAGCAACAAGGAAGTGCTGGACTTCAAGGCGTTCCTGAACAACCGGGCCAGCGGCCAGCCGCCCAAGCTGCCCGGCGCTCCGGAGGGCACCAGGCCCCCGGCCAAGGCCCCCACGGGGGCGCCCCAGGCGCCGGCGGCCAGTGGCGGGAGCAAGCGACCATGAGCTGGCGACGCAGGCTGCGCGGGCGCGCGCGCCGCCTGGGCGGCGCCCTGACCTCCCGGGCGGCGGCCACCGGCCTGGCAACGCTGGGCATGGCCGGCCTGGCGACGCTGGGCGCGGCGGCGCTGCCCTCGTCCGCGAGCGCACAATCGGAGAGCCTCATCAATCGCATCTCCAGCGACAAGATGAGCAAGTTCGAAGAGAAGCTGACCGCGGACCTGAACACGTCGCTCTCCCGCTACATCTCGCGGCGGCAGTACGTGCTGGCGGTCAAGGTGATCTGGAATCCGGAGGTGGTGCCGCTCATCCAGAATCCGCAGCTCGGGCCCGAGAAGCAGAAGCTGCCCGGCTTCCCCATCTTCGTGCGCTCGCCCGACAGCCCGGCCGTCGACGACGGCACGCCGCCCTTCGTGCGCCTGGAAGTCAAGGCGCTGATCGACGAGACGCTGCCCGAATACTATGAGCGCTTCGTGCGCAAGATCGTGCCCATCGTGGCCCGCATGGACTTCAACCGCGGCGACCAGGTCGTCGTGCTGAAGGAGACCTTCCCCGTGCTGCCCAAGGGCGACGAGCAGCCGCCCACGCTCTCGGAGCAGGACCTGATGCAGCAGCTCGGCCAGACGCCGCCGCCGGGCCGGCTGCCGCCGCAGCAGATGGTGCCGCAGCAGCCGATCCTGGTCATGCCGCAGCAGCCGGGGATGGCCCAGCAGCCGCCCTCGGGCGCGTTCACGCCCCAGGCCGCCACCAGCCCCGCCGAGGCGGCGCAGGTCGCCTACGACGAGGGGCGCCTGCCCGATGCCCTGCGCATCGTGCAGAGCGGCTTCCAGAGCGCCACGACCAATCGCGAGCGCGGCTTCTACATGGCCATGGAGGGCTCGATCTACTTCACGCAAGGCAACCTGGATGCGGCGCGCGCCGCCTGGCAGCGCTCGGTCACCTTCGATCCCTCGAACGTCGAGGTGCATCAGGTGCTGAACTACCTGCAGCAGGTGAATCCGGGCACGCCGCCGCGATCGCCTTCGCAAGGGAGCACCCCGCAATGAGACGGCCCTTGCCCCTCCGCACGGCCCGCCGGGCCGCCCTGCCGGCGCTGGCGCTGGGCCTCGCCCTGCTGGGCGCGACGCTCCTGGGCGACATGCTGCGGGGCGGCATGCTGCTGAACGGCACGCTGTTGAATAGCATGCTGCTGAACGGCACCGCGCAGGCCGCCGAGTTCATTACGCCCCCGGGCATCAACGTGGAGGGCCAGGAGGCCGTGCTCAAGGAGCAGGTCGCCCGCATGGCCAAGGACCTGGTGGGCGATGCCCTGGTGGACGTGGAGGTGGCCGTGCGCTACGTGCGCACCGACGGCAGCCAGGGCGAGCGCATCAAGCTGCCCGGCGTGAACCACTACATCACGCCCGGCACGGGCGGGTCGGGCAGCATCGTCTCCGGACACGTGCGGCTGCGCCAGATCCTGGTGGTGGTGTCCGATTCGATCAACATCCCGCTGGATGCCGTGGCGCGCGAGCTGCGCCAGCAGGGGCGCTTCGACCCCTCCCAGGGCGACCTGGTGCGGGTGATCAAGGTTTCCGAGCGCGCCAAGGCCGGCCCCGAGAGCGGCGCCGCGGCCAAGCCCGAGCCGGGCCTGGAGGAGGACACCAAGCAGCTCTCCGATCGCCTCAAGACCGCTCGCAGCAAGCAGGTCGCCGAAAAGGAGTCGCAGGAGCTGGGCAAGGTGATGGCCCAGGCCTCCCTGGCCGAGGCGCAGGCGACGACCTTCCTCATCCGCGCGCGGCAGGCCTACTTCAATGGCGACTACGACCGGGCTTTGGACCAGATTCTGCAATCCATTGCACAGAATCCCAACAATCCCCAGGCCTATGCCATGCTAGGCTCGTTGTACTACTCGGTGGACTGGAAGCAGCTCGCGGTCAAGTACTGGGAAAAGTCGCTGACCCTGGACCCGGACAACCGGGAACTGCAGGACCTGGTGGCCAAGGTGCGCAGCAGTCCGAATCAATGAGTGGAGCGGGCGAGACACGATGAAGCAGCGACTGCGCGCGTGGGCGGCTGCGCTCCTGGCGGCCGCCTGGCTGGCGAGCGGGCTCGGCTCCCTGCATGCCCAGGAGGCGCCACCGCAGCGGGTGGATTCCCTGGACGCCTACCAGAAGCGCATCGAAGGGCTGATCGGCGAGCGCCTCTCCACCCTGCTGCCCGGCGGCAACTACGTGGTGCGCGCCACCGTCACCGGCGCGCGGGAGACCGTGCCGCGGGCGGCGCTGGCCGGCGTGAGCCTGGATCTGCCGGGCTTCCGCCCCGCCAGCGGCGAGTCCGTCTCCGGCGAGTCGAAGTTCCGCGTGAGCCAGGTGCTCGTGCGCATCGTGCTCAACCAGGACGTGGCAGCGCAGGAGCTGCAGTACCTGCGCACGATCGTGCCGATCCTGGCGGACTTCCGCGCGGACCGGGGCGACCGGCTGGATCTGCAGGTGATCGCGCCCGGCGCGCAGGCACGGGAGGCCGCCGCCGCCGCGCAGCCCGGGCTCAAGCCGCCCTTTGGCGTGACGTGGCAGGAGTGGGGCGTGGTGGTGGGGCTGGTGCTGCTGCTGTTCGTGCTGCTGGTGCTGATCTTCCGGCTCGCCGCACCGCACCGCGTCGAAGCGCCCGTGTCCAGCGCGCCGCCGTCCCCGCCGCCGGCCGTCGCCGCCGCCCGTGAGGAGGCCGCCCTCAGCGCCACCGAGCAGCGCAAGCAGGATCAAGAGCGCCAGCACGGCGAGCTCAAGCACAGCGTCATCAAGCGCCTCTTCGCGCGGCCGGACCTGGGCCGCGACCTGCTGGTGGAGTGGGCCGGCAGCGCCAACAAGCTGCAGGACCTGGCCGCCGCCCTGGGCTCCGCCATCGCACGCCAGGCGCTGCTGCCGCACCTGGGCCGCGAGACCTACCAGGCGCTGGAGGAGAAGGTGCTGTCCGCCAAGGGACCGGACATGAGCCGCCAGATCAACACCCTGCGCGAGGCCAACCAGTACCTGATGACCCAGGAGATCCTCCGGCCCGAGGAGATCCGCCCCAACCCATTCCGCTTCCTGGACCTGCTCACCTGGGGCCAGATCGCGCACCTCGTCAAGGACGAGTCGGTCAAGATCAAGGCGATCGTGCTGAGCCGGCTCAAGCCGGAAGACACCGCGCGCATCCTGGAGACCCTGCCCAAGGAGATGCAGCTCGAGATCGCCGTCAACATCGGCAACCTGCACGACCTGCCGCTGGAAATGGCCGACAGCGTGGCCACGGACCTGGCGGAAAAGGCGCGCCACGTGCCCGACGCGCGCCTGGTGGCGATCGAGGGGCCGCTGGCCCTGGTGGACCTGATGGCGCGCACCTCCACGGCCACCAGCCGCTACCTGCTCAACGCCATGAAGTCCAAGGACGCGCGGCTCTCCCAGGAAGTCGAGAAGCGGTTCTTCCTGTTCGAGGCGATCCCGCTGGTGCCCGCAGAGGCGGTGCCGCAGGCCGTGCGCACCCTGCCCAGCAACGTGGTGATCCAGTCCCTGCAGGGCGCCTCGCCGGAACTCCAGCGCAAGGTCATCATGGCCTTCCCGGAGCAGGCCCGCACCGGTCTCGTCACCGCGCTGCGCGCTGCGCGGGCGGAGCCCGAGGCCGTCCAGGATGCCCGGCGCCAGGTGGTGGCCAAGTTCCAGGAACTCGGCCGCCAGGGCCGCATCGACCTCAAGCAGATCAGCGATGCATGGCAAGCCCAGGTCAAGGCTTCCTAGCGGCCTGGCGCGCGCCTTCCTGCTGCTGGCCGTCCTGCTGCTGAGCTCCCCAGCCCACCCCGCCGCAGCACGCGAGCTGCGCCGCCAGATGCCGTTCCTGCGTCCCCTGCTGATGGGCGATGCGTACGTGGCCGTCGGGGACGAGTCCACCGCGCTCTTCTACAACCCCGCCGGACTGGCGCGCCTCAAGGAAGGCACCATCGAGATCTCCCCGTTCCACTTCGGCGCGGACAAGGAACTGGCCGGGGTGCTGCTGGACTCCAAGGCGGTGCAGGCCAAGTACAACAACCTCACGCTCGCCAGCCTGCAGAACCTGGTCGGCACGTCGCTGTACTTCGACGTGTCCCTGCGCCTGCCGTTCATCACCGCGACGAACCAGGGGGCCGCCTACGGCATCGGGGCCGAATCCATGGGCGCGGCCGAGGTGGTGCTGGACAGCCTGGGTCTGCCCGCGATCCAGCTCGAGCTGTTCGTGGACGAGACCGCGCTGTGGAGCCTCTACGGCCAGTTCGGCAACCTGTCCCTGGGCGTCACGGGCAAGGTCATCAACCGCGTCGGCATCGACAAGACCATCGGCGTGGCCACGCTCTTCGCCAATGGCGGCGTGCTGGACCTGAAGAACGACCCGGACTGGGTGGCGCTCACCCAGGGCAAGGCCAAGACGCGCACGGGCCTGGACCTCGGCATGATCTACCAGTTCCCCGGCGCGGAGAACTGGCAGCCGCGCTTCGGCATCTCCGTGCTCAACCTGGGGCAGTACGACAGCAAGCGCGGCTTCGTCGGGATCGAGTTCGGGGCGGTGCCGGACCCCGACACGCCGCCGCTGTACGGGCGGCTGCCGCTCATCACCTCCATCGGCTTCGCCGTCTCGCCCACCTTCGCCTTCGTGCGCTACACCCTGGCCCTGGACGTGGTGGACGTGGGCCGCACGGCGATTCCGGGCAAGAGCCTCAGCAACCGCACCCGCGTGGGCTTCGAGGCGGGCGTGGGCCCGCACGACGACGGCACGGCGCTGTTCTCGCTGCTGTGCGGCTGGAATGCCACGCACTTCAGCGTGGGCATCCTCAGCCGCGTCACGATCTTCGAGATCGGCTTCGGCCGCTACACGGTGGAGAAGGGCGACAAGCCCAACGCGGACCCGGAGGAGCGCCGCGTGCTGCTGATCGCGTTCCGCTTCTGAGCGCGGCGCCGGCGGGCGCGCCCGGGCCGCGCCCAGTGAGTGCTTAGTGAGCCCAGTGAGTGCCGCTACCGAACCGCCCCCAGGGGCGCTGCACACGGGTGGCGATCACCCCGCCGCCGCGGCGGGGACACCCGCCGCGCCGCAGCCCCGCTGCGGGACGGAGCGGGATTGGCCCCGCCCGCCGCGCCGGCTATAATGGCGGCGTGCCGCGTGAAGAACCCCCCGCCCGGGTGCGGCGGAGCGACGATGCCGATTGCACGGGAGGAGTCATGCAGCTCAAGCGATGGATGAAGGTCGCCGGCATCCTGGTCGGCGTGGCCCTGCTGGGGTCGCTGGCGGCCGGCGTGCGCGGCCCGTTCGGTCTGCTGCCGGGATTCCGCACCGAGCCGCGCGCGGCGCCGCCCGATCCGGGAGCGGCCGCTGCGCCGGCCACCCCCACGGAGGCGGGAGCGGCCACGCCAGCGGCCACCCCCACGGACGCGGGACAAGCCGCGCCCGCCGCGCCCGCCACGGATGCCGGAGCGGCCGCTGCGCCCGCCACCCCCACGGACGCGGTGCAGGCCAGCCCGCAGGAGGGCAGCGGCGGCAAGATCGGCTGGGGCCGCGACTTCAAGACGTGGGACGTGGTGACGGGCTACGTGGTCAGCAACTCCCACGGCAACCGCCTCGTGCAGACGTACATCTATCCCTCTGAGGCCGCGCGCATCTACAAGCACAACGCCGAGCTGGCGCGCCTGCGCAAGACGGAGGGCTTCCAGGACTTCCCCGTCGGCACGCAGATCGTGACGGAGTCCTGGCTGCGCAACGAACTGGGCGGGCCGGGCGAGGCCGGGCCGGTGTTTTTCATGCGCAAGGAGCGCTCCGGCTACGATCCCGCCGGCCGCGACTGGCACTACGGCTTCACGCAAAATGACCTGGCGCTGATCGGCGAGGGACACGACGGCAAGCTGGCGTTCTGCAAGGAGTGCCACGCCCGCGCCGAGCGGCGCGACTACGTCTTCGCCACCGAGCGCTAGCCGACCGCGGAGCAGGCGGCCGCCCGCGCCCGTGCGCCAGCCCGCGCCGATGGCCGCGCTGGGTTGCAGGGCGCAGCGTGGGCTGCGCCGTGCTCCGGCGCGGCAGCGCCGCGACGCCCCGCCCCCGTCCCCGCGGCTCCGCGCGCACGCTCCGGCGAGCGCCGCCCGGCGCCCGTTTGTCGCATCGAATCAAATTCTTGAGATCGCCTGTTGACTTTTAGCACTCACGCAGCTAGAGTGCTAATAATTCGAAGGGGACGCCGCCCGATAAGCCCCAGGGAGTCTGGAACGACGACCCGTTCCGGATTCCGGTGCGGAAGTCCAGCCATGCCGAAAGTCTCCCGTGGGTGGCTGGTCGGACGGGCAAGTCCCTGTTCCCTATTGCACAGGGTTACGAAACAGCGGGCGTCGGCTCGTAGGGGAGCCGCCGTTGCCCCCGGGCAAGGGCGGCGCTGCGCCGGCCCCGCGCACTATAGTCCAGCCACCCCTTTCAGAGGCTTTAAAAGGGATGATGAATCTTAAACCGCTGCAAGACCGCGTGCTCGTCGAGCGCGTGGAGGCCATGAGCAAATCCGCCGGCGGGTTGTACATTCCCGATACGGCAAAGGAAAAGCCGCAGGAAGGCAAAGTCGTGTCCGTGGGCAAAGGCAAGCGTCGCGAGGACGGCACCATCGCCGCACTGGACGTCAAGTCCGGCGATCGCATCCTGTTCTCCAAGTACGCCGGAAGCGACGTCACCATCGAGGGCAAGGAGTACATCATCATGCGCGAGGAGGATATCCTCGGCGTGATCAACTAGCCACGGCACTCCCATTCCCGTTCGACATTTCTGAGGAACTCACACATGGCAGCAAAAGAGATCGTCTTTTCGACGGACAACCGCGTGCGCTTGCTGCGCGGCATCACCAAGCTGGCCAACGCGGTCAGCGTCACCCTGGGCCCCAAGGGCCGCAACGTCGTGATCGAAAAGTCCTTCGGCGCGCCTCTGGTCACCAAGGACGGCGTGACGGTGGCCAAGGAGATCGAGCTGGAGGACCGGGTCGAGAACATGGGCGCCCAGATGGTGCGCGAAGTGGCCTCCAAGACCTCCGACGTGGCCGGTGACGGCACGACGACCGCCACTGTGCTGGCGCACGCCATCGTGGCGGAAGGCCACAAGAAC
>JBGOUY010000074.1:0-15716 GCA_041477795.1 bacterium
CATGGCGTTTGTCACCTTCCATGGCATCGGGACCCCCTCCTGGTGGGTCCCCGAGCCTACCAAAGGAAAGTGTCAACCATGTCCCCGCACGGGTGTTAACCATGTCCCCGGTCTATACACCTAGCGGGGAAGGGGTTGGGGGATGGGGTCCAACGCGATGCCGCAGCCCATTTATTATGTAAGTTACTTCAGGGACGTCACGCTAGCGCCCCTTGCCGAGCCGCTCCTTGAGCCGGCGCAGCTCCGCCTCCACATCCGCCTCGCCGGCCCGCCGGGTGGCCCCGGCCCTCCGCACCCGGGCGCGCAGGGCCTCCAGCTCCGCCTGGATGCGCCGCGCTTCCTCCGCGTCGGAGCCGGCGGCCCGGCCCGGCGCCGCGCCGGCGCGGGAGTCCGGCCGCGGCGGGGCGCCGGCGGGGCCTCGTTTCGCACCCCCGCGGGCCGGCGGGGGCTCCTCCCCGGCCGGCTCGCCGCTGCCCTCCCACGCCTCCAGCACCTGCCGGTACACCGCGCGCGCCCAGTCCAGCAGGGCGTCCAGCAGCGCCTCGAAGCCCGGCCGCAGATCCAGCCCGAAGCGGCCCAGCAGCCCCTCCACGTCCCGCAGCAAGTCGTCCAGGCTGGCGCCGTCGTCGGGCGCGGGGTGCGCCGTACGCTCTGTGCGCTCCGGGCGGGACTGTTGCCGCGTGCGCGGGCCCGCCCCCGCTTCCGCGGCGTGCGGCCGGGCCCGGCGCGCGCGGGCGGCCTGGGCCCGGGCCGCCTCAGCCGCCGCGGCCGCCGCGCGCTGGCGATCGTAGGCGGCGCGGCGGGCGGGGTCGCTCAGCGTCTCGTAGGCCTGGGCCAGGGCGATGAAGCGGCGCTGCAGCGCCTCGCGCTCCGCGGGCGGCAGGTGCGGGTGGGCGTCCGGGTGCACGTGCTTGGCGCGCGTACGGAAGGCCCGCCGCACGGCCGCGGGAGCGGCGGCGGGGGCGATCCCGAGCAGGTTGTAATAGTCGACCATGTTCAGTATAGTGGCGCCAGCCGGTGGCGAGGCCGCCGGCGCCCCATGCCTGCACCGGGTAAGATGCCCGTCTCCCTCGCCCGTTCCACCCCCGAGGGGAAGCGCACAGGGATGTCACGCATACTCACCTTCGACCTGGAAACCAAGTACGCCGCCGAGGACGTGGGCGGCTGGGCCAACGTGATGGACATGGGCATGTCCGTCGGCGTGCTGCACGACTCCGCGGACGGCGCGTTCCACGTCTACCTGGAGCACCAGGTGCCGGCCCTCATCGCGCACCTGCACAAGGCGGACCTGATCGTGGGCTTCAACCACGTGGAGTTCGACCTGCGCGTGCTGGCGGGGCACCAGCCCACCCAGGAACTGCGGCACCAGCTCTACGTGGAGCTGCGCGGCCTGACCCACTTCGACATCCTGCTGGAGCTGAAGAAGGTGCTGGGACACCGCCTGCGGCTGGATTCGCTGGCGCGCCCCACGCTGCAGGTGGGCAAGTCCGCCGACGGCCTGCAGGCCCTGCAGTGGTACAAGGAGGGGCGGATCGACCTGATCATCGAGTACTGCAAGCAGGACGTGGAGGTGACGCGGCGGCTGTTCGAGTACGCGCTGGAGCATGGGCAGTTGCTCTACGACAGCCGGGCCGGCATCAAGACCGTCGCCCTCAACTGGCACCTGCCCGAGCCCGAACCGGGCCCGCCCGCCGAGCAGATGTCGCTATTCGAATAGCCCGTTGCCCCGCTTGGCCTTCTCCTCGTACACTTGCAGGTTGCTGCGCAGGTTGTCGACCATCTCCTGCAGCCCCGCATCCACCGAGCTGAGCAGCTCGAACAACTCCAGCGCCGCGAAGCGGATGAAGCCCGCCTGCGCCGCGTTGAGCTGCACGGTGTCCGGGTCGTTGAGGGGTCCGACGGGCAGGTTGTTCTGCTTTTCCATCACGCCTTGCGCCCAGAACTCCATCATCACGCGCTGTCCCCACACCTTGGCTTCCGGGAAGGGCTTGGAGGTGTTGGCGATGTCGGCCGCCTTCATGATCGCCCGCCCCAGCCAGGAGAGGAACAGCGGGTCGGCATAGTCGTGCGGGTGGGAGGCGAGGTAGGCCTTGAACTCGTCGATGAACTGGCGGTGCATCGCAAAGTCCGTCGCGAGCACCACCTCCTCCACGATGCGCAGCCAGCGCTCGGCCACGGGCACCCCGAAGGGCAGCAGCAGGTCGTAGGCCGGATCGGCCATGATCTTCAGCGTCACGGCCAGGCTGTGCTTCTCCAGCACGGCCACGTTCTCGTAGCGCCTGGCCAGCGCGGACTGGGTCTGCACCTCCCACTGGTTGTTGTTGCCCGGGTGCTCCACATCGTGGATGAGCGCCGTCAGCATCAGCAGGAAGCGGTGGTGCAGCGGCAGCTCGGCCCCCAGCGCGGGCCGCGAGACCATCCAGCCCACGGTGTTCACCGTGTCCACGGCGTGGTGGAAGTTGTGGTACGGGTTCTCGCGGTAGTGGTGGCTCACCTTGCGGATGAAGCCGCGCAGTTGCTCCGGGTCCACGCCAAGGCGCGCCGCGGAGCCCTCCTGCTGGAACAGCCCCTCCACGTAGTCCACCAGCTCCAGCTTGGTGCGCATGGCCAGGATGGCGGGGTTGCGATCGAAGATCCCAACCGGTGCCTTCTGCGGGTTCATCGCTGACATGTGCGGTCGGTTGTGCCGAGCAGCCGTCCCCAAGCGGGCCATGGGCGTCGAGTCGAGTTTGTTAACCTAGACCAGTTCGATTACACTTGCAAAGGACAAGTTGACGATGGGGTATTGGCCGCGTGGGCTGAAGGTATATCCGCTCCAGTTCGCACGGCAGCGCAATTTCCCCAGGCAACGCCCCGCTCCGCGGGGATCGCAAGCGCTATGGCACAACGCGACATTCAAAGGGCGTCCGCCCGCAGGCGGGAAGCTCCCCAACGCGCCACGCTCGACCTGCCGATCCTACGCGTGGAGTCGCAATATCGCAACGAAACGCGCAATCTGCAACGCCAGGAGCGCCAAAAATACAGCAATTATCTCTGGAACATGGTGAGCCTGGATCTCGGGCCCCGGGTGATGATCGGGGAGCTGGTCGGGCCCAATCAGGATGCGCCGCTGGACGTCCAGCAAGAGTCCGCCCTCAACGAGAGCATCTCCTACTACCGGGGCAAGTCCGCCCCGGACGAGCTGATCGGCGTGCTCAAGTATTTTTCCACCTACCTCATGCAGCAGGCGCGCAAGGAGACCCAGGCGGAAAAGCAGCAGTTCCTGCTCTTCAAGGCGGCGGACTTCGCGCGCATGATCGTGCAGTACTCGCCCCTGTCCGTCAGCGCGGACGCCGAGGCGCTCGTGTTCGGCATCTTCGTGGCGCTGGGCGGGGCCTATGGCGAGCCCTTCGCCACCTACGCGCGGCACGAGGAGAAGATCTATCAGATCATGCGGCGGCTGCAGACGATGTCGCAGGATCTCACCGTGCGCCTCAAGCTGGGCGAGGCGCTCACCGAGCAGTCCAGCTATTTCGATGCGCTCGTGCAGTACCACGCGTTGCTGCGCATCCTGATCCGGCGCGGGGAGGCGGGCAACCGCCAGCGCGGCTGGATCGTGGCCCGCATCGGCGACCTGTTCCAGCGCCTCTCGCAGATCACCAGTTCCAAGCTCAAGGACGCCCGCAAGCTGCGCGCGTTCATCGACCGCTACAACCGCGACTTCGCCGACGGCGGGCGCGAGCTGCCCCGCCTGCAGGAGATCAGCGCGGGCCAGGTCACGCGCATCCGCCACGCCCTGCTGGGCGAGGCCGCGCGCTGGTACGTGCAGGCCGCCGGGGCCGCGAACCTGGAGCGCCGCCAGCGCCTGCGCATCGCGGCCCAGGCCGCGGAAAACCTGAACACCCTGAGCCGCTACAAGGAGGCCCTCGCCGTGCTGGAGAGCCACCACGGCCTGTGGAAGCGCGTGCCGGAGGGGCCGACCACCCTGCAGGAGCACCGGGACTACCTGAAGCACCTCACCACCGCGGCCATGCAGCTCAAACGGCGCGACGTGACGGGCTGGGCCAGCCGCGAAGCGGGCGAGGTGGGCGCCAAGCTGGGCCAGATCGAGACCCGCCGCCGCGAGCGCGATCAGGCGCGCGCGGCGCTGCTCACCTGACGCGCGGGCCCGGCCGCGCGCACTCCGCTGCGGCGCGGCTCGCCGCCACCCCCCCCCACGGAGGCCGCCCATGCCGGAATCGGGCGCCGGTGCGCTGACGGTGCTGCTGTGGAGCGCGCTCGTCGCGCTGGGCATCTACGCCTTCTGGCGCGTGGCCCGCAGGGCCGGCGGGCTGGACCGCACGGCCGATCCCGGCGTGCCGCTCTTCGATTCGCCCGGGCGCCCCAGCGAGACCCTCTTTGCGCGCCTGGAAGGCGGGGAGGAGCGCAACGAGGACGGCATCGACCACCAGGTGCTCATCGCCCGCTGCGCGCTGGGCCAACCCCTGCTGCTGCGGCGCACGCTGGCGCGCTGGAACGCGCCGGCGCGGGTGCTGGCGTGCCTGGAGGACGGCCCCGCCCTGGGCTGGCTGCCCGAGGCCGCGGGCGAGGCCGTGGCGGCCAGCCTGCAGCGCGGGCTGCGCGTGGAGGCCGTCGTGGCCGACCTGCGCGGCCGCGTGGGCCTGCCCATGGTGCGCGAGCTGTACGTCAAGATCACGCTGGAGACCCCCTCCGGCGCAGCGGGCCCGCGCCGCGGCCAGCCGGCCGTGGGCTGAAGTCGCGTCTCCCCGCCCAGCGCCGTCCCGCCGTCCTTCCGCGTTCCGGCTCGCTTTGCCGACTGCGCCGGCGCAGGCAGCGCGCGGTGGTCGCCCGCCGGTGGGAGCGCGGCTCAGGCCTGTTCGCGTTCGGCCAGGCGTTGCTTGATCACCTTGTCGGCGATGTGGGCGGGCACTTCCTCGTAGTGGGAGAACTGCTGCGTGAAGTAGCCCTGGCCGCTGGTCATCGAGCGCAGATCGATGGCGTAGGTGAGGGCCTCGCTGAGGGGCACCTCGGCGCGCACCACCTGGTTGCGGCCGCGGGTGTCCATCCCCAGCACCTTGCCGCGCCGCGAGTTGATGTCGCCCATGATGTCGCCCATGTAGTCCGTGGGCACGACGATCTCCATCTTCACGACCGGCTCCAGCAGCACGGGGCGCGCGGTTTCCATCGCCTTCTTGAAGGCCATCGAGCCGGCGATCTTGAAGGCCATCTCCGACGAGTCCACGTCGTGGTAGCTGCCGTCGTAGACGACGGCCGTCACGCCGATCACCGGAAACCCCGCCACGATGCCCTTGTGCAGCGCCTCCTGCACGCCCTTTTCCACCGCGGGAATGAAGTTGCGCGGGATGGCGCCGCCCACGATGGCGCTCTCGAAGGTGAGCAGCTCGGCCTTGCCGTTGGGCTTGAGCTCCAGCCAGCAGTCGCCATACTGGCCGCGCCCGCCCGTCTGCTTCTTGTAGCGGCCCTGCGCCTTGGAGGCGGTGCGGATCGTCTCGCGGTAGGGCACGTGCGGCCGGTCGAAGCCGATGGCGATGCTGAACTCCCGCTTCAGCCGCCCCTGCACCATGTCCAGGTGGATCTGGCCCATCCCGCCCACCAGGAAGTCCTTGGTCTCCGCGCTGTGGGAGAACTTGAGAGTGGGGTCCTCCTCGATCATGCGGTGCAGGGCGGTGGAGAGCTTCTCCTCGTCCTTGCCGTCGGACTTGATGGCGTAGGTCAGCACCGGCTCGGGGAAGGCGATGGGCGCGAATTCCACCTTGTGGTTGGGCGCGCAGAGGGAGTTGCCCGTGTGCGTGCTGCTGAGCTTGGGCAGGGCGCCGATCTCGCCGGTCTTGAGCGTCTTGACCTCCACCTGCTCCTTGCCCAGCAGCTTGAACAGGTGCGCGGGGCGCTCCGTATTGCTGGTGGCCGGGTTGTACAGCTCCTGCCCGGCCGCCAGCTCGCCGGAGAGGACCTTGACGATGCTGAGCTTGCCCGCGTACTGGTCCACCCGCGTGGCGAAGACCAGCGCGGCGGTATCCGGATTGGCCAGGGAATCGGCGGCGTAGCCCTGCGGCACCTTTTCGAACCCGGCGAGCTGCTCGCGCCGCGCCTCCACGTCCGGCAGCAGTTCCACCAGCGCGGCCAGGATGCGGTCCGTGCCGATGTTGCGCGTGCCCGAGACGGCAAAGACCGGCACCAGCTTGCCCGAGCGCGTCCCGGCGCGCAGGCCGGCGCGAATCTCCTCGGGCGTGAGGGATTCGGTCTCCAGGTACTTCTCCAGCAGCGCGTCATCGGCCTCGGCGGCCGATTCCACCAGGCGGTAGTGGTACTCCTCCGCGCGGGCCTTGAGGTCGGCGGGCACATCCACGGCCTTGGGCTTGTCCGGGTCGGAGTAGTCGTACGCCTTGAGGTCCAGCAGGTCCACCACGCCCTTGCAGGCCTCGCCCTGGCCCAGGGGCATGGTGACGGCCACCAGACGGTTGCCGAAGGTCTCGTTGAGCTGGGCCAGGCGCGCGTCGAAGTCGGCCTGCTCGCGGTCCGTGTGGCTGATCGCCAGCAGGCGCGGCGTGCGGCGCTGCTCCAGGAACTCCCACAGGAATTCCGTCTCGCCCTGGATGCCCGGCTCCGCGCTGGCCAGCATCAGCACGCCATCGGCCACGCGGATCACGCCGGTGGTGGCCCCGATGAAGTTCATGGAGCCCGGCGTATCGAGCAGGTCCACCGAGTGCCCGTTCCACACGAAGTGGCCCGCCGACGCGTTCACGCTGGAACGGCGCTCCTTGGACACCGGGTCGAAGTCCAGCGTGGACGTCCCCGCCTCCACGGCCCCCATCTTCCGGATCGCCCCGGCCCGGTACAGCAGCGCCTCGGCCAAGGACGTCTTGCCCGCTCCGGAATGACCGATCAAGCCTATCGCGTAGACAGCCATGGACAGCCTCCTGCTCGTTGCCTGGCGCTGCACCCTCGCTGCGGAGCGGGAGGGACGCGCCTCCCGGGGCATGTCGCCGGCGGGTCTCCATGTCCGCACGTCGCGCATGGGCGGCGACGCCGGGTTCAGCTCTGGATTTCGGATGGGAGAGATATAGCGAAAGGCCTGGGGAAAGTAAAGCGCCCGCGCAGCGCCCGTACCCCGCCAACCCGCATCCGTGGGGGCTTTGCGGGCCGGCCGGGCGAATCTTTGCCCAATGCTGCGGACCCTCCCGCGGCCGGCCCGGCGCCCGCTGCGACCTCACCCCGCTCCGCTCGCGCGGAGCGGCCCCTCCCCGCGGTGTTGCGGGTTCGCCCCGCGAGCGGGCCTCGCGTGGGAGGGGCCACTGCAACGGCGCCAGCGGCTCGTCTCGCCCACAGGCGCACAGGCGGCCGGGCCCGAAGCCGGGGCGCACGAACAGGCGGAGATTTGAGCCCCCTCCTTGGGCGGGGGTTTGGGGGAGGCCCCACGCCCCCCTACTGCGCCGGCATGACCTTCTTCTGCAGGAATGCGTACCAGTTGGGCCGCGTGAACAGCACCTTGTCCAGCGCATAGATCTGCGCCTTGCCCAGCCCGATCGTCTCCTTGAGGATCTGCGGCGACTTGATGTTGCCCTCGGCCATGATGGGGCGCCGGGTGGACTTGGCCACCCACTCGACCATCGTCTCATCCGTCTCGAAGAACTTGTTGAGGACGTGGATGCTGACCGGATGGAACAGGTCCACCTTGGCCGAGGCGAGCGCCTTGATCATCCCCTTCAGATCGTCCTCGCTGAAGCCGTCCTCCAGCTTGTCGTGGATCGAGAACAGGTAGGAGATGGGAATCTTGGAGGAGATGCGCGACTTGATGGCCTTGATGATGGACACGGGCAGGTGCATGCGCTGCTCGATGGCCCCGCCGTAAGCGTCGTAGCGGCTGTTGTAGCGGCTGGAGAGGCACTGGTCGAGCAGGTACTGCTGCGAGCCGTTGATCTCGATCAGGTTCACCCCGGCCTCCTCGGCGCGCTCCGCGGCGTGCACGAAGAACAGGACGAGCTCCTCCACGTCGCCATCGTCGAACTCGCGGCTGACGTCGAAGTCCTTGCCGAAGTTGATGATGGAGGGCCCGATGGGCTGCTCGCCGATGATCAGCTCGGAGGTGCGCGCGCCGGCATGGGCCAGGCGCACGGCCACCGCGGCGCCCTCGGCCTGGATCGCCTGCACCAGCCGGGTGAGGCCCTCCAGGTGGCGCTCGGTGTTGATGCCGAGCTGGTACATGTGCGCGCGGCCCTGCTGCGCCACGTAGGCCGACTCGATGATCACCAGGCCCGCGCCGTCGCGGGCCATGGCGGTGTAATAGTCCATCATGGCCTGGGAGACCGAGCCGTCGCGCTGGGCCTGGAACTCGATGTAGGGAGAGAGCACGATGCGGTTGCGCAGGCTCAGGTGGTCGAGGGTCACGGGGTCGAACATGGGGCGTCTGCTCCTGGAGTGCATGGCAAAGGGGTCGCGGCGCGGGGCTGCGTCGCTGTCGCCGCGCCTCCAACCAGTCTATACTGGGACTCCCAGGTCGCAATCCCCAGTGCGCGGAGCCACGGCGGACAAGGCTTCGCGCGTATCTCTGCCCGCTGATGCGCCCACCGCGCGAGATTGACGCGAGCGCTCCTTGCCAAGCCAGGACCCATGCCCCTTTTCGATCGGCCATGCATGACGCCGCCGTGCAGGATGCCGCGTCCGGGCCGGCGCCCCGCCGAGGCGCGGCGCCAGCGCGTGCCGTGGCTGGCGATGCTAGGGCGGGTGGGACTGGCCCTGCTGGCGCTGGTGGGGCTGGCGCTGCATGCCGCGCCGCTGCCGGCGCAGCAGCCGCCGGCGCCCGCGGCCGGCAGCGGCGGGCCGCCACCCGGCTTCCAGCGCATCCTGCTCGCCGCCGGGCCGAGCAGGGTGTGGGACGGCGACACTTTCGACGCCGACCTGGACGGCAACGGGCGCCTGGAGCTGCCGCGCGAGCGCGTGCGCCTGCTGTTCGTGGATACGCCCGAGCTGAGCGACTCGCCCAAGGGCAAGGACCGCGCCCACGGCATCCCGGCGCGGGAGTTCCTGGCGGCCCAGCTCAAGCGCCGGCCCATCGTGCTGGACGTGCCGCAGGCGCGGCCCACGGACATCTACGGCCGCACGCTGGCCCGCGTGCTGGCCGGCGGGGAGGACGTAGACCTGGCGCTGATCCGCGCGGGCCACAGCTATTTCTACACGCGCTTCAGCTATCCGCCCGACGCCGCCAGCTATGCGGTCTACGCCGCCGCGGAGGGCGAGGCCTTCGATGCCCGGCGCGGCATCTGGCGCGACGCCGCCTCGCGCCGGCGCTACCTGGAGCGCCTCAAGCGCGAGCACAAGACGCCCGCCGGCCGCAGCAACGCCGCGTATGTGGCCACGGTGCAGGACGCGCGCAGCCTCGACCCGGCGCAGTTCCTGAACAAGTACGTGCGGCTGGAAGGCACCGTGGCCGGCCTGCGCCGGCTCGGCAAGGACGTGCGCCTGCTGCAACTCGAGGGCCCGCCCGGGCAGCCGCCGCTGGCCATCGCCGCCTTCCCGGAGGTGGCCGAGCGCCTGGGGCTGGACGGCTGGCCCGTGGGCACGCGCGTGCGGCTGGAGGGCTTCGTGCACGTGTACCAGCAGCACCTGGAGCTGCTGCTGCACTATGGCGCCCGCCTGCCCTGACGGCGGGCCGGCGGACGGCCTGCAACGCCCCTACGATTCGCAGGTGCATGCAAAGCGCCGGCGAGTCCGCGACCCGCACGGGACGCGTGCCCACTTGCACAGCAATTCGGACCGTTCAATCGACGCGAACTGGAAGGGATCTTAAGAATGGCTCGAACGGTTTACGCGGCAACCTCATCCCCCAACCCCCTTCTCCGCAAACGGAGAAGGGGGCACCGGAATCCGCCAGCAGAGCGGATTTTCGCCCCTCTCTGCAGGGTGGAGAGGGGCAGCTCCGCGTGAGCGGAGCGGGGTGAGGTTGCGGCGCAGGCCGCAGCCGGCGCTACTGCCCGCCGGGATGGCGGTGCTGGCCGTGGGGCGAGAGCAGCAGGAAGGTCATCAGGAAGGCGATCTCGGTCGGCACTTCCTCGGGGCGCTTGGCCAGGAACTCGCGCGTGGCCGCGCAGAATCCCGCGTCCAGCTCCGGCTCCTGGCGCAGCAGGGCGCGCTCCAGCAGGGAGCGGCTGGGCGCATCGTGACGCAGGGCGTCGACCAGCCCTTCGGCATCCCGCGCCGCCAGCCGGTCGCGCCACTCGCGGTAGAGCTGCGCCGGCTCGCGGCGGAGCATCCCCAGGTCCCGGTAGAAATCGTCGTAGAGGCCCAGCAGCCGCGCTACGGAAAGGGACAGCTCGTCCTTGGCCTGGGGCGGGATGTCCAGGTGGTACTTCTGCAGCAGCAGGCGGTAGTGCCGCAGCTCGCCCCACAGGGAGAGCGCCCGCGCCCCCTCGATCAGCAGGTAGGGGTTGATGGAGGTGGCGAAAGCGGCCTCGATGAGCGGCAGCGACTCGCGGTCGTCCAGCTCCACCAGGGCGTGGATGGCCGAGCCGGAGAGGCGGAAGTCCGGGCTCACCAGCGCCACGCGCAGGTCGGGGATGGCCGCCTCCACCTTCCAGCGCCCCAGCCAGTACGCGGCCTGGTGCGCCGTGGTGAAGAGGTTGGCGCGCAGGTCCTCCAGCAGGATGTCGATCAGGACCCGGGTCGGCCGCGCCAGGAAGAGCGTGTCCATGGCGCGCCCGCGCACGAAGATGCTGGGCGAGCGCAGGTAGCGCACCAGGTCTTCCTGGTACACCCCGGCGGTGGAGCGCTGCAGCGCCGCCAGCGCGCGCGCCTCCTGGTCCTCGCTCTGTCCGCTCACGGCGCGCTTGACGGCGTGGATGGCGCGCCAGTCCCACGGCGAAAACAGGGCGTTGAGGGAATCGCGGATGCCCTGCGAGCGCAGCGGCGGGATCTTGAAGAAGATCACCGTGCGCAGCACCAGCAGCGCCAGCAGGGCGCCGAAGAACCAGCGGAAGTGCAGCAGCGGGTCCACTGTGCCCAGGTTGAAGCCCTTGATCTGCGCCAGCGCCCAGCCCCCGGCGGTGAGCGCCACGCCGCCCACGATGCCGCCCGCGCCCTGGGTCAGGATGCCCTGCGGGAGCTGGTGCGTTTGGGTGGTGATGCTGATGAAGTAGTGCTGCGTGGCCGCCTGCAGGGCCGTGTAGACGTAGCCGCTGAGCAGGAAGATCAGCCCCAGCAGCAGCGGCGAGTACTTCTGCGGGAGCACCACCACCGCGCCCACCGCGATCATGTCCACGAAGCCGGTGAGCACCAGCAGCGGCCGCGAGCCGAGCTGGTCCAGGAACAGCCCGTAGCTGTAGGACGCCACCACGCCGCCCAGCATGCCCACGATCACCAGCAGCACGACGAACTGGTCGCTCAGCCCGTAGCCCTGCTTGGCTACCAGGATGATGAACGTGCGCGTGAGGCCCTGGGCCACGGGGATGGTGAGCATCATGGCCACGAACCAGCGCCGCCCCCGCGTGGCCAGCGACCAGCGCAGCTCGTCGCGCAGGGAAAAGCGCGGCGCGTTGCGGAAGAGCCCGGCCTCCGGGATATTCCACAGGGCGATGGAGGCCAGCACGCCGGAGACGAGCCCGATGGTGAAGAAGTACTGGTAGCGGTGGATGGGGGCCCCGGCGCCCAGGAACAGCGCCATCAGCCCGGTCACGAAGATCGCGCCGGTCTGGTAGATCTTGAACGAAGCGCTGATCAGGTCGCCCCGGTCCCGCTGCGTGGTGAGCTCGGTGATGATGCCCGTGAAGGAGGCCAGCCCCCCGGCCCGCCCCAGCATGAAGCCCAGCGCGCCCAGGAACATGCACCACAGCCCGGCCAGCGTCCCGAAGCGCTCCGCGGCCCAGGGCGCCGCAATCATGAACCCCGCCGAGCAGCTGCGGATGAACCAGAACAGCCCCGCCGTGCCCGAGACGCCCAGGCGCGGGATCAGGTTGTAGCCCACCAGCATGAAGGGCAGCGTCACGTACATCAGCGCGGAGACCGCCCCCACCCACAGCTCCGTGCCGCCCAGCCGCAGCAGCATCAGGATCACCATGCCCTCCGCCAGCACGGCGTAGGACATGGAGTTGAAGAAGCCGTAGTAGAAGTAGCGCCGCTTGCCCTTGGCCCGCTCCTTGAGGGAGAGCGGCAGCAGTTCGGAATCGCGCAGCTGGGAAAGGTCGGTCAATGGGGACTCATGGGGTCGATCGCCGGGCGCCTGCTCCTCGCCGCGATTCTAGGCGGCTGGCCCGTTTTTGCAAGCCCGTCAGGCGGCCCGGAGCCTTGCCTTTGCGCGCCAATGGCATTACGGTGGCAGCCCAGAAGGCCTCCGCGGCGCGCGCGGGGGCGTGGCGGGTCTTGTCGAGGGTTCCCCCGATGCGTCGTGGCCGGATTGCCGGCATAGGTCTGCTGCTGCTGGGCTGCGTGCTGTGGAGCGCCGCGGCCGGTGCCGCCGAGCAGTTTCCCTCCAGCCCCAACCATCGTGGCGTCGCGCCGTTCGACCCCTACCTGGTCTTCCCGGAAAACCGCCCGGGCAATGGCGTGTACCTGGACAACACGCTCCTCTTCGAGACCAAGGAGCAGACGATCGTCGAGGTGCTGCCGCTGCCCGTGGTGGGCCGCTTCGCCTACTTCGCCCTGGATGCGCAGGGCAACGGCACGCTCAACGTGTTCGTGCGGCCCAAGGACGGCAAGCCGCGCATCACGGAGGTCACCCAGCACTTCTACCAGCTCGTGGTCGCGCTGGACGGGGTGGTCTACAAGAAGATCTACCGCATCATCGACCACAACATCCTCGATCTGCTGCCCAGCTCCAAGACCGCCGACGGCCCGGTGGCCGGGCCCGCGGGCGTGGTGTTCTATCACGTGGCGACGACCGTGCGCGACGAAGCGGCGGGCCAGGCCAAGCGCGGCTTCGGCCTCAAGCTGCACCTGGCGCTGTTCCAGGACGAACGCACGCGGCACCTGGACGCCCTCATCACCAATGACCTGCCCGAGCTGAAGATCGTCTGGCTGGACGATTCGCATCTCCGGATCACGCACGCGGACGGCCGCATCGAAGAGCTGAGCGTCTCGCAGTTCCAGTAGCAGCACCGGCGCGCCACCGCCCGCGCCACCACGCCCCGCCGGCATCTCGTCCCGCCCCCTGCTCCCGCGACCATGCCCCGTCCCGAACGGCCCCTGCGCTTCCGTGGCCCGCAAGGTCACGAGCTGAGCGGCGTGCTGCGGCCCGCGGAGGAACCCGAGGACGCCGAGGCTGCGGGGGGCGCGCCCGCCGTGCTGTTCGCGCCGGGCAACGGCTTCCCGGTGCAGGTCTACGGACCGGCCCTGGCCGGCCTGCCGCCGGAGGTCGCCGTGCACGCCCTCAACCCGCGCAGCCTGGGGCCGGCCGCCGCGGCCGCCGCGGGCAATGCGGCCGCGCTGGCGCGCCTGAGCGACTGGGGCGCGCTGCTGGCCGACCTGCGCGCCTACGTGGAGCAGCGCATGCAGCCGCCGGTGATCCTGGCCGGGCACTCCCTGGGCGCCCTGCTCTCGCTGCGGCTGGCGGCCGAGGCGCCGGCGCTGGTGGCGGGGCTGCAGCTGCTGGAGCCGCCCCAGCGCGTGCGGCGCGGCCAGCCGCTTGCGCCGGAGGCCGCGGCCAACGGGCGCGCCTTCATCGAGCGCACGCGCGGCCGCCGCGCCGCCTGGGCCTCGCGCGAGGAGGCCGCGGCCTGGTTCGCCGGCAGCGTGGGCTACCGCCTCTGGCACGCCGAGGCGCGCGCGGCGTTCGTGTCCGAGGGGCTGGTCGATGCGCTGGAGGGCGGCGTGCGGCTGGCCACCCCGCCGGAGCTGGAGGCCGTCTTCTACGAGAGCGGGCCGCGCCAGGAGCTCTTCGCCTGGGCCGACCGCGCCCGCTGCGCCGCCGTGCTGCTGCGCGGCGCCGATTCGGCCGCGGTGGACGTCGCGGCCCTGGAGGAACTGGCCGATGCGCTGCCCGTGGCCGCGGTCATCCCCGTGCCGGGCAGCCACACCTTCCCCATGGAGCAGCCCGCCGAGACCGGCCGGCGCATGGCCGCCGCCCTGCGCCTGCTGCGCGGGGAGACCGGCCTCGCGCTCACACCAGTCGCGTCAGACCGTACAGGATGATCACGTCCCACAGCAGCATGGCCCAGTTGACCGTCCGCTTGGCCGAATCCGCGAACCCATCGAAGTTGCGCCGGAACAGCACGCGCATCACCCAGCGGGACTGCCCATCCATGAAATGGAGATCGAACATCGCGGGACTCCCTCGTTTTTGAGTTTGAAATTGCAACCACAGATGAACACAGATAAACGCAGATGAACACGGATCGGTCAAACTGCGTTCGTCACTCCTCGGGACACCCAGCCACTATTGCGGTAGCGGTCTGGCCGTTGAGCCGCCCCATCCCAGTTGAGAATCTCTTCGTCGCGGAGTGTCATAGGCTTGATCTTGCCCCGCTGGAATGGCAGTCAATCTGCGTTCATCTGTGTCCATTTGTGGTTCCCTGCAGTGCTCGCAACGCCCAGCCGCTCCAGCCCGGCCAGGAGCTGCGCCACGGTGTCGCCCGGCGTGGCGGCGCTGGTATCGGCCACCAGGGGCGCGTTGGCGTAATAGGGCCTGCGCGCGCGCAGCAGGGCGCGCAGTTCCGCCATGGCGTCCGGCCGGTTGGCCATGGGGCGCCGGTCGCCCTGGGACGCCACGCGCGCGATGTGCTGCTCGGGCGCGGCCTTGACCCATACCAGCAGCGTGCGCTCGCTGAGCAGGCGGAACAAGGCCGGGTCGGTCACGGCCCCGCCGGAGACGGCCAGCACCACCGGCGTGCCCCGCGCGATGAGGCGCTCGAGGGCCTGGCGCTCCGCCCCGCGATAGTAGCCTTCCCCGTGCAGCTCGAAGATCTCCGAGATCGCCAGGCCGGTAACGTCCTGGATCATCTCGTCCAGTTCCACGAACGGGCGCCCCAGCGCCGCGGCCAGGCGCGGGCCGAGGGTGCTCTTGCCGGCCCCGCGCAGCCCGACCAGCGCGATGCGCGTGGCCGCGTCCCGCCGCGCGCCGGTGGCCGGGGCGGAGCCGCTGCGCAGGGCGGCCAGCAGCGCGCGCAGCTCGGCGACGGTTCGCCCCGTCAGCGCGGCGGCGATGTCCGCGTGCAGGGCCGCGACCTCGCCGGCGCTGCCAGCGCTCATGCCGGCGCCCGCTGCAGGGCCTTCGCCGATCAGCAGCGCGGCCAGCGGCGTGTCCAGCGCGCGCGCCAGCTCCGCCAGCTTGGCCACGGAGATGTTGCCCTCGCCCGCCTCGAGCTGCGCCACGAAGCGCGGACTGAGGCCGGCCTGGCGCGCCAGCGCCTGCTGGCTCAGGCCCCGCTCGCCGCGCAGCCTGCGCACGCTGCGGCCCAGCGCGGCCAGCAGACCGGCGCGGCGCCCAGCGGCGGACGGGCCCGCGCGCGCACGGACCGGTGCGGCAAGCCGCGCACGGGGACGGGCGCTGGGGCGGGGCGGGGCGGGCTTGCGCATGGGGCGGTCGTTCCGGAACGGGCGCGGGGACGTGGGCGGTGCTGGGCCGGGGGTGCGTGCGGGGCTGCTACGGGCCGCTAGTGCTCCGTCAGGGTTCAATTTTCGAGTCATTCGCCACGCGGATGCCCCGCGCGAACCTCACCCTGACCCGCTTCGCGGGTCTGCCCCTCTCCGCAAACGGAGAGGGGCGCTACACGGCTCTGGCGGCCCATTAGCGC
>JBGOUY010000357.1:0-3894 GCA_041477795.1 bacterium
CACGGACCGCCTGATCCGGCCCGGCGACCAGGCCTTCTTCGACATCATCCAGGCCTACATGGGCTATCGCACCTGCTACTACCGCACGTTCAACGTGGGCAAGGCGACCCCGGCGCAGCGGGACGCCTACAAGAAGGCGCGCGAGTGGATGGATGCCGCCATCGCCCTGGTCAGGCCCGGCGTGGGCACGGACCAGATCGCCAAGCTGTGGCCCAAGGCCGAGGAATTCGGCTTCGCCAACGAGATGGAGGCCTTCGCGCTCCAGTTCGGCCACGGCCTGGGCGTGGCCCTGCACGAGCGGCCCATCGTGAGCCGGCTCGTCTCGCTGGACAGCCCGATCGAGATCAAGGAGGGGATGGTCTTCGCGCTGGAGACCTACTGTCCCGCCACGGACGGCCAGTCCGCCGCGCGCATCGAGGAGGAGGTGGTGGTCACGCCCCGCGGCGCCAGGGTCATCACGCTCTTTCCCGCGCAGGAGCTGCCCGTCGCCAATCCGTACTGAGGCGGGACCCCACCCCGTCACGCCTGCGGCGCGACAGCCCCTCCCCGCTAAGCAGGGAGGGGCGCGACATTGCGCTAAGAGTCGTGAATGAGAAGCCCCTTTCTCTGCGTAGCGGGGAAAGGGGTTTGGGGATAGGGGTCGCCGTTCCCCCCTGCTCCGCCGTGAGCCCCGCTCGCGGGGCGAACCAACAGCACCGTGGAGAAGGGGCCGGGGGATGAGGCTTCGGGCGCCCCTACCCCGTTGGCGCCGGGCCGGTGGAGCCGCGCACGATCAGCGTCGGCGCCAGCAGCACCGGGTGCACCGGCATCCCCGGCTCCTGCACCTGCGCCAGCAGCATCTGCGCCGCCCGCTCGCCCATCTCGTGCAGCGGGATGCGCACCGCGGTGAGCGGCGGGCGCAGCTTGCCCAGCAGCGGCATGTCGTTGAAGCCCGTCACGGAGAGGTGTTCCGGGCAGCGCAGGCCGCGCGCCTCCAGCGCGTCGTAGCAGCCCAGCGCGAGCAGATCGTTGGCCGCCACGACAGCGGTGCAGTCCGCCCCGCGCGCAAAGAGCGCCTCCAGCGCCCGGCGGCCCTCCGCCTCGGAGAAGGCCTGGCAGACCTCGATGCGGCGCGGATCGGGCTCCAGCCCCAGCGCGCGCAGCGCCGCGAGGAAGCCCAGGTGGCGGCGGTGGCCGGTGGACAGGTGCGACGGCCCGGCCACGTGCGCGATGCGCCGGTGGCCCAGCGCCGCGACGTGCTCCACGGCCAGGCGGATGCCGGCCGCGTCGTCGTTGACCACCGCGGGCGCATCGGCGCGGTCCACCGTGCGGTTGATCAGCACCAGCGGGATGCGCTCGGCCAGGCACTCGGCGACGAGGGGGTCCTCCCGCCGGGCCGTGGCCAGGATCAGGCCATCCACCTGGCGCGCCTTCATCTTCTCCAGCGCCACGCGCTCGCGCTGCGGATGGCCGTCGCAATTGGCCAGGATCGCCGTGTAGCCCGCCTGCTCCAGCACCGCTTCGATGCCGCGGATGATGGGCGGGAACACCGGATTGGTCAGGTCCGGCACCAGCACGCCGACCGTGAACGAGCGCTTGGTCTTCAGGCTGTAGGCGAAGGGATTGGGCCGGTATCCCAGCGCCGCGGCCGCCTCCGTGACGCGGCGCGCGATCTCCGCCGTCACCATGCCCCGCGTCTCCGGGTTGAGCACGCGCGACACGGTGGAGGCGTGCACGCCCACGTGGCGGGCCACATCGCGCAGGGTCACGCGGGATCGGGTCACGAGGGGCTCCTGCGAACGGGTTGCGGCGGCGCCGCCATGGAGTTGAACAGCATGGAGTTGAGCAGCGCGGATTTCCACAGCCTGGAGTTGAACCGCGCGAATTTGCGTCCCTCCCACCCGTATTGTATAGATGGTGCAATCGATTGCACAACCCCGTGCGCGACCGATTGCACAGCGGTCGGCGCCTGCCGGAACTTCCCCAACCCGCGAACCCCGTGGTTCGACATGGCCAAGCGTTCCGAAGATCAGCACCCCTTGCGGCAGCACACCCTGGGCTGGATCGGCGCGGGGCGGATGGGCTATGCGATGGTGGCCCGCCTCCTGCGCGCCGGGGCCGACGTGCACGTCTACAACCGCACCCGCGCCAAGGCCGAGCCGCTCGCCGCGCTGGGCGCCCGCATCGTGGACTCCCCGGCCGAGCTGGCCGACCGGGACATCGTCTTCACGATGGTCGCCGGCCCGGAGGACTTCCGCGCGGTCGTGACGGGCCCCCAGGGCCTGCTCAGCCGCAAGGGCCACGCCCCCAAGATCCTCGTCGACACGACGTCGATCTCGCAGGAGGCCTCGGCCCTCGTGCGCGCGGACGCGGCGCGGGTCGGCACGGCCATGCTCGCCGCCCCGGTGAGCGGCAATCCCAAGGTGGTCAAGGCGGGGCGCCTGGCCTTCGTCGTCTCGGGGCCGCGCGCGGCCTACGAGCAGGCGCTGCCCTACCTGAGCGCCATCGGCCCGGGGGTGAGCTACGTGGGCGAGGGCGAGGCGGCGCGCATGGTCAAGATCTGCCACAACGTGCTGCTGGGCGTGATCGCGCAGTCGCTGGCGGAAATCACCGTGCTGGCGGAAAAGGGCGGCGTGCCGCGCCATGCCTTCCTGGACTTCATCAACAACAGCGTGCTGGGCTCCATGTTCACCCGCTACAAGTCGCCGGCCTACGTGAACCTGGACTACACGCCCATGTTCACCCCCGTGCTGCTGCGCAAGGACCTGGACCTGGGCCTGCAGGCCGGACGCGACCTCGAAGTGCCCATGCCGGTGGCGTCCCTGGTGCGGGAGATCGTGCAAAGCCTGATCGGCAATGGCTTCACGGATTGCGACTTCGCGGCCCTGCTGACCCTGGAGGCGCGCGGCGCCCATCTGGACTTGCAGCCGGAGCACGTCACCGTGAGCGACGGGCTGGAGCCCGTCGACGGGTCGGGCGCGCGCGGGGCGCTGCCCAAGGCGGGCTAGTCCCTAACGGTGCGGGTGCGCGGCCCGGCGCTTCGGTGTGGGTTGGACAGTGCTTGCCGGGTGGCGGTGAGGCAAACCAGAGGCGGACATGGAAGCATTGACGATCGTCGTCACAGACGCCCTCGAGCGGCCGACGGCCGCTGCCCTCTCCGACGCGTTGGATGCGTTCAATGACGAGGTGACGGGCATCAGCGACCTCCGTCCCCTGGCGGTGGTCGTGAAGGATCCCGGCAATGGCCAGGTCCTGGGCGGGGTTACGGGCCGCACGTCTCTCAGGCTGCTCTTTATCGACATCTTCTTCTTACCGCCATCGCTCCGTGGGAATGGATTGGGCAGCCGGATTCTGCAAATGGCGGAGGACGAGGGCCGCAGACGCGGCTGCCGCTCGGCCTTCCTCTATACCGTCAGTTTTCAGGCGCCCGATTTCTATCGACGCCATGGCTGGCACAGCTTCGGGGAGATTCCCTGCGATCCCCCAGGCACGAGCCGAATCTTCATGACCAAGACCCTGTAATCCGGGCTCCCTTTCAATCCGGGCGAGGGCTCCTTCCGTCTGCTCAGCCGGCCTGCACGGAAGGGGCTGGTTTCGCCTCCCCCCGCGAACTGCGCCAAGCCAGCGACCACTGCCTCCCAGCCCACACTAGGGGCGCAACGCCGTTCAAGTGGCCCCACGCAATCGGTGTCCCATCCACACCCAGGCGCTGGGTCGCGGACTCGGGAAGTCAGGTCCTGGCGGCGGCCAAACGGCGAGAGCAAGCGCCCAGCGGCAGTTCCTCTCTCCATGCAATTGGATAGACCGGAGAGATGGTTAACACCCGTGCGGGGACATGGTTGACACTTTCCTTTGGTAGGCTCGGGGACCCACCAGGAGGGGGTCCCGATGCCATGGAAGGTGACAAACGCCATG
>JBGOUY010000209.1:0-7983 GCA_041477795.1 bacterium
CGCCGGGCTGGCCAGCGGCGGCACGGGCGACGTGCTGAGCGGGATCATCGGCGGGCTGCTGGCCCAGGGGCTGGGCGCACTGTCGGCGGCGCTGCTGGGCGTCTACCTGCACGGCCTGGCGCGGGACTGCCAGCGCGAGGCGGTCAGCGCCGCGTACTTCACCGCGGCCGATCTGATTGCGGGCATCAATCCCGCGCTGCAGCGGCTGGGCAGCCCCTAGCGCGGGAGGGCAGACGAAACAGCCTGATTTGAGGAGCGGATGCAGCGGCCAGCGGCCCCTGCCGGTGAGTGGAGGAGGGAGGCAGCGCCTTCCTCCTCCGCTCGTCCGGAAACTTGACTGGGGAGGAGAGTCCTAACGCTTGGAGAATTGGTAGCGCTTGCGGGCGCCGGGCTGGCCGTACTTCTTGCGCTCCACCTCGCGCGAATCGCGGGTGAGCAGGCCGGCGCGCTTGAGGGCGGGCCGTATCTCCTCGTCGGGCAGCAGGGCCAGCGCGCGCGCCACGCCGTGGCGGATGGCGCCGGCCTGGCCGTTGGTGCCGCCGCCCCGCACGTTCACCGTCACGTTGAAGCGCTCCAGCGTGTCCGTCAGCTCCAGCGGCTGGCGCACCATATACCGTTGCGCGTCGTCGCCGAAGTAGTCTTCCAGGCTCTTCTTGTTGATGAGGATCTGGCCGCTGCCGGGGCGCAGGTAGACCCGGGCCACCGCCGTCTTGCGCTTGCCGGTGCCGTAGTATTGCTGGGCGCTTTGCATGGGGGTGCGTTCCTGGCGAAAAGGTGCTGCGCGAGTCAGTAGGGCAGCTTGTAGGGCTGCGGCTGCTGGGCCTGATGGGGGTGCTGCCCATCGGCGTAGATCTTCAGCTTGGTGTGCAGGATCTTGCGGGTGAGGGGGTTGCGGGGCAGCATGCGCTTGACCGCCAGGCGAACCAGCTCGGTCGGCTTTTGCTCCAACAGCCGGCCGGCCAGCACCGCCTTGAGGCCGCCCGGATAGCGCGTGTGCCAGTAGTAAAGCTTGTCGCGCAGCTTGTTGCCGGTCAGCTTCACGTGCGCCGCATTGACGATGACCACAAAGTCGCCCGTATCCACGTGGGGCGTGAAGATGACCTTGTGCTTGCCGCGCAGCAACCGCGCCACCTGGCTGGCGAGCCGACCCAGCGTTTGCCCCTTGGCGTCGATCAGCAGCCAGTCGGGCGCGTACTGACCGTCGGGCTGGGTGTCTTCCTTGCGGATGGAAACGGTTTTCATTGTGGCGAACGGCTCGATTGGTTATCTCTGGACGGGTTGCCAGGCCCGGGGCGGCTCGAAAGAGGCATCCGGTGCAGGTGCCGTCCCTGAATCGGCGAAGCGGGTCACGCGACCGCGCTTGGCTTGCGGCGACGGGTGCGCTAAACAAACATCATGGCCGGGCAGGCCCGGCAAAGTCAAGCATTCGGGCAAGGCGCGCGGCAGTCCGCCGGCGACTGCCCCCTTCCATCGCACGGCCGCGCGCTCCATGCTCCTGCCTCCCCGCATTGCCTGCCTGCTCGCGCTGAGCGCGCTGCTGGCGCTGCTGTTGGCGCCCGCGCCGGGCCTGGCGGCCAAGGAGGGCGCAGCCACCCCGCTCCCGGCCGCGCCGACCCCGCCGGAAATCCTGGCGCTGCTCAATGCGGACCCGGCCGTGCAAGCGGGCGCGCTGGCCGGGCTGCGCCGGAACCCTGCGGCCGCCCGGGCCGCCCTCGTGCAGGCCCTCCAGCGCGAGGAGCCCCTGCAGGGGCGCTGGCGCCTGATCTTCCGGCTGATGGAGTTCGGCTCGGCGGAGGACGTGCCCCTGCTGCTCCAGCTCCGCGCGGGGGCCCAGAACGACTGGGAGCGCCGCATCGCCGACGGCGCAGCCCGCTCGCTCTACAATCCGGTCGGCGACGCCACGGGCCTGGACAGCGTCGTGCAGGACTTCTCCTTCATCCAGACCCAGCCTCCCGCGCCCGTTGACGATCCCGTGCGGGGCAAGTGGATGCTCACGCGCTGGTCCCTGGCCGACTACACGCGCGACAACGTGCCGCTGGAGGTGATCAAGCAGGTGCGCACGCTGCGCGGCAAGCCGTTCGATTCCCGCGCGCAGTTGGCCGAGGCCGTCCAGAAGCGCCTCACCCCGCGGGACTGGAAGGCGCTGCAGACCCGCCTGCAGGTCTCCATGGAGACGGTGCCGGCCCGCGTGCAGCTGGAGGGCCTGGCCCGCGTGCGCCTGCTCAACCCGCTGCAGCGCCCGCTGCTGCTGCGCATTGCGCTGGATGCGTGGTTCGGCCGCTTCCGGGACCCTCCCGGCGATGCGTGGGTGTACCTGGAGCCCAGTTCCACGCTCACGGTCGACTTGCCCGTGGCGCCCCAGGGCACCCTGGAACGCGCCCAGGTGCGCCTGGACCTGCGCCTGGAAGAGATCGACCACGGCATCCTGCCCGGCCTCCACAAGCTCTACCTGCCCCTGCAGCCCTGATCCGCCCGGGCAGCCTCCTGGCGGGTGAGCCCGGGCCGGGCTGCCACGCCGCTCCGGCAGCCGCCTGGCGCGCCCTGCGCCCGCGCCCGTCCGAGGGTGCGCGCAGGGTCCAGCCCTTGCATCGACCACCCCAAGAGGAGCACCCGCCCCAGGGCACGCCGCGTGCACCGCGGAATGGGGAGCTTCCCGAACCTACGGAGCCAAGGGATTCGCCATGCGAGGCATCTTTGACCAGCAACTGAGCCTGCTCCAGCAGAGCATGGACTTCCGGGCGCGACGCAACACGCTCCTGTCGAGCAACATCGCCAATATCGAGACCCCGGGCTACAAGGCCAAGGACCTCGTCTTCGAGAACGCGCTGGGCGAGGCCATGAAGGCCAACCTGCCGGGCCCGCTGGAGGTGACCGATCCGCGCCACTTCGACGGGCGCAACACCGTGCCGCTGAACCAGGTCAAGCCCCAGACGATCCTCACCTCCAATCCGGTGGGCAACCTGGACGACAACTCGGTGGATCTGGAGCGCGAGATGGTCAAGCTGGGCGAGAACCAGGTGGTCTACCAGGCCCTGGCCCAGATGGTGTCGCACAAGTTCTCCCAGCTACGCATGAGCATCCGTGAAGAGGCGATCTGATGAACTTCCTGAGCGCAATGACCACCAGCTCATCCGGCATGGCCGCCCAGCGGTTCCGGATGAACATCCTCTCGGCGAACATCGCCAACGCCGAGACCACGCGCACGCCCGAAGGCGGCCCGTACCGCCGCCGCGACGTGATCTTCGGCGCGATGCCGGCCCAGCGCACCTTCGAGGAGGAGCTGCGCAGCGCCGCCCAGCCGGACGATCCGCTGCAGGCCAAGGTGCTGGGCGTGGCCATCGACGAGCGCCCGCCGGTGCTGCGCTACGAGCCGTCGCACCCGGATGCCAACGAGGACGGCTACGTGGCCATGCCCAACGTGAACCCGATGGAGGAGATGGTGAACCTGATGCTGGCCAGCCGCTCCTACGAGGCCAACGTGGCGGCCTTCAACGCCAGCAAGAACATGGCGCTCAAGGCCATCGAGATCGCCAAGGCCTAGCCGGCGGGTGAGGCAAGCGCTTTGCATGCCAGGACCTAGCTGTTAGGATTTCCGGGGAAGGCGACCCCCACCCGGAGCGTTTCAGGGACGACCGCGCCACGGCGCGGGAATGGTGCGGGAGAGGAGGCGACATGAAGGACATCAAGATCGGAAACATTCGGCCGATCGCCGAACCCCGCACCCCCGAAAAGTCAGGGCGCAAGGAGCCGGTCAGCGGCCAGAGCTTCAGCCAGACGCTGGAGCGCGCCGTGACCCAGATGAACGAGGTCGCGCGCCAGAGCGCTGCGCCAACGGCGGGCGGCGATGCCACCTCCATCCAGGCCGAATATTCGGCGGCCAAGAAGCAGTTCGACACCCTGATGCGCGTGGAGCAGCAGCTGCGCCAGCTGCACCAGAACATCACTCGCAAGCCCACCCAGGACAAAGGCTAGGAGGCCCGCGGTCGCCATGTTCGTGAACCTGCCCGTTGCCCCGACCCTCAGCGCCAGCGGGACGCAGGTCGCCCCGCGCGGCGAGACGGCGGTGGATCGCCTCGGCGATACCTTCTCCAAGCTCTTCAACGACGTGAATACCCTGCAGCAAGCGGCGGACGACAAGATAGAGGAGTTCGCCACCTCGCCGGACAAGGATATCCACGGCACCATGATCGCCCTGCAGAAGGCCGATCTGTCGCTGCGCCTGTTCCTGCAGGTGCGCTCCAAGCTGACCGCGGCGTATCAGGAAATCATGCGCATGCAGATCTGATTCCGGCCCGTCCGGCCGGAGCATCTGCAGGCATCGGGCTCCCCGGTGCGGCCGCCGAGGTGGGCGCCGCCCGGAGGGAACGAATTTTGCTTTCCCTAGGACCATCCGGCGGGCCGCCAGTCCCGCCGGGCACCCAGCAGACAAGGAGGTCTGGGTCGTTATTGCTCGCGCTGTCGCGGCTATGACAAACTCAGCACCGGCGCCCTCACAATCGCGGGATGCGGTTGGCCGGTGGCTCAGCAACAAATGGATTCTTGACGCGGGAGTTTGATTCACATGGCCGAGGAACGGGCAAATCCGGTTCGGGACGTCGTCGCCCAATTCAAGGCGTTCTTCGACGGCCTCTCCCTCACCCGGCGCATCATCCTCTTCGCCGTCATCGCCGTCGTACTGGCGGGCCTGACCTCGCTGATCCTGGTGGCCAACCGCGAGACGTGGACGCCGCTGTACTCCAACATCAGCAACGAAGACGCCGCGATCGTGAAGGAGAAGCTGGACAAGAGCCAGATCCCCACGCTCGTTGGCCCCGGCGGGCGCTCGATCCTGGTGCCCAGCAACCGCGCGGACGAGGCCCGCATCGCCCTGGCGCACGAGCACGTCTCCCTGGGCGGGGGCCTGGGCTTCGCAGACCTGTTCGTGGGCCAGAGCGGCATCGGCGAGACCGAGTTCCAGCAGCAGGTCAAGTTCCGCATGGCCCTGGAGGGCGAGCTGGGGCGCCTGATCGGCAAGATCCGCGACGTGCGCTCGGCCAAGGTCACCCTGGCCCTGCCCAAGAAGAGCCTGTTCATCGAACAGGAGAAGAAGCCGACCGCCTCGGTGGTGGTGGAGCTGAATCCGGGCGCCTCCATGGGCCGCAACGAGGTGCTCACCATCGCGCACCTGGTGGCCAACAGCGTGGAGGGCATGAGCAAGGAGGGCGTCGTCGTGGTGGACCAGTCCGGCAAGCTGCTCAGCCGGGGCATCAGCGACGAGGACGCCAGCAGCAACTTCCAGGATCACTTCGCGTTCCGACACAACGTCGAGCAGTCGATGGAGGAGAAGATCGTGGCCCAGCTCGAGCCGGTGGTGGGCATCGGCCGCGTCAAGCCCAGCGTCTCGGCGGATCTCAGCTTCGACAAGATCAAGACCAACGAGGAGATCTTCGATCCAGACGCCACCGTGGTGCGCAGCGAGCAGACCACCAGCGAGAACTCCACGGGCACGCGCTCGATCCCGGTGGGCATCCCGGGCGTGGCCTCCAACCTGCCGGAGACGCAGGCGGGCGCCAGCGAGGTGGCCAACGTCTCCCAGATCAACAAGTCCACGCAGGTGCGCAACTTCGAGACCAGCGTCAAGCGCGTGATCAGCGAGCCCTCCGTGGGCCGCGTGCAGCGCCTGAGCGTCTCGGTGCTGATCGACGGCAAGTACAAGCCGATCACCGATCCCAGCTCCGGCCAGATCCTCACCACGCAGTGGGAGGAATGGTCGACGGACGAGATGAAGGAGATCAACCGCCTCACCAAGGCCGCCGTGGGCTTCAACGAGAAGCGCGGCGACACGCTGGAGGTGGTCAACATCCGCTTCAACCAGGCCCTGGAACAGGACGTCTCGCGGCAGATCGAGCAGACGCAGCGCAACCGCCAGTTCTTCCTGGATATCCTGCGCTACACGTTCCTGGGGGTGCTGCTGCTGGCCATGATCCTCTTCGTGATCCGGCCGATGGTGCAGCGACTGAGCCAGAAGCCGGAAGACCTCGACCTGCTGATGGGCCTGCCGGCCACCATCGGCGAGCTGGAGGGCGAGGAACTGGAGATTCCGACCGAGCGGGAGGTGGGCACGCCCCCGCGCGACAAGATCATCGAGATCGCGCGCACCGATCCACTGGCGACGGCCTCGCTGGTGCGTGCCTGGCTGCGTGAGAAGCGCTAGCCGGGCCGCACGCCCGATCCGCCCCGCGCCGCACGGCCTTGCGCGCGCACCGCTAGGACGAGGAGTTCCCCCGGATGGAATATCAACCCTACCGCCCCCAGGCCTTCGACGAGGACGAGCCGCGGCCGGCTGAACGGCGCATCGGCCTGCCTGCCGGCGCCGACTTCGAGCCGGGTCCCCGCATCGACCCCGGCCAAGCCGCCCCCTTCGAGGAGGGCTCGCGCGGCGAGCCGGGCGAGCCGGCACTGGACTTCGCCTCGCTCAAGTTCCAGCGCGAGAACACGCTGCTCACCAACGCGGAGAGCTACGCCGCCAGCATCCGCGAGGAGGCCCAGCTCTACGTGCGCCAACTGCGCAGCGAGGTGGAATCGCTCAATCGCGAAGCCGAGCAGCGCTACGAGGAGGCCGAGCGCATCAAGAGCGAGGCCCAGAGCGAGGCCGAGCGCGTGCTGGCCGAGGCGCAGCTGCATGTCTCCGAGGTGCGCGAGCAGGCGCGCCAGGAGGGCTTCGAGGCCGGCAAGGGCGAGGGCATCAAGCTGCGCTACGAGGAAGCCGGTCCCAACCTGGAGCGGCTGGACGCGGTGCTGGGCGAGATCAGCCAGTTCCGCAAGCGCGTCGCCTATTACACGGAGAAGGACGGCGTGCGGCTGGCGCTGCTCATCGCCAAGAAGATCCTGCAGGCCGAGCTGAAGGTGAACAAGCAGATCATCGCGCGCCTGGTCGCCAGCACGCTGGCCAAGCTGCAGGGCAAGGGCACCTTCCGCATCTGGCTCAACCCGGGCGATTACCAGTTCATCGTCGCCGCGCGGGCCAGCCTGGAGCGCTTCCTGGACGAGGAGCAAGCGCTGACCCTGCGCGCCCAGCCGGATCTGCGCCCGGGCAACGTGCTGATCGAGACCGACCGCGAAGTGATCGACCTCACCTTCGAAAGCCAGTTCTACCACCTGGAGCAGCAGTTCAAGCAGAAGCTGGCTGAGCGCGAGTCCGTGCTGCTGCGCCGCGCGGCCCAGCCGGCCCAGCCGGCTCAGCCGGATGCCGGCAAGGGCGCCAGCCCACCGGCCCGCCGTGCACCCCGCCCGGAGACGCCCCCCCATGCAGGCTGAGGAGCGCATCTATTCGCGCAACCTGCCCAACCTGGAGGCCTACCTGCAACTGGTGCGCGACGCCAAGCTGGTGCGCCGGCAGGGCAAGGTCGTGCAGCAGGTCAGCCAGATCATCGAGGCCTTCAACCCCGGCACGCCCGTGGGCAGCCTGTGCAGCATCTACAACCCGGACACCGGCCAGCGCGTGATGGGCGAGGTGATCGGGTTCAAGCACGATCGCGTGCTGCTGATGGCCCTGGAGCAGATGCCGGACATCGGCCCGCACTGCCGCGTCATCCCCGAGGAGCGTTCGCCCACCGTGCCCGTGGGCGAGGAGCTGCTGGGGCGCGTGCTCAATGGCCTCGGCAAGCCCATCGACGGCAAGGGCGAGATCGTCTGCACCCAGGAGATGCCGCTCTACCGCGAGCCGCTCAACCCGCTGCACCGGCGCCGCATCCTGCAACCGATCGACGTGGGTGTGCGCTCCATCAACGGCCTGCTCACCTGCGGCCAGGGCCAGCGCGTGGGCATCATGTCCGGCTCGGGCGTGGGCAAGTCGGTGCTGATGGGCATGATGGCCCGCCACACCACCGCGGACATCAACGTGATCGGCCTGATCGGCGAGCGCGGCCGCGAGGTGCTGGAGTTCATCGAGCGCGAGCTGGGGCCGGAGGGCCTGCAGCGCTCCGTGCTGGTGGTGGCCACCTC
>JBGOUY010000315.1:0-4706 GCA_041477795.1 bacterium
CCAGCACGAACAGCAGCTGCAGGCGCATCGCCAGACCGGCCCGCCGGCCCGCGGCGGGCCGGGCGCGCCCGTGCACCCGCTGCGGCAGGATCGTCTCCGGAGGGGGCAGGTCGAACAATCGCAAGCGGCGCTCTCGGTTTCGGTCGGGCCGGCCAGTGCCGGCGGGGCTGCACTCCCAGGCGGCCACGGCGCCCGCTGGCAGGCATTCTTGCTATCATGCCACAGCCGGTGGGGCCTGTCTGCCGGGAGTGAGCCGGGAGGGAGCGGGGGTCCCGGATCGCCCCTGCCGCCGCCCGGCTTGCTCCCCGCGCGCGTCCTGCATTACCGTGTGCGGACACCCTGGAGCTCTCGTGCCCCACGCCCACCCGGCCCCATGACGGCTGCCCCACCCCCCAGCGCGGTCTACGCCGCGGACGAGCTGCAGGCCCTGCAGCGGCGCGGCGTGCACATTCCCGCCCCGCAGCAGGTGGTCATCGCCCGCGACGTGCCGCTGGAGGCCATCGCGGCCGGCGCCGAGCTGCGGCCCTTCTGCCGCCTGGAGGGCGCGCAGACCCGCGTCGACGCGGGGGCCATCATCGGCGTGGCGGGGCCCGCGACGCTGCAGGACAGCTGGGTCGGCGCGGGGGCGCGCATCGGCACCCTGGGCGCCGTGACGCTGCGCGGCGTGTGCGCCGGGCCCGGCACGGTGCTGGGCTGCGGGGTGGCGGAGGACGCGGTGTTCCTGGGCAAGGACGGCCCCGAGCCCGCCTTCACGACCGGCTACGGCTTCCGCGTGCGGAGCGGCTCGCTCTACGAGGAGGACGCCAGTTCGGCCCAGCACACGGACACCAAGATGACCGTGCTGCTGCCTTGGGTGACCCTGGGCAGCAACCTCAACTTCTGCGACGTGCTGGTGGCCGGCGGCACGGGCCCCGGCCTGGGCGCCTTCAGCGAGATCGGCAGCGGCGTCATCCACTTCAACTTCACCCCGCGCGGGGACAAGGCCACCGGCTCCCTGCTGGGCGACGTCACGCGCGGCGTCTTCCTGCGCGAGCAGCGCCTGTTCATCGGCGGCAACAGCAGCCTGGTGGGCCCGCTGCAGGCGGACTACGGCGCGCTCTGCGCGGCGGGCGGGCGCTACGAGCGGGCGCTGCACGCGGGCCTGAACGTGCCCGCCAGCGCCGGGAGCGACGCGCACGGCGGTGCGGAGGGAGCGGGGGCGTTCGACCTGGAGGTGTACGGCTCGGTGCACCGCATCCTGCACAGCCAGGTGCGGCTGATCGCGGAGCTGGCGGCGCTCGACGCCTGGTACGCCCATGGGCGCGCGCTGCTGGCCGCGGGCGCTGCGGATCGCGCCGCCCTCTACGCCCGCGGGCGGGCCATGGTACAGCTCAACCTGCGCGAGCGCATCGCGCAGCTAAGTCTGCTGGCGCGGCGCATGGAGCGCTCCGCGGCCCTGCTGGAGCAGCGCCGGCCCGGCGACCCGCGCATCGCCCAGCAGCGCGCCCTGCGCGAGGCATGGCCGCAGATCGAGGCCCATCTGGGGAGCTGGGAGCGGCACGCGAGCCCGCCGCCGGCGGTGCTCCGCGCGGCGCTGGAGGAAGGCGCCGCTGCCCATGGGCCGGCCTACACGGCCATCATGCGCGGGCTGCCGGAGCCGGCCGTGGCGGCCGGACAGGCCTGGCTGGCCGGCATCGCGCGGGCGCTGCTGCCCGCGGCGCTGCTGGCGCGGGTCCCCGCGCTGCCGCGCTCAGGCTGAGGCGGCGGCGTCCCGGGCCCGCAGGCGCCGGCGCAGGAACCACACCACCACGCCCACCATCAGCACCGCGAAGCCGCCCGTCGGGATGAGGTAGATCTCCTGGCGGATCGGCACCCCGCTCATGCGCACGGCGATGCTCTGCCCGGCCGGGAGGTCCGTCGCGGCCCAGGCGCTGTAGCGATTCCCATCGATGGTCTGCATGGGCTTGGCCTCGAACTGCCGGCCGAGCAGCCGCAGGTCGCCCTCCGGCGTCAACACGGAGAGCGTCTTGACCGCGTGGGGATAGGTCTTGCGCAACTCCACGGTGCCCAGCCAGACGGGCAGGCGATAGCGGTAGGCCACCGTCGAGTTGCCCGGCTCCAGGTTCCCGTAGATGAGCAGCTTGCTGCCCAGCCGCTCGTGGCCGTTGCGATCCTGCAGCTCCCGCACGAACTCCAGGTTCTCCGCGCCGGAGGGCAGGTTCAGCTCCAGCGGGCGCTGCACGCCCTCGACGATGTTCTGGCTGGAGTTCAGCAGGTGCAGCACCTCGGTCACCCACACGGCGCCCCGGCGCGGCTCCACGGCGATCAGCCCCTCCTCGATGCGCACGGCGCTGGAATCGGTGACCAGGCGCGGGTAGTGGAGCGTGAGCACCACGTTGCGTTTGCCCGCGGGGAAGGTGAAGGGCTGGGAGCCCACCACCTGCTCGCCCACGGTGGCGCCCACCTGGTAGAGCGTTTGCGGCTCGATGGGCACGTCGTCGAAGCGGAACTTGCCCGCCGCGTCCGTTGTCCCGTTGCGGACGGGCTGGCCGCGGGGCACGCCCTTGTCGTCCAGCTTGAATCGAATGAGCACCACGCGCGAGCCGGCCAGCGGCACGCCCTGCGGCACGTCCTCGATGGTGCCGGAGACGCGGCCGTGCGGGGCCTCCTGCGCAGCCGCCGAGGCGCTCAGCCCCGGCAGCAGGCACAGCAGCAGGGCCAGCACCGCCGCAGCCACCGGCAGGGCCGGCAGGAGCGGGGCGAACACGCGGCGGGCCGGCCGCCGGGGAGTGAGGTCAGGCGGGAAGCGTGTGTCAATCACGGTCAAGGTTTCTCTGGAGGGGGCGTGGGCTCCGCCGCGCACGGCCGCCCGGAGGGAGCGGGTTGCAGCCGCCGGAGCCGTCGCTGCTCAACCGGTTTCACCCGGCTTGATTTGCCGCTTGTGCGTGGGCATCACCAGCATTTCCGTCACGATAGTGCGCGGGGGCAGGGCCGCGAGGAAGCGGATCGCCTCGGCCAGGTCGTCCGGGGAGATGAGCCGCGCGCGATCCTCCGGGTCCACGGGAATCGGCCGCTGGTCCAGGATCTCCGTATTGACCTCGCCGGGGCAGATCACGGTGGCCCGGATGCCGTGACGCCACTCTTCCGCGTTGATGCTCGCGTTGAGCCCGTTCATGCCGTGCTTGGCCGCGGTGTAGGCGGTGCCCGCGAGCCCGGAGGCGGCCTTGCCGGCCATGGAGGAGATGTTGACGATAAGGCCCCCGCCCTGCTTGCGCATGGGCGGCAGCACGGCGCGCACCAGGTTGAAGGCGCCGGTCAGGTTCACGTCGATGACGAGGTCCCAATCCTGCGGCTGCAGGTCGGTCAGGCGCCGGCGCCGGATGTTCACGCCGGCGTTGTTGACAAGGATGTCCACGCGCTTCCACTGGGCGAGCAGGCGCTGGGCAGTTGCATCCACCGCGGCGCGATCCGCCACGTCCAGCGAGACGGCCTCCACGCGGCCGGGCGCCGCCTTGAGCTCCTGCTGCACCCGCTTGAGCACGTCGGCCCGGCGGCCCAGCAGGGCGACCGAGGCGCCCTCCGCGGCGAACAGGTGGGCGGCGGCCCGGCCGATGCCGGTGCCGCCTCCCGTGATCCAGACCACCCGGTCGCTGAACTGGGACATTGGCCTCCCGACGGCATTCGAGCAATGGTCGGGACCGCCTCGCGGCAACTCCCGGGCCCCCGCCCCCGCCCTCTTGTAGCGGAATCCGACGGGATTGGAAAGGCGGAGCCGCCCGCCCAGGAACGCACTGCCGGGCCGCCATCAGGGCGCCAGCAAAGGAGTTCCTGCCCACCGTCAAGTCCGACGTGCCCTCCATGCTGCGGCGCATACCGGCCGACAAGAAGGCGTGAGGCCGGCCGGTCCCAGGCGCGGGACCCGAGGTGGCGTTGCGAGCCGTGCGGGGGGAGAACCCCGGCCCGCGGCGTGAGGGTAGGCTTACCTGAAAACCGCGCGCCTTGCGGAGCGCCGTCAGGCAAACTCGCCGCGGGCAGGGGGTGCCCGGTGGGAGCCGTGGGCCGCAGCGCCTCAGGAGGCCGCGGCCAGCACGTCCTTGAAGATGAGCCGGCCATCCTTGGCATCCACCAAGACGCCGGCGCCGTCGCGGATCTCGCCCTTGACGATGGCCTTGCCGAGCGGATTGGCCAGCTCGCGCTGGATCGTGCGCTTGAGCGGACGTGCGCCGAAGAGGGGGTCGTAGCCCCGCTCGGCCAGGTAGGCCTTGGCCTTGTCCGTCAGCTCCAGGGCGATGCGGCGGTCGGCCAGCCGCTTCATCAGGTCCTGCAGTTGGATTTCCACGATGGCCGTGAGCTGTTCGAGCCGCAGGCTGTGGAAGACCACGATGTCGTCCAGCCGGTTGAGGAACTCCGGGCGGAAGTGGCTGTGCACCTCGGCCATCACCCGCGCCACCATCTCCTCGTGGCGCTCATCGCGGCCCTGGTATTCCAGGATGTGCTGGCTGCCCAGGTTGGAGGTGAGCAGGATCACGGTGTTCTTGAAGTCCACCGTGCGGCCGTGCGAATCGGTGAGGCGGCCGTCGTCCAGGATCTGCAGGAGCAGGTTGAACGCGTCCGGGTGCGCCTTTTCGATCTCGTCGAAGAGCACGACGCTGAAGGGCCGCCGCCGCACCGCCTCGGTGAGCTGACCGCCCTCCTCGTAGCCCACGTAGCCGGGGGGCGCCCCGATC
>JBGOUY010000059.1:0-17196 GCA_041477795.1 bacterium
GGCGGCATAGGCGTTCTGCTCCACGAGCAGGATCGTCGTGCCGCGCTTGTTGATCTCCTCGATGATCTGGAAGATCTGCTTGGCGATCAGGGGGGCGAGGCCCAGGGAGGGCTCGTCCATCAGCAGCAGGCGCGGGCGGCTCATCAGCGCGCGGCCGATGGCCAGCATCTGCTGCTCGCCGCCGGAAAGCGTGCCGCCCGACTGGTGCTGGCGCTCGCTCAGGACGGGGAAGACCGAGTACACCCAGTCCAGGTCGTGCCGGAAGTCCTCCGCGGCGCTGGCCGCCCCGCCCATCTGCAGGTTTTCCAGCACGGTCATCTGGGGAAAGATGCGGCGGCCTTCGGGCACCTGCGCCACGCCCTGGTTCATGATCTCGTAAGGCTGGACGCCGGTGACCTCGCGCCCTTCGTAGAAGATGCGCCCGGCGGTGGGCCGCACGATTCCGCAGATGGTCATCAGCAGCGTGGTCTTGCCGGCGCCGTTGGAGCCGATCATGGCCAGCACCTCGCCCCGGTTCACCTCCAGGTCGATGCCGCGCAGGGCGCGGATCGGCCCGTAGCCGGCGTGCAGACCCTCGATCCTGAGTACCGATTCCATGGCGTCCTAGAGGCTGCCCGCGTGGGGGACCGCGGCGGCATCCTCTTCGCCCAGGTAGGCCTTGATCACCGCGGGGTCGCGCTGCACCTCCGCCGGCGTGCCGCTGGAGATCACCACGCCGTGGTCGAGCACGACCACCTTGTCCGAGATGTTCATCACCACGCCCATGTGGTGTTCGATGAGCAGCACGCTCACCCTGTGCTCGTGGCGCAGCTTGAGGATCACCTCGTTCAGCTCGTGGGTCTCCTGCTGGTTCAGGCCGGCGGCCGGCTCGTCCAGGCAGATCAGGCGGGGCTGGCCCGCCATGGCCCGCGCGACCTCCAGGCGGCGCTGCAGGCCGTAGGGCAGGTTGCCCGCCTCCTGGTTGGCCACGCGCTCCAGGCCCATGAAGCGCAGCCAGTGCCAGGCGCGCTCCTGCGCCTCGCTCTCGGAGCGGCGGAAGGCCGGGGTGCGGAAGATGCCCGAGAGCAGGTGGTGGTTGACGAAGGAGTGCTGGGCCACCAGCAGGTTCTCCAGCGCCGTCATCTGCCCGAAGAGCCGGATGTTCTGGTACGTGCGGCCCACGCCCAGCCGCGCGATGCGGTGGATCGGCAGCTTGTGCAGGGCGTACTCGCGTCCAGCGCGAACGCTGCGGATCTCGCCGCTGGTGGGGCGATAGAAGCCGGTGATGCAGTTGAACAGCGTCGTCTTGCCCGCGCCGTTGGGCCCGATGATGGCGGTGATGGAGCCCTCCTCCACGTCGAAGGAGACCTCGCTCAGCGCCAGCAGCCCGCCGAAGCGGATCGATAGGTTGTCGACGGTGATCACGCTGGGCATGTCAATCCGCGGCGCTCGCCGCCGGCAGGTGGGCCTCGGCGCGGGTGAAGACGCGGCGGCGCACCTTGAGCAGGCCGCCCGGCCGCCAGATCATGATGATCACCATCGCCAGCCCGAAGACCAGCATGCGGTACTGCTGGAACTCGCGGAACAGCTCGGGCAGCAGCGTGATGGCCACCGCGGCGAAGATCACGCCCATGATCGAGCCCATCCCGCCCAGCACCACGATGGACAGGATGATCGCCGATTCGAGGAACGTGAACGAGGAGGGATTGATGAAGCCTTCCATGGTGGCGAACAGCACGCCGCCCATCCCGCCGAAGGCCGCCCCCAGCGTGAACGCGGAGAGCTTGGTGGTCGTGTGGTTGATCCCCAGCGCCTTGCAGGCGATCTCGTCCTCGCGCAGCGCCTCCCACGCCCGGCCGATCGGCATTTCGCGCAGGCGCCGGAACACGAGGATGGCCAGCCCGGCGAACAACAGCGTCAGCAGGTAGATGAAGATGTAGCGGTACTTGGCGTCGAAGGGGATGCCGAAGAACTCGTGGAACGGCGTGCCGCCGCCGCCCGGAGTGTTCGTGAACTCCAGGCCGAACAGCGTGGGGCGGGGCGCGGACATGCCGTTGGGGCCGCCGGTGAGCCTGACCATGTTCACCAGCAGGATGCGGATGATCTCCCCGAAGCCCAGCGTCACGATCGCCAAGTAGTCCCCGTGCATGCGCAGCACGGGAAATCCCAGCACGCAGCCCGCCGTGGCCGCCAGCGCGGCCATGATCGGGACGGCCTCCCAGAAGTTGATCCCCACGTGCTTGGCAAGCAGGGCGTAGCCGTACGCCCCGACCGCGTAGAAGGCCACGTAGCCCAGGTCCAGCAGGCCCGCCAGGCCCACCACAATGTTCAAGCCCGTCCCCAGCATCACGTAGATGCACGTGAGCGACATGATCTGGATCAGGTAGTTCGTCGCGAAGGGGGAGAAGGGAATGGCGACCAGCATCGCCAGGCAGAGCGGGATGACCCAGCGCCTGCGCTCCTCCAGGGACGCATAGACGCCGCCCAGCGCGCCGGCGATGCGGCTCTCCTCCGCGCCGGCGATCTGCCGGCGGGTGCGCTGCTGGGCCCACAGCGTCATGCCCAGCCGCCCGACGAACACCACCGCCGCGAACATCAGGGCGCGGGGCAGCTCGTAGATCAGGTTGCGGTTGTCCAGGATCATCCCCACGATGGGGATGAACAGCGTGCCGGCGATGAATGCCGCGAGGAGCGCTTCCTTGAGTGCGAGGGCGAGGTTCATGATGCGGTGGCCGGGCCTGGAAGGGGAGGGCGCGCTCAGATCTTCTCGACCTCGGGCCGGCCCAGGATGCCGGTGGGACGGAACACGAGCACGGTCACCAGCAGGACGAAGGCGAACACATCCTTATAGTCCGTGTTCACCAGGCCCGCAAAGAGCGATTCGGAAAGGCCGAGGATGATGCCCCCCAGCATCGCGCCCGGGATGGAGCCGATGCCGCCCAGCACCGCGGCGGTGAAGGCCTTGATGCCCGCCACGAAGCCGATGAAGTAGTTGAACGATCCGAAGTTGAACGTGATCAGCATGCCCGCCACCGCCGCCATGGCGGCGCCGATGACGAACACCAGCGAGATCACGCGGTCCGTGTTGATCCCCAGCAGGTTGGCCATGGTGCGGTCCTGCTGCGTGGCCCGGCAGGCGCGGCCCAGGGCCGTGTGGTTGATCAGCAGGTGCAGCACCAGCATCGAGACCACGGTGACGATGATGATGATGAGCTGGATGTGCGTGATCTGCACGAATTCGGTGGCCGTGCCGTAGCGGAACACACCCGTGTAGAGCGGCGGCAGCGCCTGGTCCCGCGCGCCCTGCGCCAGCTGCACGTAGTTCTGCAGCACCAGCGACATGCCGATCGCGGAGATCAGCGGCGCCAGCCGGGAGGAGCCCCGCAAGGGACGGTAGGCCACGCGCTCGATCACGAAGCCGTAGATGCTCGTGATGAGGAGCGTGAAGACCAGCGTCACCAGCAGCGCCACGGGCAGCGAGGAGATGCCGAAGAGCCCCGCGAGCGCCAGGAAGATCGCGAACAGGTAGGCCGAGATCATGTCGACCTCGCCGTGCGCGAAATTGATCATGCCGATGATCCCGTAGACCATCGTGTAGCCGATGGCGATGAGCCCGTAGATCGAGCCCAGGATCAGGCCATTGACCAGTTGCTGCAGCAGAATGTACATGAGCGGGCCCGGACGGAGTGCGGGAGGTGAAGCGCCGACAGGCCGCGCGAGCGGCCTGCCGGACAGGCTCGAAAAGCTACTTCAATGCGATTTGAGTGTAGTTGAACTTGCCGTCCGCGCCTTTGCTCCACTTGTACATCACGTAGTCGGAGACCTTGAGGTCGCCCTTGCTGTCCCACTCCTTCTTGCCCATCACGGTCTGGACGGAATTGGCCTTGAGCCACGCGGCCAGCTTCTTGCCGTCCTTGCTCACGTCGTTGGCCTTGAGGGCCGCGGCGATCGACTGGACGGCGGCGTAGGAATACAGCGTGTACGCCTCCGGCTCGTAGTTGGCGGCGCGGAAGGCCTTCACGACATCGGCGGCTTCCGCAATATTGCGCGGATCGGCGCCGAAGCTCATCAGCACGCCTTCAGTGGCGGGCCCGGCGATGTTCGGGAACTCTTCCGTCACGATGCCGTCGCCGCTGATGAACGTCGCCTTGAGGCCCTGTTCATGGGCCTGGCGGGCGATCAGGCCGGCCTCGGTGTGCAGGCCGCCGAAGTAGATCGTGTCGACCTTCAGCCCCTTCATCTTGGTGACGAGGGAGTTGAAGTCCTTGTCGCCCCGCGTGATGCCTTCGTAAAGCACTTCCGTGATGCCGTTCTGGTGCAGGCGGTTCTTGGTCGCGTCCGCCAGACCCTGGCCATAGGTGTCCTTGTCGTGGATGACCGCGATGCGCTTGGCCTTGAGCGTCTTGGCGATGAAGTCCCCCGCCACGTCGCCCTGCTGGTCGTCACGGCCGCAGGTGCGGAACACCGCGGGCAGATTGCGGTCGGTGACCTGCGGGTTGGTCGAAGCCGGCGTGATCATGAGGATGTTGGCCTCGTTGTACACTTCGGAGGCCGGAATCGTGGACGAGGAGCAGAAGTGCCCCGACACGGCGGAGACGCCGTCGTTCACCAACTGGTTCGCCACGGCGCGCGCCTGCTTGGCATCGCAAGCGTCGTCGCCGGGTACGATCTGGACATTGCGGCCGTTGATGCCGCCGGCCTTGTTGATGGCCTCGGCCGCGGCATTGGCACCGCGCGTGAGCTGCTCGCCAAACTTGGCGTAGGGGCCGGTAATCGGGCCGGCGACCCCGATCTTGATGACGTCCTTCTTCTTCTCGCAGCCTGCCACCAGCGCAAGCGCCAAGAGCACCATCAAGCCTGCGCCCATCCATAGGGTGATGCGATTCATTGGAACTCCTTATAGACCATCAAGGTGGAACCTCCAGAGCACGCTGGGGGGCTTGCCGTTGGGCGGTGGAATCGGCCCAGGTCGTTACACGAAGATCGGTACCGATTCGCGGCCTCCGCAGCGCCAATCGGCAACATAGGGCGGGAACTCCCTGTCCGTCTACAACCCCCAAATTTCGCGCCTCGATTCGTTGCCACCTCATGGATTAGCAGGCTTGCGGGGCCTGTCAACTGCAAAACTTGATCTGGGGCAACGGAGACGGGCTGCCGCCGCGCGCCCCTGCCCGCGAAGGGCCGCATTGTCGATGAATGGATCCACATGGATAGCCCGGGCGCGGCACCCTGCCCGGCCGGGACCTCTCCCCGCAGCGCCGACGCGCTGCATCACGGGTACCCCCCCACCTGGCACGGCGGGAAAGGATGGGGGCTTCGCCCCCATGCCCTCACCACGGAGCGAGGCTCCCTGTCCCCAGGGTACGGGCAACGTCGCGCTCCCCAGCCGGCTCCTACCGATCGGATCGTCGTTTTTGTCCGCAAACTTCCCGCAAGCGACCCACCATTTCCGCTGCAACCCGCGGCCATTCGTGCTATAGTAGGCGAGTCGCCAAGCCGCTCCGGGGGCGGTTTGGCGCTACCCTGACGAAATTTCCAAACGAACCCAGCCGCCGTTTCCAAAGAGCGGGCGCGGGGGAGCCTGCTCCCCCGCCTGCTGTAGCTGTTCGCTGTTCGCGCAGTTGCGCGTGGATGCGATGGGGGGTGAGGCCCCGCGCTGCGAGGCGGGGTGAGGTCGCCAAGGGGGCTTCGCCCCCTTGCAACCCCCGCAAGGGAGCAAGCCCCCTTGACCCCCAATGGGCGGCAGAGGCGGGGAAACCCCACCTCTGCCGCGTGAAGCGGGTGCAGGGGCCAGCGCTGAGGGCTTGCCCGAAGCGCCAACGGCTTTGGCCCCTGCCGGAGAGCCTGCCCTGAGCGCAGTCGAAGGGAAGAGGTTTGGAGGAGGGAGGCGGAGCCTCCCTCCTCCACGCATCCGAAAAATCAGGCTGTGGGAGAGTCCTAGGCGTACGGGTCGAAGTTCGCGCCGCGGCCGGTGAAGGGCTGGTCGCCCAGCAGCTCCCAGCGCCGGCTCTGCGGGTGCCAGAGCTGGCCGCGGCTGGCGCCGGCGAACTGCTCCAGGAGGTGGCTGGAGTCGTTGACGAGCGCCCACAGCAGCCGGCCTGCGCGGTCGACGAGGAGGTCGTTGAGGCAGGTGTTGTCCTGCGGCGTGCCCACGCCGGGCCCCTGCCAGGCCTCGCCCATGGTGAGGCCGGTGAGCGAGGCGATCAGGCCGCGGTTGACGCCGCCATGGGCGACGATGAGCACGTTGCGGGGCGCCGCGGCCAGGATCGCTTCCCGGAACCAGCGCGTGACGCGGTGCTGCACGTCCAGCCAGCTCTCGCCGCCGGGCGAGCGCCAGGTCATGGGGTCGGCGCCGTCCATGGCCGCCTTCCACTCGGCGTGGGGGCGGCCCTGCAATTGGCCCAGGTGGATTTCCTGCAGATCGCGCGGGAAGGCCAGCGGCAGCGTGCGCTCGCCGGGGCGGGGCAGCAGGATCAGCGCCGTGGTCAGCACGGTGCGCTCCAGCGGGCTGCAGTGGACGATGTCGAAGGGCCGGGCGGCGAGCGCCTCGCCCAGCAGCCGGGCCTGGGTCATGCCGGCTTCGGTGAGGCGGCCGAAGCGGGTGTCCTGGCCCTGCACCACGTGCTCCCGGTTCTGGTAGGTTTCGCCGTGGCGCACCAGGGCGATGCGCACCAGGTCCTCGCGCGCCAGCAGCGCGGCGGGCGGTTGGGAGAGGGCGTGGGCCATGGCGAGGGTTGGGGCCGCGCGGACCGTGGGGGGTGGCTGGGTTGCGGCGGGCCGCGGCCGGCGGTGCTTGAGCCGCGGCGGCGATCCCGTTATTCTCAGCCGATCAGTATGGGCCAACGGCGCGCGCTTGGCCAGCCGCCGCGCGGGGCCCGGGCGCCACCGGCGGCAGCGTGCCGGAGTGGGCGTGTTCGCCACCGCAACCGTCTGCACCGTCTGCAGGGAGACCATGCCCACGCCCAACGCTCCCGCCGATCCCGCGGCCTCCGACGCCGCGGGGCTCACCGCCAGCGCCCATGGCCACCGCACGGCGGCCGCGCTGCTGGCCCTGCAGGATCGGCTCTGCGCGGCCATTGCGGCGCAGGACGGCCACGACTTTGGCCGCGACCCCTGGCAGCGCGCCGAGGGCGGCGGGGGCGTCTCGCGCGTGCTGGAGGACGGCGCCGTGATCGAGAAGGGCGGCGTGCTGTACTCGGCCATCAACGGCCGCACCATCCCGCCCGTGGTGCTGGAGGAGCACCCGGAGGTGCGGCCCGACACGCCGTACTTCGCCAGCGGGGTCTCCCTGATCCTGCACCCGCACAATCCCTATGTGCCCACCGTGCACTTCAACGTGCGCTACATCGAGGTGGGCGAGGTGTACTGGTACGGCGGCGGCATGGACCTCACCCCCTACTACCCGTTCCGCGAGGACTGCATCCATTTCCACCGCACGCTCAAGGCCTGCTGCGACCGCTTCGACCCGGGCTACTACGCCCGCTTCAAGCCCTGGTGCGACCGGTACTTCTACCTCAAGCACCGCCAGGAGCCGCGCGGCATCGGGGGCATCTTCTTCAACTACCTGCACGACGAGCGCGCCGGCGGGCTGGACTACGTGCTGGCGCTGGGCGAGGCGTTCCTGGCGGCCTATCTGCCCATCCTGGCCCGCCGCCGCGATCACCCCTACGGCGAGCGGGAGCGGGACTTCCAGAGCTACCGGCGCGGACGCTACGTGGAGTTCAACCTCATCTACGACCAGGGCACCCTGTTCGGCCTGCAGTCCGGCGGCCGCAGCGAGTCGATCCTCGTCTCGCTCCCGCCCCACGTGCGCTGGCGCTACGACTGGCACCCGGCGCCCGGCAGCCCCGAGGCGGCCCTGCTGAGCGACTTTCTCCCGCCGCGGGACTGGGCCGCGGAGCCGTGAGCGCGCCGCTTGGCAGCGGAGCGGGGGAGTCTCATCTTAGAGACTACCCTGTGTGTAAAGTCGCTCTCACTCCAATGACATAAGAATTATCCAAGCAGAAATTGTCACCATACAGTCTCGTATACGAGACTATCTCTCTAGGAGTGTCCGATGGGAGACTAGCGAAATCGACCGCGGGGTGGCGGGCGCGGCGTGTCTGAAATTCTTTCTCTGTGATATCAGACGCCTAGGAAATTTCTTGAGATCATGGCAGGATGGCCCTCAATTTGCACCATGGGAAGCGTCGCCGGGTTGATTGGATCGACGCGGTGACTCGAGCAAGCCAGCGGGCAGGAGGCAATCCCCTCCATTCCCCCAAGCAGCCTCCGGCTCTGCTGATTGCGAGCAAAACAACGTGTAGGTCTTGGGTCGTCTCCCCCCCTTCCCCCAAGTGACCCAGGGCCTACACGGTTGTTTTTCGTGGTGCCAGCCAATTCTGCACGGAAACGAGCGTTGGGCAGTGCCGGGCCGTCTGGAGCCGCTCGCTTTGCGCGCGGTGCCCGGAGAGGGTATGTAGCAGGAGAGCCCGGCCGCCTCGCCGACCGGCGGGGTGTGGCCGCCTCGCGCCCCATCCTCCCCGGGTCCGCCATGTCCCGTCCCGCCGCCCGCTTCGGCCGCTGCCCCGCGCCCCGGCCGAGCCGGCAGGGTGCCGCGTGGCCGCCGCTCCGGGCGCCGCGGGCCGTACTCATGGCCGGCCTGCTGGGCCTGCTGACGGTCGCGGCGCTGGGCGCGCTGGCCGGGTGCCAGCAGCGCCGCGAGCCGGCGCCCGAGCCCGCTGCTCCGGCCCTGGTGACGCCGCAGATCACGTCCACGGATGAGGACAACAACATCCAGATCTTCAAGCGGGCCGCGCCGGCGGTGGTGTTCATCACCAACAACCAGCTGCGGCGCGACCTGCTGACGCTGAACGTCTTAGAGATCCCGCAGGGCAACGGGAGCGGCATCGTCTGGAACCGCCAGGGTTACATCGTTACCAACAGCCACGTCGTGGAGGGCGCGGCGAGCGTCTCGGTGGGCCTCGGCGCGGAGGCCAACTACAAGGCCAAGCTGGTGGGCATCGCGCCGTCGCTGGATATCGCCGTGCTGCGCATCGATGCCCCGGCCGAGCAGCTGCACGCGCTGCCCCTGGGCGACTCCTCCAAGCTGCAGGTGGGCCAGAAGGTGCTGGCGATCGGCAATCCGTTCGGGCTGGATTCCACGCTCACCACCGGCATCATCAGCGCGCTGGGCCGGGAGATCTCCTCGCCCAACGGGCGGCGCATCCGCGACGTGATCCAGACCGATGCCGCGATCAACCCGGGCAACTCGGGCGGCCCGCTGCTGGATTCCTCCGGGCGCGTCATCGGCATCAACACGGCCATCATCGGCCCGGGCGGGGGCAGCGCCGGCATCGGCTTCGCCGTGCCCATCAACTCGGTGGCCAAGATCGTGCCCCAGCTGATCGACCACGGCCGGGTGATCCGCCCCGTGCTGGGCGTCAACGCGGTGGCGGGCCGCATCGCGCGTGACATGGGGATCGAGGGCGTCATCGTGCTCAGCCTGACGCGCGGCTCGGCCGCGGCGGAGGCGGGCATCATGGGCGTGCAGCGCGCCGCGGATGGCCAGCTCATCATCAACGACGTCATCGTGCAGGTCGACAATTTCGCCATCGGCGACAGCGACGACCTGCTCAACGCCCTGGAGCACTACAAGCCCGGGGACATCGTCACCGTGCACACGGTGCGCGGTAAGCAGAAGAAGACGTTCCGCGTGCGGCTCGCCAAGCCGGAGCAGTAGGGCCGGTCGCGCTCCGCGCGCCTTCAAATCGCCCGCCCGCTCCGCTCGCATGGACCTGTCGGCCCGGACGGCCGGGGCGGCGGCCGGGTGCCTGATCCCGCGGGAGGCCCCATGAACCGCGAATCGCTGAAGCAACAGCTCGAGCGTCTGGCCGCGCCCATGGCGCTGGGCTGGGCCGAGGACAAGGGCCGCGTGCGCTGCGTGGCCTGCGGGCACCGCTGCCTGATCCCCGACGGCCACGCCGGCGTGTGCAAGGTGCGCTTCAACCGCGGCGGCGTGCTCTATGGCCCGCGCGGCTACGTGGCCGGCCTGCAGGACGACCCCATCGAGAAGAAGCCCTTCTTCCATGCCGTGCCAGGCACGCGCGCACTCTCCTTCGGCATGCTGGGCTGCGACTTCCACTGCAGCTACTGCCAGAACTGGGTCACCAGCCAGGCCCTGCGCGACGACGACGCGCTGGCACCGGCCCGCCCCATCAGCGCCGAAGAGATCGTCGTCCACGCCAAGGGCGTGGGGGCGCTCACGGTGACCAGCACCTACAACGAGCCGCTCATCACCGCCGAGTGGGCCGTGGAGGTGTTCAAGCTGGCCAAGAACGCCGGGCTGATCACCAGCTTCGTCTCCAACGGCAACAACACCGAGGAGGTCATCGCCTACCTGCGCCCGCACCTGGACCTGTACAAGATCGACCTGAAGGGCTTCGACGACCAGCGCTATCGCAAGCTGGGCGGCACCCTGCAGAATGTGCTGGACGGCATCGAGCGCGTGCAGCGGGCCGGCTTGTGGCTCGAGGTCGTGACCCTCGTCGTGCCCGGCTTCAACGACTCCGACGCGGAGCTGCGCGGCATGGCGGGCTTCCTGGCCGAGCTCTCGCCGGACATTCCCTGGCACGTCACCGCGTTCCACCCGGACTACCGCATGGCCGAGGCGGGCCGCACGCCGGCGCGGACACTGCTGCACGCCTACGAGATCGGCCGCGCCGCCGGCCTGCGCTACATCTACCCCGGCAACCTGCCGGGCCACGTGGGCGGCACGGAAAGCACCCGCTGCCCGCACTGCGGGGCACTGCTGGTGGAGCGCGTCGGCTTCGCCGTGCAGGGCTATCACCTGCAGGGCAACCGCTGCCCGCAGTGCCAGGCCGAGATTCCGGGCTTCTGGCACCGGCCCGAGACGCTGCCGCGCCTGGCGCGATCCGCTTTCGCCCCCGTGCGCCGGGTGGCCTTCTGAGCACCGCCCCGGCGCCCTTCCCCCGCCCCCATGGCCCGGCGACTCGCCTTTCGCCTGCGGAATTTCGCCGGCCGCGGCCGCGCAGCCGTTTGTCTGCGCGTGCCCCGTCCGGCCGCCCGGCAGGCGGGTCGGCGCGGCACAGGCCGCGGCAAAGTGGCGCAAAAGCGACCTGTCGGGCGGCCGGGCGCCTTCAATCGCTGGTTGACTTTGGCTGCCATATTGAATAGGGGGAGAGGCTGAAACCCCGCCCGACCTGGGCAGTGCACTCACCACAGACCGACGAGCCAAAGAGGAGGCCCTTGGCGAGGCAGCGCTATACCCAGCCCCAACCCGTCTGGCGCAATATCCTGCTGCCCATCGTGCAGTGGATGGGCCTGGCCGGCATCTTCGTCGCCGTCGCCGTGCTGATCGCCGGCGAGGTGCGGCCGCCCACGGTCTTCAACACCCCGAAGGACCGTGACAGCCTGTCGGCCGATGCGGGCGCGTTCTCCCTGAGCGCCCTGTACCAGCGCCTGCCACCCGAGGCGATCGACCGCATCAATCGCGACATCGACTACTTCCTCGGCACGGCGCGGCGCCGCATCGTGGATGGGCTGGCCCGCTCCACCAAGTACCTGGAGCCCTACCAGGAGATCTTCCGCGAGGAAGGGCTGCCCGAGGAGCTGGCCTACCTGCCCATCATCGAAAGCGGCTTCATGGAGAAGGCCGTCTCGCCGGCCAAGGCCGTGGGCATCTGGCAGTTCATCGAGGAGACGGGCAAGCGCTACAACCTGCACCAGAACGACTGGTCGGACCGGCGCCTGGATCCCATCTACAGCGCTCGTGCTGCCGCCCGCCTGCTGAAAAACCTCTACGATCAGTTCGACGACTGGGAGCTGGCGCTGGCCGCCTACAACTCCGGTTCCGGGACGGTGCGCTGGGCCATCCACGTGAACGAAAAGGCCGGGCTGCCCACCAACTTCTGGGCCCTGGACCTGCCCGACGAGACGAAGAACTACGTGCCGACCTTCCTGGCCACGGTGATGATCGCGAAGAATCCCGGGGCCTACGGGATCACCGAGATCCGCTACGCGCCGCAGGTGGCCTTCGACCACATCAAGGTTTCCCCCGGCCTCTCCCTGGAAGAGCTGGCCGAGGGCAGCGGCATCCCGGCCAAGGTGCTCGAGGACCTCAACCCCGCGCTGATCAAGGGCACGGTGCCGCCGGGCGATGAGCCCTACCTGCTGCGCGTGCCGCGCGGCGCGCGCTACACGCTGCCCGCCAAGCTGGCCAACGTGAAGCACTGGCCGCGCGACTGGGTGCTGCACCGCGTGCACTTCAACGACACGGTCGAGCAGCTCGCCACGCGCTATCGCGGCAAGTCGGCCAACATCCTGCAGGCCAACGGCCTGGGCAACGACCAGGACCTGATCCAGCGCAACTACATCATCGTCCCGCTCTAGGGCGGCGGGCCGAGGGCCTCCGCCCGCACCCGCCGCCCCGCACCGCGGCCTGGCCCGCGCGGCGCCGGATTGCCTTTGACAGCCGGGGCCGCATTCGAGAACAATAGCGCACGAATCCAGCCCCCTCCCGCGGGCCCGCCCGCGCGAGCGCCCGGCTCCGCGCGGGGGCTGGCACCCGGCGCCAAGCCAAGCGCAACGCCCTGTGCCATCCCAGCGCAGCGCCGCGCGCGAGCGGCGCCGCCCACCACCCGCGTTCATGACCCAGCGGAGACCCGCGATGCTTGCCGATCTGACCCTCACCCGTGTCGCGCGCAGCCGCCTCGGCGAGGTGGACTTCGACCACCTGCGCTTCGGCTACGTCTTCTCGGACCACCTGTTCGTCATGGACTACGCCGACGGCCGCTGGCAGCGGCCGCGCATCGAGCCCTACGGGCCGTTCTCCCTGGAGCCCGGCGCGGCCATGATGCACTACGGGCAGACCGTCTTCGACGGCTTCAAGGCCTATCGCGGCGTCGACGGCGTGGCGCGCCTGTTCCGCCCGGAGGCCAACGCGCGGCGCCTGCAGGCCTCCTGCCGGCGCCTGTGCATGCCGGAGGTGGAGCCGGAGCTGTTCTGCGCGGCCGCGCGCGAGCTGGTGGCGCTGGACCATGCCTGGCTCCCGCCCAAGGAAGGCCAGGCGCTCTACGTGCGCCCGCTCCTCATCGGCACCGAGGTGCACCTGGACGTGCGGCCGGACACCACCTTCCGCTTCATGATCATGACCGCGCCCGTCGGCGCCTACTTCGACCCGAAGTCCAAGGGCGTGGCCCTCAAGGCGGAGGACCAGTACACCCGCGCCGCCTCCATCGGCGGGCTGGGCGCCGCCAAGACCGCCGCCAACTATGCCGCCAGCATGTACGCCACCACGCAGGCGCGCCGCGAGGGCTTCGACCAGGTGCTCTGGCTCGACAGCAACGAGCACCGCTACGTGGAGGAGGTCGGCGCCATGAACATCTTCTTCAAGCGCAGCGGCACCGTCATCACCCCGCCCCTGAGCGGCTCGATCCTGCCCGGCGTGACGCGCGACAGCCTGATCACCCTCATCCGCGAGCGCGGGCTGCCCGTGGAGGAGCGCCGCATCGCCATCGACGAGGTGGTGGACGCCATCCGCGACGGCAGCATGGAGGAGATCTTCGGCGCGGGCACGGCGGCCGTCGTCGCGCCGGTGGCGCGGTTGCAGTACCGGGGGGAGACCCTGGCGCTCAAGACCTCCCCCGGCGCCCTCACGCGCGCGCTGTACGACCAACTCACGGGCATCCAGACCGGGCGCCTGCCCGATCCGCACGGCTGGTGCACCCAGGTGCCGCTGCCCACCGCCCCAGCCGCGGCCCCGGCGGCTGCGGCCCGCGCGCGCTGACAACACAACCGGAAACAGCGTGCGGGGGAACACGTCCCCCCGCGCCCCCCGGATGGGAGCTCAAACCGAGTCAACGCCGTCCTCCGCGCCGACGGCGTCCGGCCAGCGGTACACGTACACCGGGCTGCGCTGCCAGTCCGGCGCGCGGTGCAGCGCGGCGGGCCGCCAGCCCGGCACGGCGAAGGTGCTGCTGACCACCACGGCCCCGGGCGCCAGCATCGCCTCCAGGCGCGGGCGCAGGGCGGCCATGTTGCCGGGGTCCAGGTAGCACACCACCAGCCGCGCATCGGCCAGGGACGCCGCCAGGAAGTCCGCGCGATGCACGGCCAGGCGCGGCTCCAGCCCGGTCCGCCCGCCCCGCCCCGCCAACCCTGCCAGCCGCGCGCGCAGGGCGCAGACGGCCCAGGGCAGCGGGGACAGCTCGTAGGCGACCACGCGGGCGGCGGGGTAGCGCCGCGCCAGGGCCAGCGCCAGCCCGCCCCAGCCCGCGCCCAGCTCGTACACGGCGCCGCCGCCCACCTGCGCCGGAGCGGGCAGCGCCGCCAGCAGCGTGCGCCGCACGGCCGGCAGCGTGGGCATGGGCGAGATGCCCGTGCGCAGCGTGCCCGCCAGGATGGCGGTCGCCACGGCCAGCCCGGCGCCGATCAGTGCCAGCGTCAGCATCGCAGCCGCCTGCAGAGAGTGTGCACCCTGGAGTACCGCCTGCTCGGCCCCAGCGGGGTGAAGGTCTCGGCCCTCTGCTTCGGCAGCATGAGCTTCGGCGGCGAGGCCGCGTAGCCGCCCCGCGCCCGCTTTGGGCTCCCGCTCCGCCCGTGCCGTATTCCGCGGCCCATTCATGGATCTGCGGAGCAGCGGGTTCGTTTCGCAATCCGGCCCGACCCTCGGCGCGCCGCTTCGGGACGCGCTGCGCGCTCCTCAGGGGCGCAAGGAGTGACTCGATTCATGACTGCGCTGCGCTATCAAGCCCGCCCCGCGCTTGGCTCCGTTTGGTAATTTCGTTCCTCGTGCCTACAATCCGCTCCCAGAGCCGATCTCCACACAGTAAGCATACACCTGTATACCATACTTTCACTGGAATGGGAAGCCCCCACAGCCGCCCGTCCGGACCCGTATAAGGGGGGCGTGGGGGCCTCTCGGCCCCCACAGGCAGTCGTTGTTACGCGGCCTTGCCGGGCGTGCCCGGCTCGCCCAGGTCCCACCACAGCCCGGCCATCAGCGCCAGGCCCTGGCGGGCGATGGGGAGCAGCAGGTGCTCGTTGGGGGCGTGCTGGGAGCACGATGCGTAGGAGTGCGGCACCCACAGCGTGGGCAGGCCGAGCAGGTCGGCGAAGATGTCGTTGGGCAGCGAGCCGCCCACGTTGGGCAGGATCGCCGGGGCCGTGCCGGCCGTGGCGGCCAGCGAGCGTTCGGCCCAGCGCACCCAGGGGTGGTCGGGGTCGAGGCGGGTGGCCATCATGAAGCCCTTCTTGGCCGCGGTCACCTCCACCTGCGGGAAGCCCTGCTGGTCCAGGTGGCGGCGCAGGGCGGGCAGGACGCGGTCCGGATTGGTGCCCACCACGAAGCGGATCTGGCAGTGCGCGCTGGCTTCGGGGGGGATGGCGTTGACGGGCGCGGCGGGATTGCCCGCCGTGAAGGCGAGGATCTCGAAGCTGCTCCAGCCGAAGACCTTTTCCGCCGGGGTCAGGCCGGGCTCGCCCCAGCCGGGGTCGATGGCGGGGGCGTGCTCGCCGCCGTCGACCTGCAGGTCGTGGACGGCGCGGCGCACGGAATCGGGCAGGTGCGTGGGCTTCCAGTCGGCGATGCGGATGGCGCCGCTGGGCGTGGTGATCGTGGCGAGGGCCTGGGCCAGCAGGATCGCCGGGTTGGCGAGCAGGCCGCCCCAGTTGCCCGAGTGGTGCCCGCCCTCGCGCAGGCGGATGCGCAGGTCGAAGTTCATTGCGCCGCGCGAGCCCAGGAACAGCGTGGGCCGCAGCGGCTGCAGGCGCGGGCCGTCCGAGGCGATGAAGACGTCCGCGGCCAGGCGCGCGCGCTCGGCCTCGCACAGCTCGCGCAGGCCCAGCGAGCCCATCTCCTCGCCCGTCTCGATGAGCGCCTTGACGTTGAAGCCGAGCTTGCCGCGCTCGGCCAGCACGGCCTCCAGGGCGGCCAGGTTGATGGTGTGCTGGCCCTTGTTGTCCGCCGTGCCGCGCCCGTAGAGGCGGTCGCCCTCGCGGTGCAGCTCCCAGGGCGCCAGCCCGGCGCGCCACTGCTCCTCCTGGCCGCGGATGACGTCCCCATGGCCGTAGGTGAGCACGGTGAGCAGGCGCGGGTCCTCGCTGCGCTCGGCCAGCAGCAGCGGCCCCACGCCGGCGACGGGGTTTTCCAGCAGGCGGCAGCGGAAGCCCAGGCGCTCCAGGGAGGGGCGCATCTCGGCCTCCAGGTAGCGCCGCAGCTCGGGCGCGCCGCGCGGGTCCTGGCTTTCGCTGCGGATGGCGACGCGGCGGGCCAGGTCGGCCTCGAAGCGCCCGTCTTGCAGATAGCGCTGGGCGCGGGCGATGGCGCCGGCTCGGCTCATGGGGTCTCCTGCACGGCTGGAGGTTCGGGAGCGGGGTAGAGGTGACAGGCCACGCGGCTGTCGCCCGTGCCGGCCAGGGGAGGCGCCACGCGGCGGCAGACGTCCATGCACTCCGGGCAGCGCGGGTGGAACGTGCAGCCCGACGGCGGATCGATCGGGTTCGGGTAGGACAGGCCCAGGCGCGTCTCGGGCAGCCCCTTGCCCGGCTCGGGCGTGAGCACGGAGTCCAGCAGCGCGCGCGTGTAGGGGTGGCGCGGCCGGCCGAACAGCGTGTCCGTGGGCGCCTCCTCCACGATCCGCCCCAGGTACATCACGGCCACGCGCGTGGCCATGTGCTGCACGACGGCCAGGTTGTGGCTGATGAGGAGGTAAGTCAGGCGGAACTCGCGCTGCAGGTCTTGCAGCAGGTTGAGGATCTGCGACTGCACGGAGACGTCCAGGGCGCTGGTGGGCTCGTCGCAGATCACCACCTCGGGGTGCATCACCAGGGCGCGGGCGATGGCGACGCGCTGGCGCTGGCCGCCGGAGAGCTGGTTGGGATAGTGGCCGTAGAGGCGCCTGGCCAGGCCCACGCGATCCATCAGCGCCTCCACGCGCGCGCGCCAGCCGGCGGACTCGCCCACGCGGTGCACGCGCAGGGGCAGGGAGAGGATGGCGCCGACGGTCTAACGCCGAGTGAGCGAGGAGTAGGGGTCCTGGACGATCGGGTGGACGCGCCGCGCCAGCGCCCGGCGGCCGATGCGGGCGAGCGGCTCGCCAGCGATGCGGATCTCCCCGCCGCTCGGGCGCTGCAGGCCGAGCAGCATGCGCGCCAGGGTGGACTTGCCGCAGCCGCTCTCGCCCACCAGCCCCAGCACGCTGCCGCCCGGCACCTGCA
>JBGOUY010000213.1:0-7896 GCA_041477795.1 bacterium
GTGGGCGAGGAGTCACAGGCGGGCGTCGGGGTCGCGGCGGACTCGATGCGGATCTGCTCGAACCCGGCCTCGCGCAGCCACCGCTCCAGCGCCTCCACGGTTTCTGCACCCACGACGCAGCCCGGCCAGCGCTCTGGATCGACCCGTAGCGATTCCGGCAGCGGCTGCAGTGCGACGATGTCCGACACTGCCAGACGCCCGCCGGGCTTGAGCACGCGGTAAGCCTCTCGGAGCACCTGGGGCTTGTCGGGGGACAGGTTGATGACGCAGTTGGAGATCACCACGTCGGCCGTCCCATCCATCACGGGCAGGTGCTCGATCTCGCCGAGCCGGAACTCGGCATTGCCGAAGCCCCCCTCCCGAGCGAGCCCGCGAGCCTTGTCCACCATCTCCGGCGTCATGTCCACTCCGATGACACGGCCGCGCGGGCCCACCCGGCGCGCCGCCGGAAAGCTGTCGCGCCCCGCACCGCTGCCCAGGTCCACCACGGTCTCGCCAGGCTGCAATCCGGCCAGGGTCAGCGGGTCCCCGGAGCTGAGCCCCAGATCGGCACCGGCCGGCGCATCGCCCTCCGCCGGCTGTTGCGCGCCGCTGCCGGCGCCGCAACAGCTCCCCGCCGAGGGCCGGGTGGGGGCAGCGTCCTGATGCGCGACGCGGCCATAGGCCGCGCGAATGGTCTGCCGGATGGCGTCGTGATTTCGATCGTTCATGGCTTTACCTCGCATATCGGTATTACCGGAAGCATCGAATTATTGCACCCACCACTATCAAACCGGCCCGGGTGCGATGAAGAACCCACCCAGCCGATGCAGGATCTCCGGATCGATCCAGCACTCGATGTGTCGGCCACGGCGGCGCGTCCGGATCAGCCCCGCCCGCTGCAACTCTTTGATGTGGTGCGACACGGTCGATGGCGCGATACTGAGCCCTCCGCTCAGGTCTCCCACGCAGGGGCAGGCTCCCTCCTCCCCCTGCCAGCTCTGGCGCACCCCACAGCAACGCATCAGATCGGCGAAGATTCGCAGCCGATTGGGATTGGCCAACGCCTGGAACGCCACTGCGAAACGTTCCACCTTTTCAGTTCTATAATTCGACATATATCAAATAATATCTGTCATCGAGAATTTTGTCAATCCTATCGTCCGGTCGCTTCGAGGACGCGTTCCATCGGGCCTCCGGCGTCGTCGGGCGCAGCGCCTTCGGCAGGCAGGCCGACGGGGCCCCCCAACCCTTCACGCGGTTTCGCATCGTGTGCGGCCTCCACGGCCTGCCCGGTGCCGCTCAGCCCGGCCAGGCGCTGCACGATGGCGTCCAGCATCTCAGCCTGGGAGGCCAATTCCTGGCTGGCCGCAGCCGTCTCCTCCGCGTTAGCCGCGCTGCTTTGCGTGACCTGGTTGAGCTGCGCTGCGGCCGTGCTGATCGGCTCCACGCCCTGGGCCTGTTCTTTGCTGCCGGCCGCCACGTTGCTCATCAGATCGCTGACTTGCTCGATCGTCTGCCGGATCGTACCGAAAGCCGCTTCCACCGCGCGGGCCACTGCAACTCCGAAGTCGGCCTTCTCCTGCGCCGCATCCACCAGATCGCTGGTGGACTTTGCGGCCGCTGCTGAGCGACTGGCGCGCACCGAGGAGCCATCGTGCAGAACAGATCCCAGTCGATGCGACCCTGCTCGTCCAGGCCGGTTTGCAAGTGGCTGACGATCCGCTCCAATGTGCCGTCCCGGCTCCACAAGCTGAACCGGTCGTACACCCCGTGCGCCAGGGTCCATATCGCTCCGGCAGATCACGCCAGGGTGCCCCGCTGCGCAGAATCCACAGCATCCCTTGAGCATGCACCGTGGGTCGGAAGGTCGCCGCCCGCGCCCCTTGGCCGCTGGCAGCAAGTCCTTGCTGGTTTCCCATTGCGGGTCCGAAAGCTCGTGCCGTCGCATCGTTGCGCCTCCCTGGCACGGCCCACGCTTCCTTGCGTGGTGCCTTTCCGGGAAGGCTGGAACAGCGCCTGGCAGAGGTCCAGCGCTATTTCAAAACAGAACCTAGTCCAGCGCGTCGGGCGGGGCGAAGCGTTTGACGAGGCGCTTGATGCGGAGCGTGACGCCCCAGCCCAGCGCCAGCCAGACCGGGATCGTGAGCGCGGTCAGCACGGGCTCGGGCAGAGGCAGGGGCCAGAGGGACGCCAGCGCGTGCACCACGTGCCCGGCCAGCCCCGTGAAGTAGTAGGCCAGCACGATGATGCTGAGCCCCTCCACCGTGCGTTGCAGCAGGAGCTGCAGTTCCACGCGGCGGTTGAGCACCTTGAGCGTCTGCAGGCTCTGCACCTCCATGTTCAGGTTGACGCGCGTGCGCATCATGTTGCCCAGGGAGGTGAGCTGGCCGGCCAGCGAGTCGGCGCGCTCGATGAAGTTGCGGTAGCTGCGGATGGCCGGGCCGATGCGCGCGCGCAGGAACTCCTCGATGGACTGGTAGCCCGCGCCCGTCTCCTCGCGCAGCCAGTGCAGGCGCTCCTCGAAGATGGCGTAGTACGAATCCGCGGCGGAGAGCCGGTAGCGCATGCGCTCGGTGAGCCCGATCAGCTCGGCCAGGTCCCGCGTCAGGTAGACCAGCCAGCGGTGCTCGCTCTGCGGATCGGCCTCGCGGCTGGCCAGCTCGGCGGCGATGTCCTCGCTGCGCAGGGCGATGCCGCGCTCCATCGCGTGCAGGGCCGCCTCCTGCGTGCGGTATTCCTGCAGCGGCAGCAGGATCAGGTGGTAGTAGTTCTCGATCTCCACCAGCCGGCGCACCAGGCGCCCCAGCCGGCCGGGCGGCAGCTCGCCTGCGCCGATCACGGTGCGGCCCTGGCCGTTCTCGTCCACCTGGAAGGTGCTCCACACGCGCGCGCCGCCCTGCAGCACGCGCCCGCCGTAGATCGTGCCCGGGTGCAGGAAGCTCGGCAGCACGTCGCCCAGCTCCAGCCCCGGCACCACCAGCAGGTCCAGGTCCACCAGCTTTTCCCCCAGCGCGGGCAGGGCCGGGAAGGTGAAGGGCTCCACCGCCTCGTCCGCGCTCGCGGCCTGCCCGGCGGAATGGTAGGTGGTGAAGGAGTAGAACTCCGAGTGCAGCTCCCACACGACGCGCAGGCTCTTGCCGCGGGGCAGCACGCGTGTGACCTCCCCACTGCGTTCGCCCCAGCGGATGGCGTCCCGCGCGATGCCCAGGCGCCCGGCGATCTCCTCGAAGCGCTGGCGCACCGCGCCGTCGCCAGCGCGGCCGTCGCCGGGCAGCAGATAGGCCGAATGGCGGATGCGGCAGGGCGCCGTGACCGGCACGGAGACCCGCGCGTGCATCTCGCGGTGGATCTGCAGGATCGGGTCGGCGTAGCGGTTCCAGCCCGCCTCGCGGGCCAGAGCCGAGGGGGCGGCCGCTGCGGCCGGGGTGGGCGCCGGGAGCGGCGCGGGTTCGCGATGGCGCGACATGAATCGCATCGGCGTGATTGGGCGGCCTCTGGCAGTTTGGCGAGTCGTGCACCGCCCGGTGGCAGGTCTCTAGTCCTGCTCCAGCTTGCCAGCGAAGGCGGGTGCGGGACAAGCCCCCGTGACATTCCTGTGCGGAACGACTGCCGCCACTCCACGTCACGAGCGGCGGCACGGCTCGAAGCCGAGAGGCTCACACGGATCAGCGTAGGCGCTGCGCATTAGGGCCGTGTGAGGGCTGTGTCAGGTTTGCGTGCGGGCCGGGCGCGTGGGCACCGCAGCCCGTGCGCAGCGGATCGCCCGCTGCGGTCAGAGCAGCGACAGCTCGTGACGGCGCAGCAGCCGGTAGACCAGGGCCACGGGAATCACGGTGAAGAAAAGCAGCAACGCTGCCGTGGCCGCGGCCAGTCCGGCGCCCGTGCCTTCGAGCGCCTGGAACATCACCACGGTCAACGTCTGCCAGGGGCCGCTGTACAGGACGACGGTGGAGGAAAGCTCAGAGGCCACGGTGACCCAGGTCAGCACCATGCTGCCCACGATGCCGCCGAGCATGAGCGGAACCGTGAGGCGGGCGAAGGTCAGCATCGGCGACACGCCGAGATTGATCGACGCCTCTTCGAGGCTGGGATCGATCTGGTGCAGGATGGCGCTCGAGGCCCGCACGCCGAAGGGCAGCTTGCGCACGGTGTAGGCGAGCACCATGATCGACCCGCCGCCGGTGAGCACGAGCCAGCCGCTGTTGAACGAGAGGATGAAGCCGATGCCGAGCACCGTCCCGGCCACCGCGAACGGGATGGTCGTCACGATGTCGAGCAGCGTCGTGAGCCGGTTGCGGAAGCGCGTCACCGCGTAGCCGATCGGAACGCCCAGCAGCACCACGCCGAGGGCCGCGAGGCTCGACAGGAGCAGCGTGTTGACGAGCGGCCGGTAGCCCCGCCGGAACAGCTCCGCGAAGTTGCCGAGGCTGAACTGGGCATGCAGCACGGGGCCGCGAAACTCCAGGAAGGCGATGACGATCACGGCGAAGAACGGCACGAGGGAAAACAGCACCAGCCCCCAGCAGTAGGCGGTCGCCAGGATGCGCCAGCCCCGGCCGATCCCGATCAGCGGCGGGGAGCGCTGGGCGCCCGTGGCAAATCGCCTGCGCGCCAGATAGCGGCGCTGGATGACCAGCACGATTGCCGCCATGGACACCAAGAGCACGCCCAGCACGCCGGCGGACGCCGGGTTGGTATCTGTTTCGCCGACGAAGAGCTTGAAGGCTTCCACGGCCAGGATCGGCTTGTCCTCCGCGAGGACGAACGGGACTCCGAAGTTTTCCAGGGTATCGATGAAGACCAGCAGCGCGCCGGAGAGCACCGAGGGGATCACGAGCGGAAACGTGACCGTCCAGAAGCTCTTCCAGCGCGAGGCGCCCAGGTTCTGGCTCGCTTCCTCCACGGAGACGTCCACCGCCTTGAGCCCGGCCACCGTCGGCAGCAGGACGTAGGGGTAGAGCGTGAGGGCATAGACCAGCACGATGCCGGGCGCGCCGTAGATAGAGCCGAACGGGATGCCGATCGAGCGCAGCGCCTGGGTGACGATGCCGGCGTGCCCGACCAGCAGCAGCAGCGCATAGGCACTGACGAAGCTGGGCAGCACGAGCGGCAGCACGGCCAGCGACACCAGGGCCGTCTTGCCGCCGATCGGCAAGCGCGCCACCGCGAAGGCGAGCGGCGTGGCGAGGGCCGTCGTCACGAGGGTCGCCAGCACGCCGATCGAGAGACTGTTGTAGATGCTGCCCCGATAGAAGGAGCTCGAGGCGATCCTGACGTAGTTCTCGAAGGTGAACCGGATGCCCTTCGCATCGAGAAAGCTGGCCCCGAACACGCGATAGAGCGGGTAGAGCAGGAACAGCCCGACGAAGCCGAACGCCACGGCCGCGATGGCGAGCGGGAAGGCATTGCGGGGCGGGACGATGTTCATGGCGCTTGGAACGGGGTGGCGCGCTGCGGGTCGTAGGCGAGCGTCAGGGCCCGACCGATGGACAGCGCGTCATACGATGGGTCGAGCAGCGCCACGCGGAGCGTCGTCCCGCCGGCAAGCTCCACGTCCAGCCGCGTCAGCGCGCCGAGGAACTCGACCCGGGCGATGCGCGCCGCGAGCGAGAACCAGCCCGGCGGGAGGGTGTCGCCGGCGGCGATGACGCGCAGCGCCTCGGGCCGCAGGCAGAAGGCGACGGCTTGGCCCGGTGCCGGCTGGCTGGTCGCGATGACGAATTCCGTCGCGCCGACCGTGGCCACGATCCGGGCGCCGTCGCGGCGCGTCACCGTGCCGGCAAGCAGATTGCTGATGCCCATGAACTCGGCGACGAACGGCGTGGCTGGACGGCAATAGATGCCGTCCGGTTGGTCGATCTGCTCGATTTCGCCCGCGTGCATGACGGCAATGCGGTCGGAGATGGCAAGCGCCTCCTCCTGATCGTGCGTGACGTAGAGCGCGGTGATGCCGAGGCTTTGCTGGAGCTGGCGGATCTCGCCGCGCATCTCGACCCGCAGCTTGGCATCGAGATTGGAGAGCGGCTCGTCGAGCAGCAGCACTTCGGGCTCGATCACCAGCGCGCGGGCGATGGCCACGCGCTGCAACTGGCCGCCGGAGAGCTGGTGCGGCCAGCGCGCGGCGTACCCGTCGAGATGCACGAGCTTGAGCACCGTCCCGACCCGCTCGGCGATCCGGCGCGCCGGCACCTTGCGCGCGCGCAGCCCGTAGGCGACGTTGTCGCCCACGGTGAGGTTGGGGAAGATTGCGTAGTTCTGGAACACCATGCCGGTGTTGCGGCGGTGCGGCGGCAGCGTATCGATGCGCCGCTCACCGAACCGGATCGCCCCGGCGTCCAGCTCGGAGAACCCTGCGATCATCCGCAGGAGCGTGGTCTTGCCGCACCCCGACGGGCCGAGCAGGGTGAAGAACTCCCCGTCGCGAATCTCCAGCGAAATATCGCGCACGGCGAGCACCGCCCCGAAGGAGCGACCCACCCGATCGATCGAGATCGTCGCCACGACGGCTGCAGCTCCGGGCCGCCAGCGCTAGCGCGTCTGCTGGATGAGGTCCCGGGTCTTGGCCAGCGTTTCCGTGCGCTTGGCGGTCCAGGCCTCCTCGTCGTACTGGAGCAGCTTGACGCTCGTCAGCGCCGGCATCTTGCCCGGCAGGCTGGAGAGATCGAGGTCCTGGCGCGCCGGGCGGCGGAAGGTCTTCTCGAGGATCATCTCGCGCACGTCCTTGCGGTTGACCCAATCCTCGAACGCCTTGGCCCCCTCCAGGTTCGGGCCGCCCTTGATGATGGCGACGCCTTCCATCAGGGCGAGCGTGCCGTCCGCGGGATAGATGGTCTTCACCGGTGCGCCGTTGTGCGCCCACAGATAGCCCGCATACTCCAGCGAGATGCCGATCGGGTACTCCCCGTTGCCAACCCCCTGGAAGACGAGGGAGGAGCGGTTCAGCACCTTCGTGTTGGCGAAGAGCGCCTTGACCTTCTCCCAGCCGGCATCGCCCCCGCCCCACTGATCCACCAGCATCGTCGCGTTCGTGTAGGCGGAGCCGGAGTTGGCCGGGTCCGTGAACGCGATCTTGCCTTTCAGGGCCGGGTTGAGCAGATCGCTCCAGGTTTTCGGCCCCTGGCTCTCCGGCAGCTCTTTGGTGTTCTGCAGGATCACGAGCAGGTGCAGGTTGGTGCCGATCCAGAGATGGTCGGGGTCGCGGTATTCCGCCGGGATGGCATCGTCGTTCTTCGACCGGTACGGCGCGAAGTAGGCCTTGTTCGTCTCCAGCAGCGAGCGGGACACCCCCCAGATCACATCGCTGTTGGGATGGTCCTTCTCGGCCTGGATGCGCTTGAACAGCACGCCGGAACCGGTTGAGACCGGATCCACCTGAATGCCGGTTTCCTTGCTGAAGGCGGTGAAGGCCAGTTCATTGAGGGTGCTGTCGTTGGCCGAATAGATGACGACTTTCGATTGGGCCTGCACGCTCCCGGCCATGGCCAGGACGGCGCACGCCGCGGCCCACACGGCCAGCCTGCCGAAACGCTTGGTCATCGTCTTCATCTCCGTGTCCTTAAGCTGTCCGCACGCGTTGACTGCGCTGGATCGGAACCGTTGGCGACCCGCCGTTCCCGCCGGCCGGCGTCCGGCTGAGCGATGGATCGGCGAGGATCGCTAACCTCGAACTGGCTGGCCGCGAACTGGCTGGAGTCCAGGCCCTTCTAGCACCTTGCGCAGCGGATGCGCAATTGCGTGCGGGACGCGGGACGGCGCACAGCGTTCAGCGGTAGCCCTGCCCCTCCGCCCCGCGCGCCGGCTGTCGCAGCCCAGGCTTGGCTCAGGCTGAGTTCCCACCCACCCGCGCCCGCACTGCCCAGGCGCGGGCCTTGAGCCGGATCGAGCCATCCGCGGCACAGGGCAGGCTCGCTTCCA
>JBGOUY010000241.1:0-6751 GCA_041477795.1 bacterium
CCTCGCCCCGGGACACCATTCCGTCCATCAGCGCCAGGAGCTGGGCCACGACGCGCTTCTCCACCTCGCCGGCCACGTCCGAGCGCTTGGGCGCGACGGCGTCGATCTCGTCGATGAAGATGATGCTGGGCGCCTTGCGCTGCGCCTCCTCGAACAGCTCGCGCAGCTTGGCCTCGCTCTCGCCGTAGAACTTGTGGATGATCTCCGGGCCGTTGATGCGGATGAAGTTGGCCTTGACCTCGCTGGCCACGGCGCGGGCGATGGTGGTCTTGCCGGTGCCGGGCGGCCCGTAGAGCAGCACGCCCTTGGGCGGCTCGATGCGCAGCTGCGCGAAGAGCTCCGGGTACTTCATGGGCAGCTCGATCATCTCGCGGATGCGCTGCAGCTCCACGTCCAGCCCGCCGATGTCCTCGTACTTCACCGTGTAGAGGGGCGCGGAGGGCGCGCGCGTCTGCTCCTGGATGCGCACCTCGGTGTGGCTGCCCGTGATGCAGCCCGCGCTTTCCGGTTCGTAGGCCACCACGGCGAATTGCGTGCTGCGGCGGGAGAAGAGCGGGACGTTGACCTTGGCGCCCTTCATCAGCACGCGCCCGGCGAGGAACGCGCGGATGCGCGCCACCTCCGAGGGGCCCAGCACCGTGCGCTCCACCGGCGCCAGCAGCAGCGTGGCCGCCGGCGTCACCTCGTGCGGCGCGATGCGGATGAACTCGTCCAGGCTGATGCCCGCGTTCTCGCGGGTCAGCCCGTCGAGCTGGAGGATGCCCCGCTGCGCATCCTCGGGCCGCAACGGCCACACGCGCGCCAGGGTCGGCCGATCGCCTTCGATGACGATGGGGTCGCCGGCCAGCAGGCCCAGGGCGGAGAGCACGGATTCGGCGACCCGCGCGATGCCCTGCTCCAGGTCCTCCAGGCGGGCCTCCACCACACGCAGCCGGGGGCTGAGTGCGGCGGTGGGGCGGCTGGGGACGAGCTCGTCGGTGGGCAGGGTCATGGAAGGCCAGAGGGGGGCGGAACGCCGCGCGGCCGTGCAGCGTGCACGGGCGGCCACCTGCGATCATAGGCGCTTCCGCGCCGCCTTGGCAATCGGCGCGGCTCGCCGCGGCGAGGCTTGCGCCGCGCCCGGGCGCACGTTAGGGTGATGACCTTTTGAGGCGCCGGACGGCAGCGCAGGCCGCGGCACGATCACGAGGACGCGCGACGATGGCACGCAGGCTGGGCATGTTGCTGGGCACGATGGCCCTGCTGCTGGCGCTCGATCAGGCGCTCAAGGCCTGGGTGCGGGCGGCCATTCCGCTCCACCACTCCAGCGTGCTCGTGCCGGAGTTGATCGAGCTGACTCACGTGGAGAATCGCGGGGTCAGCTTCAGCTTCCTGGGGGACATGGCCGATGGCGTGCGCGTGCCGCTGCTGGTGTCGGTGTCCCTGCTCGCCGTCGGGCTGCTGACCGCCTACTGGCTGCGCCACCGCGGCCAGATGCACGGCCTGACCGAGGCCGCCTTCGTGCTGATCCTGCCCGGAGCGGTGGGCAACCTGATCGACCGGCTCGCCTTCGGCACGGTCACCGACTTCCTGCACTTCCACTTCTACGACACCAGCTTCTTCGTCAACAACGTGGCGGACATCCTCATCAGCCTGGGCGTCGTCGCCTACCTGCTGGCGACCCTGCTGGAGCACCGCCGTCCCGAACCGCCCGCACCCTAGCGGGGCGAGCGCGGGCGCGCTCCAGGGGCCGCGAACGAGGAAGGCGCTGCCTCCCTCGTTCGCGAACTGCCCAACGTCGTGCCGTGGAACGCGGTTACGGCTTCTTGATGACGACGAACTGGTTGGAGCCGCCGAAGCGCGCCAGCATCAGGATCGACTTGCCGGAAGCGACCTTGCTGATTTCCGTGCGGAACTCCTGCACGTTGGTCACCGGCTTGCGGTTGACGCGCTCGATGAGCGAGCCGCGGCGCAGGCCCGCCTCGGCGGCCGCACTGTTGGGCGCGATGGCGGAGACGATCACGCCGGTGAGGCCCTCGTAGCCCAGCCGGCCGGCCAGGTCGGGCGAGAGCGTCTCCACCTGCATGCCCAGCGCCTCTTCCGGGCGGCCGCCCTTGCCGGGGCCGGGCTGCTCGCCGCCGCCCTTGGGCGCGCCCTCGATGGCGGCGCGCATGTCCTGCGGCTGCTCGCCGACGGGCACGTTGAGCTTGATGGGCTTGCCTTCGCGCAGCAGGTCCACCGGCACCTTGGTGCCCGGCTTGATCGCCGCCACGGCGTTGCGCAAGGCGTTGGACGTCTTCACGGCGTGGCCGTTGAACTTCACGATGATGTCGCCCTGCAGCATGCCCCCCGCGGCCGCGGGCGAGTTTGGCCCCACGTTGGCGATCAGCACGCCCTCGTTCACCTTGACGCCCAGCGCATCGGCCAGCTCCTGCGTCACGTCCTGGATCACCACGCCCAGGAAGCCCCGCACCACCCGGCCCGATTCGATCAGCGACTGCATGATCGAGCGGGCCATGTTGACGGGAATCGAGAAGCCGATCCCCATGCTCCCGCCCGAGCGGCTGAAGATCGCCGTGTTCACGCCCACGATCTCGCCCTTCAGGTTCACCAGGGGCCCGCCGCTGTTGCCCGGATTGATGGAGGCGTCCGTCTGGATGAAGTCCTCATAGTCGGTCAGGCCCACCTGCGAGCGGCCCTGGGCGCTCACGATGCCCTGCGTCACCGTCTGCTCCAGGCCGAAGGGATTGCCGATGGCGATGACGGTCTCCCCCACCTCGATCTGGTCGGAGTTGCCCAGCGTGGCCACGGGCAGGTTGTCCGCCTTGATCCGCACCACGGCCAGGTCCGTCGCCGGGTCCGCCCCCACCAGCTCGCCGGTGAACTCACGCCCGTCCTTGAGCTTGACGATGATGCGGTCCGCCTCCTCGATGACGTGGTTGTTGGTGAGGATAAAGCCGCGGGCATCCACGATGGAGCCCGAGCCCAGGCCGCGCTGCTTGAACTCGCGGGGCGGGATGGGCAGCCGCGGGGCGAAGAAGCGGCGGAAGAACTCGTCGTCGAAGGGGTCCGGCGCGTCGCCTTGCGCATCGCCCTGCACGGTCTTTTCCACGCTGATGTGGACGACGGCGGGGCTGACGCGTTTGATGATGGCGGCGCGGGCCTTGGACTCGCGGATCAGCACCTCGATGTCCCGCTGCACCGCCGCGTCATCGCCCTGGGCATGCAGACTGGCCGTGCCGAAACCGAGCGCGAACACGGCGCAGAGGACCAGGACACCCTTCCACAGGCGGGAGGGGAATTGCGTTGACATCGGGGGCTCCTCGATCTGGTCGAAACGGTGGCTTGCGGCCGCAGCGGAGCCAGGGCTGGCTGCCCAGCCCGGTCGCCTCGGGGATCGGTCGATCCTGCCGCGTGGGGTCTCGGCTCTAAGGGAAGTGCGAATCCTTCATTTCTGCCATTGTACGGCCCGGCGGGGACAACTTCAATGCGATCGCTCCGCCGCGGTGCCCGGCCCGACCGGAACGGCCGGCTGCGGGCGCTTTCATCCGCTGAACCAGCGCCACAGCACGCCCACGCCCTGCACCACCGGGCCCACCAGCGCGTCGGGCAGCAGCGCCTGCTGGGTGGCCATCCACTCCTCCCAGGTCGTGTAGCGCGACTGCACCAGGAAGCTCACCCAGCGTGCGGCTGCCAATCCGTATACCGTCCACGCCACCCGCGGCGCCCACGGGCGCAAGCCCGGCGTCCGCGCCAGCAGGCTGCGGGCCAGGCTGGCCAGCGCCACGGCGAGCAGGAACAGCCAGAGCAGGTACGGCGAGAACCAGCCGATGTGCCGCCAGGCCCCGAAGCGCCCGGCGAGCGGCCAGAACACGGGCATCTGCCAGCCCGGCGTGAACAGGTCGCCGAAGATGTGCAGCAGCCCGCCGGCCCAGCAGCAGGCCACCAGCCAGGCAAACGCCTGGCGCGGCTGCGCCCTGGCCGCCGCGCCGGCCGGGCCGCGCAGCAGCGGCCGATAGAGCAGCGCCGCGGCCGCCAGCGCCAGCAGCAGCGTGCCCAGCAGCGAGTGCGAAAGCCCGCGGTGGCCGTACCAGGCGCCGCTGAAGTAGGCGCTGCGCCCGACCAGCAGGCGCACCCCGATGTCCATATCCGGCAGCATGGCGCCCAGGAAGAAGGCCCAGGCGATCGCCCGCTCGGGCAGCGGCGCGCGTCGGCGCAGCACCGGCATGGCGACCTGGCTGCACACGTAGCCGGACAGGCCGTGATTGAACGTCATCATGGCGGGCTGCGGACTCCGGAGCGGGGCGGGCGAGGTCGTGCCAAGCCCGCCGATTCGGTGTATGCCTGGGGCTGTTCCCCCCGCGGGGATGCCGCCCCGGCCGGCGGCGCGTTCGGCCGTCCACTATACGGCAATCCAGCGGGCAACGCGAACCGAGCCCGGGCGCGCGCGGCGCGAGCGAGGCACCCGCGGAGCACCCGGCCCGGCAAGGAGACGCGCGTGAGAGAGGCGTTGGAACGGCTGCCGCAGGTGCGGGCGCTGGTCGTGGGCGACCTGATGGTCGACCGTTACCAGTGGGGCGACGCCGAGCGCATCTCGCCCGAGGCGCCCGTGCCCGTCGTGCGCATCCGGCGCGAGGAGACGCGCCTGGGCGGCGCGGCCAACGTGGCGCACAACCTCGCCGCGCTGGGCTGCCGCGTGGGCGTGTGCGGGTTGGTGGGCGACGACCCGGCGGGCCGCACGCTGGCGGCCGACCTGAGCGCCCTGGGCGTGGACGTGAGCGGATTGCAGCGCCAGGCCGGGCGCCCCACGACGGTCAAGGTGCGCGTGATGGCGCACAACCAGCAGCTCCTGCGCTGCGACTGGGAATCGGCCGAGCCCATCGGCGCGGACCTGCAGGAGCGCCTGGGCGCCTGGCTGGAAGGCGCGCTGCCGGGCTACGACGGCGTGATCCTGTCCGACTACGGCAAGGGGTTGCTCATACCGGCGCTGGCGCAACGGGTGATCCAGGCCTGCCGGGCCGCCGGCAAGCCCGTGGTGGTGGACCCCAAGGGGCGCGACTACCGCCGCTACCGCGGCGCCACCTGCCTGACGCCCAACGAGCTGGAGGCGGCCGCGGTGACGGGGCTCGCCGTGCAAGACGACGCGACGGCGCTGGCCGCCGCCCGGCGGCTGCTGGCGGACGTGGGCGCGGAGTACCTGTGCATCACGCGCGGGGCGCACGGCGTGCTGGGGCTGACGGCGCAGGGCGAGCAGCGCGCGCTGCCCGCGCGGGCGCGCGAGGTGTACGACGTCACCGGCGCGGGCGATACCTTCATCAGCCTGCTGGGCGCGCTGCTCTTCGCGGGGCGGCCGTTCTTCGAATGCCTGGAGCTGGCCAACCTGGCCGCCGGCGTCGTCGTGGGCAAGCTGGGCACGGCCACCGTCACGGTGGCGGAGCTGCTGGACTTCGCCGGCGGCGTGCGCAAGGTCTACGGCGTGGACGAGATCGGCGCCGTGGCCGAGCGCTGGCGGCGCGAGGGCAAGCGCGTCGTGTTCACCAACGGCTGCTTCGACCTGCTGCACGCCGGGCACATCCAGTACCTGCAGGCCTCCCGCGCGCGGGGCAATGCGCTCGTCGTCGGCATCAACTCCGACGCCTCCGTGCGCCGCCTCAAGGGGCCGAGCCGCCCCGTCATCGGCGAGGAGGACCGCGCGCACCTGATGGCCGCGCTGGCCTGCGTGGATGCCGTGGTGATCTTCGAGCAGGACACGCCCCTCGAGCTGATCCGCGCCGTGCGGCCGGACGTGCTCAGCAAGGGCGCCGACTACACGGTGGACACCGTCGTCGGCCACGAGCTGGTGGCGGAATGGGGCGGCGAGGTGGCGCTGATCCCGCTGCAGGAGGGCCGCTCCACCAGCGGCCTGATCGAGAAGATCGTGGCCGGGCAACGGCGCTGAAGACTTAACGCTAGTTGGGGCCTAACTACGTAAAGAGACACTAAGAGCCCATTTCAAAACCCGGCTTGGAGCGTTTTCCAGCAGATCAACGCACAGCCGAGGGTGGGAAGGCTTCATGAATGTCGGCTCGGCGTTCATAGCGCACCCGCAGGCGGCGATACTGGTGCAGCCAACTCAACGTGCGCTCCACGATCCAACGCACTTTGCCCAGTCCGCTGCCGTGAGGCTCTCCCCGCTGGGCAATGCGCGGCTCGATGCCGCGGTTCCAAAGGAGGATGCTGTGCATTCGGGAATGGTAGGCACGGTCGGCATAGCGGCTCTTGGGACGGCGCAGGGGCGACCGGGTTTGCCCCCAATGGCCGGGATGGCATGCACCAGCAGGATGAGCTGAGTCACATCATGCCGATTGGCGCCGGTCAGTCGAACAGCGATCGGAATGCCCTGCGCTTCGGTGAGGACGTGGTGCTTCGAGCCTTTCTTGCGCCGGTCAGTCGGATTTGGCCCGGTCTTGGCCCCCCAAAAACTGCACGCACCGAGGCACTGTCCACGACCACTCGGGCAAAATCGAGCTTGTCGGCACCGCGCAACCGATCCAACAACATGCGGTGCAACTGTTCCCACACGCCTGCGGCCTGCCAGTCCCGCAGACGCCGCCAGCACGTAGAGCCCGAACCCCACCCCATTTCCATGGGCAGATCGCCCCACGGGATCCCTGTCTTCAGCACGAACAGGATTCCTGTCAGCGCCAAGCGATTTTCCACCGGCGGCCGGCCTCCCTTGGGCTTTGGGGCGGGTCGGGGGAGCAGAGGCTCGATCAATTTCCACAGCTTGTCG
>JBGOUY010000263.1:0-6198 GCA_041477795.1 bacterium
AGGCTCCTCGCCGAACAGGGCGCGGCGGTGATGGTGGCCGACTGGGACGAGGCCACGGCCATGGCCACGGCGGCGGCCATCGTTGCGGCCGGCGGCCGGGCCGCGCACGTCAAGTGCGACGTCTCCCAGCAGGCCGAGGCCCGCCACGCCGTGGACAAGACGATGGAGGCGTTCGGCCGCATCGACGTGCTCATCAACAACGCCGGCATCGCGCGCGATGCCTCGGCACTCAAGCTGACGCCTGAGCAATGGGACGCCGTGATCGGCGTCAATCTGAGCGGGGTGTTCTACTGCTGCCAGGCGGCGGCCGCGCAGATGCGGGAGCGGGGCTACGGGCGCATCGTCAGCGCCTCGTCCATCTCCGGCTTCGGCAACTTCGGCCAGGCCAACTACTCGGCCAGCAAGGCCGGGCTGGTGGGCCTGACGCGCACGCTGGCCATCGAGTGGGGACGCTACGGGATCACGGTCAACGCCGTGGCGCCGGGATTCATCCGCACGTCCATGACGGACGCGATTCCGACGGAGCTCCGCGAGGCCTCCGCCAAGCGCATTCCCGTGGGGCGCGTGGGCGAGCCATCCGACATCGCGCGCATCTACCTGTTCCTCGCCGCGCCGGAGAGCGGCTTCATCACGGGGGCGCTGATCGTGGCGGACGGCGGCCAGACGCTGCTGCACTAGCAGTGCGCCCCTCCTTGGCATTCGGGTGCGTGGAAGTGCGAGGCGCCACCTGGGCCGTGGAGGGGCATAGCATGCTATGCCCCTACCCTGAGGCAACTCCTCAGGGATGCGGTTCGCGTTTTTGCAGGCGTTCCAGCTCCTCGCCGAAGAGCTGCAGGGAAATGTTCTTCATCAGCAGCTTGGACCAGAACTGCATGCGTTTGGAGAGCAGCACGGCCAGCCGCTGCAGCAGGTCCACCTGCCCTCCGTCCTGGCCCAGGTATTCCACCACCACGTCGCCGCCGTAGACGTACGGGCGCCCGTCGAACCAGCCCGTCAGGGCGTCCTGCGCGACCTTGATCACGTTGGCGCGGCGGGCCGCTTCCTGCTCGGGCGGCAGGGCATGGCGCGCGACGATGAGCTGCGCGGCGTGCGTGCCGTCCGGCTCCCGCAGGACGCCCCACAGGTTGAGCGCGCCCACGCGCTGATCCAGCCACACGGTGATGCTGTAGACGACGTCGGACAGGTCGTCGATCTTGCTCTCCACGATCTCGTAGTCCAGCGAGAGCAGGATGTGCAGGAAGGATTCGAAGATGCTGTAGGTGTGCGAGATCTCGCGCCAGGCGTTGAGGAGATCCTCCACGTCGTCTTCCGCCGGCGCTTCCAGGACGAAGGACTCGAATTCGATGCCAAGCTGCGTCGCGCCCTTGCCACCGGAGCGGTTGACCCAGCGCACGCGCCCGCGCATGTTGGGGCTGATTTTCCCGATGGCGACCTTCACCTCCTGCTCCGGATTGATTTCCACATCGGATTCCAACACAATCCGGATGCCTTCCTGAGACATGTCGTGCACCTGCACAGGATAGGACACCCCCCCGATCTCGATTTCGGTGCGCAACTGCTCGAAGGGGATGCGGGGCGAGCGACGTTGATCCTGAGGCATAGTCAGAGCGACTCCTGCGATTGCACGGCGCGGGTGCCAATTATGCCGCCTCTCCATGCGAAAGGGAACTGGCCACGGCGGGAGACGGCCGGGGCTACCGTCGGCGCCGCCGTTGCCGCGGCCGGCGACCCTGCCGGCGTGAGGGAGTCACCGTGAGCGCCGCCAGGGAGCTGCCGCTGGAGGCGCCTTTCGCGCCCTACCGCGTGCGCACCGCCAACGTCTCGCTGCACTCGGACAACAAGATCCACGACGACGCCACGGCGGCCCGCTATGGATTCCGCGGCGGGCTGGTGCCGGGCGTGCTGATGTATGCGCACCTGGCCACGCCCCTGGTGGCGCACCTGGGCAGCGCGTGGCTGGAGCGCAGCCAGTCCGAGCTCAATCTGTTGCGCCCTGCCTACGACGGCGAGTGGCTGACGATCGCGGCGCACCCGGCGCAGGACGGCCCGGCCGGCGCGCTGCATCTGAGCGCCCGCAACGAGGCGGGCGAGGAGCTGGCGACGTTGGACACGCACCTGCTGGACGAGCTGCCCGAGCTGGACCCACACGCGGCGCTCCCGCCGGCAGACCCGGCGCTGCCGCCCGTGCCCATCGGCTGGGACGCCGTGCGGATCGGGGAGCCCCTGCGCGCGCTGCCATGGTCGCCCCCGCGCGAGGAGCACGAGCAGTGGTGCGATGCCGCCGGGGATGGGCTGCCGATCTTCCGCGCGGGCGAACGGCCCCGCATCCAGCCGGGCCGAGCACTGCGGGGCGCCAACGAAGTGTTCGGGCACCACTTCCTCCTCGATCCGTGGATCCACACGGGCAGCCGCGTCATCCAGCGCGGGCCCCTGCACCTGGGCGATCCGGTGGAGATTCGCGCCGTGCCCATCGAGAAGTGGGAGCACAAGGGGCACCAGTTCCTCACGCTCTACGTCGTCTTCCTCACGGCCGGCCGCGCCGTGCTCGAGGTGTACCACTCGGCCATCTTCCGACTGCGCCCCAAGCCCGCCTGAGCCGGACACCCCGCCGGCGCCTGTCGCCCGCGCCCGCCTATGCGGGCGCCTGTCGCGCCGCGCAGGCCTGTGCTAGCCTGACGGCACGACGCGCAGCGCACCGTGCCGAACCGCGTCCGGACGGCACGCCTCCAATCGGCGGGTAGCGAAATGATGCCTATCGAGCAACTGCAGGCGCTGCTGCTGCAGGCTTTCCCGGGTGACTCCGTGCGCGTCACCAGCCCCATGGGGGACGACAACCATTTTCAATGCGTGATCGTATCCGAACGCTTCGACGGCAAGACCCCGGTGGAACGGCACCAGATGGTCTACGCCGCGCTGGGCGATGCGATGCGCGAAGCCGTGCACGCCCTGGCGCTCAAGACCTACACGCCCTCCCAGTGGTCCAAGCTCAGCGGGTCGGCCTGATCGCAGTCGGCCGGCTTCTCTCCGTGTGTTGCCGCCCCAGGCCGCTCGCGCTCGCGCTGGCCCTGCTGCTGGCCGGTGGCGCCGCGCTGCGTGCGCAGGAGGCGCCGCGCAATTACTGGAACCTGCGCGAGCCGGTGCACAGCGAGACCCATGCGCAGGGCCTGGCGCGGCCCGCTGGCGACACCGCGCCCTCGGCGCCCGAACCCACAGCGCCGCCGCCCCCTGCCGGGTCGCAGGCCGGGCCGCCCGCCACAAAACCGCCGACCGCATCCGCACCGTCGTCGGCAGCGGCTGTGCCCGCTGCGCCCGCACGGCCCGCAACGGCACCACCGCCGCGCGAGAGCGCACACCCCGCTGCGGCCCCCGCAACGGCGGCACCTTCCAGTGGTGGGGAAGCGGCCGGCGCGGAGAGCGAGCCGCGCAGCGTGGACGCGCTGTACCGCCTGGGGGAGCAGGCGCAGCGTCAGGGGCATGTGCAGGACGCCGAGCGCTTCTATCGCGAGCTGCTCAAGCGCGCGCCCTATCACTTCCTGACGCAGCTTGCGCTGGGCCGGCTCTATCTGCGGCTCGACCCCGCGCAGGCGCGCGAGCACCTGGAGATCGCCCGGCGCGTGCACCCGTCGTCGGAAGACGCGCACTACCTGCTGGGCCAGACCTATGAGGCGCTCGGGCGCGACCTGGACGCGGCGGAGGCGTACCGGCGCGCGATCTATCTCAACCCGCGCTTCTACGACGCCAACACGCGGCTGCGCGGCGTGCTGCGCCGCATGCGGGCGGGGCGCAGCGTGGTGGAGCGGGCGGCGGAGTCCTTCAACCAGAATCCCAACCTGGCGACGCTCACGCTGTTCGGGCGGCTCGTGATGGAGCAGATCGAGCCGCGCCAGGCGGTGCTGGAATTCGAGGAGCTGCGGCGGCGCCAGCCGGATCTGCCGGAGGTGGACTTGTGGCTCGCCCGCGCGCGGCGTGCGGCGCAGGACCTGCCGGGCGAGATCAGCGCGTATCGCAGCTACCTGGAGCGGCGGCCCGACGCCATCGGCGTGCGCTTGACGCTGGTGGAGCGGCTCGCCGAGCGCGGCTGGTATCAGGACGCCTCCGCGCTCATCAAGCCCTTCGACGTGCCCAGCGGCGGCGTGGCGGGAGGCCTGCCGCCCGCCACGCGCTCCCGCGTTACCTTCCTGCGCAGCCGCCTGCTGAGCGCGCAGCGGGAACCGGGCCGGGCCGGCGAGATGCTGCTGCTCGCGCACGAGCAGGGCTACTCCGACGAGGAGATCCTGCGCGCCTACGCGGAAGACCTCGCGCTGTATCCCGCTGCGCCCGCGCTGTGGTTCGCCTACGGCAACTGGCTGCGCGACACGGGCAAGCCGGCGGAAGCGGCCGATGCGCTGGCGACGGCGGGGCGAATGGATGCGACCCATCTGCGCAAGGCCCGGCTGCTGCTGAACCGCATGCACGACACGGGGGTGGCGCCGGCCGCCACCGCGCTCGCGCTGGGCGAACTGGCGTGGGCGGATCATGACGGGGAGCGCGCGCTGGGCTTCCTCGCCGCGGTGCCGCCGGGCGATCCGCTCGATCATCGCGCGTCCCTGCTGCGCGGGCTGGTCTATCGCGCGCGGGGCGACACGGAAGCGGCGCTGGATGCGTTCACGCGCTATGTGTTTTTCTACGATGACCCGCGCGACATGCTGTTCGCGCGCGGCAACCTGTTCTGGGTGCTGGGGCGCAAGGAAGAGGCGCTGGCGGTGTGGCAGCAGAATCCCGACGTCCTGCTCCAGCATCCCGAGCTGCTGGAGCACGTGGCGGACTACTACCGCTCGCAGAGCGCGGCCGCCGAGGAAATGGCGGCGCGCGAGCGGCTCGCGCAGGCGGTGCCGGCCAACGCGGTCAATCGCATCCGGCTGGGAGAGCTGTACGCGCAGCAGGGGCGCACGCTGGAGGCGGTGCTGCTGTGGGAACGCGTGCTCGCCGAGCGCCCGCGCGATCCGGATCTGCTGACGCGCGTGGGCAAGGGCTGGCTGGCGCTGGGCGACCGGGATCGCGCGCTGCCGCTGCTGCAACGCGCCTCGCAGATGCAGCCGCTGGATGCAGAAACATCGGCGTTGCTCGCGCGCGAGCTGTACCGCACGCGGCAATACGAGGAGGCGCTGCGGGTGTACTGGGCGCTGTACCAGACCGCGCCGACGCATCCGGACCTGCCGCGTGTGTTGCCCGAGCTGGTGCTGAGCCTGCCGGCCACGCCGGCGCAGATCTCCGCCGCCGCCGCCTTCGCGCTGCAGGCGGGGCGGCTCGATCAGGCCACCGAGCTGCTGGAGGCCAAGCTCGCCGCCACGCCGAACGACCCGGAGACGCGCATGCAGCTCGCGGAAATCTATCTGCGACAGAATCGGCTGCCGCAGGCCGAAGCGGTGCTGCAGTCGCCGTACAACTCGCCGGAGTCCGACGCGCAGGCGCTGGCGCTCATGGCGACCGTGCAGGAGCGGATGGACCGCAAAGCGGACCTGGTGGTGACTCTGGAGCGTCTGCAGGCATTGCGGCCCGACGATGCGGAATTGTCTCGCCGTCGCGGGCTGTTGCTGGCACAATTGCGACGACCGGGCGATGCGCGACCGCTGCTGGATCGCGCATTGCTGAATGCGCCCCATGACGTTACGCTGCGCATGGCACTATCGGATGTGACACTGGCGCTGGGAGATTTCGCCGCGGCGGAATCGCACCTGAACGCGGTGCTGGCCGAAGCGCCCGGGCAGGTCGAAGCGCAGCGCCGGCTGATCGAGCTGCTGCTGCGCGAACAGCGGTGGGATGCCGTTGCAACCCGCTTGGAGGCCTGGGTGGCTGCGAACCCGCGCGATGCGACGGCGCGCTACAATCTCATCGCGGCGTACCTGAAGGAGTTCCGCACGGAGGCCGCGCGACCGCATTATGAAGTGCTGCAGCAGCTCAGCGCGGTGCGGGCGCAACCGTTGCAACCTTACTTTCGCCGCTGAGGGCCGATTTTTGCTTTCCCGTTGTGTCGAATCGATCTTTCCTCTCGTGATCGAACAGTCAGGATGAGGGCGGGTCGCTTCTAATCCATTCAACAAGGAGGTCCGCATGGCCGCAGCAAAGAAGACGACGAAGAAAACCACTGCCCGCAAAACCACCGCCAGGAAGTCGACGCGTTCGGCGGCGGCGTCGCGCGGTAAAGCCAAGAAGACGACG
>JBGOUY010000377.1:0-3593 GCA_041477795.1 bacterium
CCACCGCATGCCGGGGGACGCCGCCTCCGCGGCGGGCCCGCACTCGCCGGGCGCAGCGGCCGACGCCGCCCCCGCGCCCACCGAGCGCGGCGGGGACTGATGGGCGGACGCCCGCCGGCCGGCCCACCCAGGAGCGCCATGCAGCCGCTCGCCGCTTTCCCGGCCGAGGTGCGCCGCGCCGTGCGCTTCGTGCTGACGGACATCGACGACACGCTGACGCGCCACGGGCGCCTGCCCGCCGTGGCCTACGCCGCGCTGGAGCGCCTGCACGGGGCCGGCCTGCGCGTGGTGCCCATCACGGGCCGCCCGGCGGGCTGGTGCGATCTCATCGCGCGCCAGTGGCCGGTGGATGGCGTGGTGGGGGAGAACGGCGCGCTGTACTTCCACTACGATGCCGCCGCCCGGCGCATGGTGCGCCGCTACGCCAAGCCCGCCGCCGAGCGCCGCGCGGACCGCGAGCGGCTGGAGGCCCTGCGCGCGCGCATCCTGGTCGAGGTGCCCGGCGCGGCCGTGGCCGCGGACCAGCCCTATCGCGAGGCGGACCTGGCCATCGACTTCTGCGAGGACGTGCCGCCCCTGCCCCGCGCGGCCGTGCTGCGCATCGTGGCGCTGTTCGAGGCGGCCGGCGCCACGGCCAAGGTCAGCTCCATCCACGTCAACGGCTGGTTCGGCGCCTACGACAAGCTGGGCATGACGGGGCGCCTGTTCGCCGAGGTCTTCGGCGAGGAGCTGGCGGCCGTGCGCGAGCAGGTGGTCTACGTGGGCGACTCCCCAATGACGAGCCCATGTTCCGGGCGTTCCCGCACGCCGTGGGCGTGGCCAACGTGCGCGAGTGGGCCGGGCTGATGACGCACCTGCCGCGCTGGGTCACGCCGTCCCCGGGCGGCGCGGGCTTCGCCGAGCTGGCCGAGGCGCTGCTGGCCGTGCGCTAGCGGAGTGCGGCAAAACCACAGGCTACAAGGGAGCAAGCGCCCTCGCACTCACCGGATGGATTCGCGCGGCTGCAAGCGGCGCGCGCCTCTTGCAGCCGCAAGCATTTCGATGCGGGGGCCGGGCGTGCATCCGCGGCGCCGCCTGTGCTAGAAGGGAATCCGCCCAGCATGCGCTCCCAGGCCAGTCCCGGCGCGGAGCCCCCCCGCAGGAGCCTGCCGCCATGAGCGCCCCGTCCCAGCCGCACGCCGCGCGCGCCAGGCCGCCGGCGGCGCCTCTACCACGCCCTCAGCGCGGCGCTGCTGGAATCCGCATAGGCCCGCGCCGCGCGGGAGCGCACGCTGCATCCGGGGGATAATCGAGGAACGGAACCATGATCAATTCCCGAGAAGCGATGGAATACCTGGCCGGACGGCTCACCGATGAGCTGGTCGTGGCCTCGCTGGGCAGCGTCAAGTACGAGCTGCACGCCGCCAAGGACCGTCCCGAGAACTTCTACCTGTGGAACTCCATGGGCATGGCGGCGTCCATCGGCCTGGGCCTGGCCACGGCGCAGCCCAAGCGCCGCGTGGTCATCGTCGATGGCGACGGCGCGCTGCTGATGAACCTCAACTCCCTCGCCAGCGAGGGCTGGCGCGCGCCGCGCAATCTGGTGCACGTCGTCTTCGACAACCACGCGCATCACCTCACCGGCAAGCAGCCCACCGCCACCTCGGCCCGGGCCGATCTGGCGCGCATTGCCGAGGGCGCGGGCTTCCCCCACGCCGAGCGGGCGGAAACGCTGGCCGCGTTCAAGTCCGCCGTCGACCGCGCCTTCCGCGAGGATGGCCCCTGGTTCCTGCTGGCCCTCGTGGAGCAGCAGCCCCGCAGCGGCCGACCGCCCAGGAGCCCGACCTTTCTCAAGCATCGCTTCATGGACAAGCTGGGCGTCACGCACTGACGGCCATCCATGCCAACTGCATCGGAACATTGGGGGCGCTGCCCCATAGGTGTTAATCTATTCAATCAGCCTGCTGGTGGATCGCATTGCGGCGCAAGACCTCATCACCCCAACCCTCTTCTCCGCAAACAGAGAAGAGGAAGCTGGAATCCGCCAGCAGAGCGGTTTTGCACCCCTCTCCGTTTGCGGAGAGGACTTCCCAGCATTGAGTCAATCCTTTTCGTGGCCGGGCGGTATCCGGCGGTGATTGGGGTCGTAGAGGGTGCCGTGTTCGAGCATGGTAAAGAGGCGGCTGGTGAGCCGGTCGGCAACCCCGCGCAGGGCACGGGCATGACGGTGACCCTTGCGGATGAGCGCGGCGTAGTGGGCCTTGCAGCGGGGATCGTGGATCACCGCCACACGCGCCCAGTGGAAGCAGGCGTCTTGGAGTCGGGCAGCGCAGGCGCGACGCATGACGACCAGGCGGGTCTTGCCGCTGCTCTTGGTGACCGGGCACGTGCCGCTTTGGGCGCGGAAACCCTGGAAGTTGCGAGCAGCAATGCAGCGGCCAGCCTCGCCAAACAAACGAGCGGTCAGACGCAGGCCAAGTCCGGGCTGGGTCAAGGCAATCTGCACGTCGCTGGGACGGCCCGGCTGGGCGCTGAAGACCGGCTCGCAAGCCGTCAAGCAGCGCCGCAGTTCGGCCTCGGCTTGGCGGCGCTGCTCGTGCAGCAAGCGCAGCCGCGCAAGGAGCACGAGCACATGAGCGCCCACCGCCGTGACGACCCCGGGCGCGGTGCCCGGGCAGGCCGAGCGCCACGTGGTGAGCACCTGCTGGGTCGGCAGGCGGCGGATGCGGTGGCGCTTGAGCACAGCGCGCACTTGCCGGGAGGTGAGCGCAGCGGCGTGCTGGGGCGTCGGCGCCAGTTCCAGCAGGGCCCAGAACCAGGTCTCGTTGGCCGCTGGGCACAGGGCCAGCCAGTGCGGCGCTACGCGCAGCAGTTGCGCGCGCAGCACGTTGGCTTGCGCCAGCAGATCTTTGCCGGTCTGCTGGTCAATCCGGCTCCACTCGCGCAACTCTACCACGGCGGGATGATCGGGCTGGATGCGGTGAAACGCCTGCGGGTCGGTGCGCAGCGCGTTGGCCTGCACAAAGGCGTCGCGCCGGTCATCCTTGGCCCCGGACGGGCTGTAGCGGTCGCGGAAGCGGTCGATCTGCTTGGGATTGATGGTGAACACCGCGAACCCCGCTTCCAGCAACGCATCGACCACCGGCCCGTCCGGCACTTCGATGGCCACGCACAGGCGCGCCCGGTCACCCTGGCATACCGCGCTGAGCTGCTCCACCAAGTCCGCCAAGCCCTCCGGCAGATTGCTGACCGCGAATTCCTTGACGCGCGCTCCCGCCTCGTTGACCACGCACACCGCATGATTTTGCGTTGCCCAATCGACTCCGCTCCACCACCCATACTCATGCTTTTCCATGGCCTCCTCCCTGAGGTAAGGTGGACTGTAGTGAAACGGGCCTTGGCCGTGCGCGGGACTGCCCTGTACTGGCGCTCGCAGCGCAAACTTCCCAGGGGTCCTTGCTCACGGCCGGGCTTGCCGGGGCGCAAGTCCTCTCCAGGCGATCGCCCTCCGCAGGGTGGCTCCGGCACTCTCCGGCAAGCTGGCCCAAGCTCATCTCGCTTCTCATCCGTTCCATTTGTCCATCCATCCCTGACTGCAAGGGTACAGGGGTGGC
>JBGOUY010000300.1:0-5190 GCA_041477795.1 bacterium
CTCCGTGCCGGAGCGCGCGCCCCCGGCCCCGCGCAGCAGGGCGCGGCCCGCCGCCGTGGGCTGATTGCCCTCCTGCCGCAGGCGCAGCAGCAAATCGGGAATGGGAATCTTCACCGGGCAGACCTCGTAGCATGCGCCGCAGAGCGTCGAGGCGCCGGCCAGGTGCCCGGCCTTGTCCAGCCCCGACATTTGGGGCGTCAGGATCTTGCCGATCGGCCCCATGTACACCGAGCCGTAGGCGTGGCCGCCGATGCGCGAATAGACCGGGCAGATGTTGAGGCAGGCGCCGCAGCGGATGCAGTCCAGGGTCTCCCGCAACTCCCCGTCGCTATAGATCGCGGAGCGCCCGTTGTCCAGCAGGATTAAGTGCATCTCCTCCGGCCCGTCGTGCTCGCCTGGCCGGCGCGGGGAGCTGAGCCAGTTGAAGTAGGTGCTGATGGGCTGGCCGGTGGCCGAGCGCGTCAGCAGCCGCACCAGCGGCGCCACGTCCGCCAGGCGCGGCACCACTTTCTCCAGGCCCATCAGCGCCACGTGCACGGGCGGCACGGTGGTCACCATGCGCCCGTTGCCCTCGTTTTCCACCAGGGCCAGCGTGCCCGTCTCCGCCACGGCAAAGTTCACGCCCGTCAGGCCCATGCCGGCCTGCTGGAACTTCTCGCGCAGCACGCGCCGGGCCAGCGCGGTGAGCGCCGCGACGTCGTCGGTGTAGGGCTCGCCCAGCATCTCGTGGAAGAGCGTGGCGATCTCCTGGCGGGACAGGTGCACGGCCGGCACGACGATGTGCGAGGGCGTCTGCCCGGCCAGTTGCACGATGAATTCGCCCAGGTCCGCCTCGATGGCCTGGATGCCGTGCCCGGCGAGGAACTGGTTGAGCCCCGTCTCCTCCGAGACCATCGACTTGCCCTTGACCACCAGCTCCACGCCGCGCCGCCGCGCGATCTCCAGCACGATGGCATTGGCCTCGGCGGGCGTTTCCGCCCAGTGCACCTGCACGCCGCGCTCCGTGAGCCGTGCCGCCAGGCGCTCCAGCAGCGCGGGCAGGTCGGCCAGGGCGCGCTGCTTGATGGCGTTGCCGATCCACTGCAGCGCCTCGCCATCGCTCAGCTCCGCGAAGCGCTCGTTGCGCCGGTTGCGGATGGTGTGCATGGCGTTGTGGAGATTGCGGCGCAAGGCTCCGTTGGCCAGGGCCGCGCGGCTCTCCTCGCGGAAGCGCGCGGGATCAGGCTGCATGGGACTCCCCCGCGATGCGCTGGCGGATGAAGAGCGGCAGCGGCAGGCAGCGCGTGGGTTGCCCCGCGCGGGCGAGCGCCCCGCCGATGTTCAGCAGGCAGCCGCTGTCCAGGGACACCAGCACCTCCGCCCCGCTCTGCTGCACGGCGCGGCACTTGTCCGCCAGCATCGCCTCGGAGAGCCCCTGCATCTTCACCGCGAAGGTGCCGCCGAAGCCGCAGCACTCCTCCGCATCGAACAGGGGCAGCAGCTCGACGCGCGCCAGCCCGGCCAGGAGCTGGCGCGGCGCCTCGCGCACGCCCAGCTCGCGCAGCAGGTGGCAGGACGGATGATAGGCCACCTTGACCGGCGGCCCGCGATCCTCCCAGCGCACGCGCAGCCCATTGACCATGAAGTCGCTCCACTCGCAGACCCGCGCCGCGAAGTCCCGCGCGGCGGCCTCTTCCGGCTCGCCGCGGAACAGCTCGGGCAGGTGCGCGTGCAGCATGGCCCCGCAGGAGCCCGACGGCACCACCACGGGCAGCGGCTTGGGGAACTGGGCGAGCTGCAAGCGCGCCACGGCGCGCGCCTCGGCCCGGTAGCCGGAATTGAAGGGGGGCTGGCCGCAACAGGTCTGGCCCTGCGGAAAGATCACGCGCACGCCCTCGCGCTCGATCAGCTCCACGGCCGCCAGCCCGGCCTGGGGGAAGAACAGGTCGACGAGGCAGGTGCCGAAGAAGTAGACGGCCTCGGGCCTGGGCGGATAGCTGCGGGGCGCCGCGTGCGTCATGGCTGGGGCTGGGAGCGAGCGCGGGGGCGCGCCGGCCCTGGCGATGCGCGGGCCGGCCGGTGGCGACTGTGTGCCAGTGTACACAAGTCGCCACGGGGGGGCAAAACGCAACCGGGCGGGACCCGGGCGGGACCCGGGCGCGCACAAGCTGGAGATGCGGCGCCGGAGGTCGCGGGGGCGCCCGTGCGGCAGCGCGGCGCTACAGCCGCGTCAGCGCCTGCTGGAAACGGTGGCTGTCCTTGCCCTCCACCAGGATCGCGTGGAAGTCCTGGTAGAGCGCCTGGGCCGCCTCCTTGTAGGGCTTGGAGAGCGGGGCCGGCTCCTGCTTGAGCTCGTCCTGCACGATGGCCTTCCAATCTTCCGTGCCGCGCTGCTTGGCCAGCTCGCCGCCCTTCTGCAGGGCCTTGTACCAGGGCGTGCCCAGGTAGAAGTTGCGCAGGAACTGCTTGGAGAACACCGCGTCGCCCTGGCTCACGCGCAGCTCGTCCGGGCCGATGCTGTCCACCAGGGTCAGCTTGCCGTCGATCAACGCCCACTCGAACTTGCCGTCCCACAGCTTGAGGCCGCGCTTGGCGAAGGTGCGGTGCAGGAAGTGCGCGAGGGCGCGCGTGCGGCCGTGGATCTCGGCGAGCGTGTCCGTGTTGCCCTTCAGGATCAGCGCGGCCTCCTGGTAGGAGATCACGCGGTCCTTGCTCTCCAGCTTGGTGGAGAACTCGATCAGCGGCTCGTCGAATTCGGCCCCCTCGTGGATGTCGAAGGGATACCAGTCCTTGCGCTGCAGCAGGCTGGAGCCGGCCGGCACGCCGAAGCGGAAGATCACCTCCAGCGGGATGAGCTGGCGCGGCTGAGGCGGGTAGCCGTAGTCGTACACCAGGGTGCCGCCCACGGCATCCGCGCGCAGCACCGGCACCTCCACGCGCATCATCAGCAGCCGGTTGCCCTGCCGCCGCAGGAAGTGGTGCGGCATGGGCAGCCAGCGCGCCACCTGCGGATCGGCGGCCAGGCCGAGCGCCTTCCACTCCGCCGGATCGGCCACGCGCTGGAAGAACCATTCGCCCAGCTTGGCCAGCGCCTCCCCCTTGCCCGGGATCGGGTCGGGCATCTTGCCCCAGTCGAAGACCGAATAGTCGTCCGTGTACTCGAACCACAGGTGGGCCGGGTCGGCATCCTGGTACAGGTTCTTCACGCTCCCTGCGTAGATCAGCTTCATTGCGGCCGCATTCCTCCCGATGGCGGTGCTGCTGCATGGTGCTGCTGCCTGGCGATCGCTGCGCGGGCCCGGGCGCCGGCAGTGTACTGCGGTGTCGTCTGGCGGCACCGCTGCAACACAATGCGCAGCGTGGGAACTCTGACTGCAAGTGTGCCACAGGCGGGTGGAGGCGTCATGGGGCCAGCATGCCGATCAGGCCCACGTTGGTGCCCACGAACGGCTGGCCCAGGTGTCCGGCGCGGCGATAGCTCGCGTAGGGCGCGCTGCCGTCCGGCCCGCGCTGGCAATAGGTGCAGTGCGCGGACCCGTGCACCTGCGACGCGGGCACGCCGGCATCCAGCGCCTGGGTGCGCAGCACGGCCGCCAGCGCCAGGTAGCTGCGCCCGGCACGGGTTTCCACGGCCGCGTGCAATTGCGCCGGCGTGAAGTGCGCCAGGCAATCGGCCTGCACCTCGTAGCAGCAGCCGCGGATGTGCGGGCCCAGCTCCAGGTGCACGGCGCGCAGGCTGCTCCCCGCCGTGCGCCAGGCGGCCAGCAGCCGCGGCAGGATGCCCGCCGCGGTGCCCCGCCAGCCCGCATGGAGCGCGGCATAGGCACCGCGCTCCACATCCACGGCCAGCAGCGGGACGCAGTCGGCCGTCTTCACGGCGAGCAGGCGGGGCGCGCCCGGCCCGGCCGTCGCGCCATCGGCGGGCGGGGAGGCCGCTGCCTCGCCCGCCTCGGCGGCCCCCTGCAGCGCGCCCGCGGAGGAGGCCAGCTCCAGCACGTACGGCGAATGCGTCTGGCGCAGCAGCAGGGGCAGCGGCAGACCCTCCGTCGGGCGCCCCCAGGTACGCGCCGCCAGCGTCCGCAGCAGGGGCCCCAGCGCACTGTCGGGCAGGCGCGGCAGGGCCGTGCTGAATGCCGCCACCAGCCCGGGCAGCCGCCCGGAGACCGCCCCGGCCGGCACGAGCGCCGGATCGGGCGCGGGCGCGGCAGCCGGTGCGGGGGCGGAGCGAATGGGAGTCATGGTCTCGACGGGGGTGCGGCGCCTGTCATGCCCGGTGCGCCGCGCTGCATTCACACGCATGCCCGCGCAGGCCGGCTGCCTGCCCAGCGTAGCGGTCGCCAGGGCCGCGGGCAAGCGCCGCCAACGCGGCGGCGCGGCGGTGCCATGGGAACCGCGCACCGTCTGCGGCGCAAAGCCGCCGCGTAACTCCGGGTGAATTGCGACGTTTGTAAGACTGAAAGGGCGCGATCGCAATCATTCCTCGCCCGTACCTCAGGCCGCGATCCTAGCGGATTCTAACCGATCCTGTCGCGGGACGATTATGCTTGCAATCGCAAATTGGACGCGGAACGCTAATCTTGCGAGGCTTGCAATCCGAATGCGCTGCGGCACACCGGAACGGTATCGGGCGGAAGGCCGGTGTGCGGCGGACGTCCCGTTGGACCCGCATCATTCATCCAGATTTGAGTTGGCTCCCGGCGCAGATCTGAGAGGGCGTAAGCCATCCAGAACGGAATCGCCGCGCGAAACTTCCGCCCGGAGGGGTCGTTGACGGTGAGCCGGGGACGCTGCCAGGCGTCCAGCAGACAGGTGTGGGCAGGCGTGCTGCCGACCCGCCGTCGCGCTGCCCGCTCACGATGCAACCACGTGGAGCCAGCCGCAATCGGCCTATGAAGGGGCCCGCCGCCAGTGGAAAGCTGATCTTGTTGCTGCTGGGCGATGCGGCGTTGAGCCGGCGCGTCGCGGCCGCGGCGGAGCCGGACTGCGAGGTGCGCACCGTGGACGACGCGTCGGCCGCGCGGGAGACCCTGGCGACGCACGCCGGGCCGGCGCTGCTGCTCGTCTCGGCGACGACCGCCGGCTCCGTGCCCGCGCTGCGGGCCGAGTTCCCGCGCCTGCACGCCGTGCTGCTGAGCCGGGAGCGGGCGCTGCTGCACGCCGCGCAGGAGCTGCCGCTGGGCGATCTGGGGGGCGTGCTGGCGGCGAGCCTCC
>JBGOUY010000174.1:0-9165 GCA_041477795.1 bacterium
TCGTGCCGCTGGCCAGCGGCCCGTGCGGCCAGCCCGGCGCGCCCCGTCGCTTCAAGACAGGTTCGCCCCCTGGCTCCCTGGCACCATGGCCCCGCGGCACCATGGCACCGTGGCACCATCCCGTCACCGCCCGCCGGAGGCATGCCCCATGAACGTGACGCCCTGGCTGCGCCACCGGCGCCTCGCGCTGCTGGCCGTGCTGTGGGCACTGGCGGGGTGCCAGGCGGCCGTGCCGGCCGTGCAACGCCTGCCGCGCTACGAGGGGCTGCTGCAGCGGCCGCTCGTCGAGCGCGTGCAGCCCGCCGACGCCGCCGTGCTCGATCGCGCCCACGCCACCAATCTCACCTATGGCGATGACGTGCGGCCGCGGGCCGCCGACCCCGCCGATCCGCTGGCACAGGTGGTGCGCGAGGTGCTGGACGCCCTGCCGCCCCCGGTCTCGCGCCTGGCCGGGCGGCACCTGGCGGCGGTGTACCTGGTGCAGGGCGACGTGGGCACCGCCACCACCGAGGGCGTGCAGGACCGCGCCGGCCGCTGGAGCCACGCCTACATCGTGCTCAACCTGACCGCGCTGGGCCGCGACGCGAATGCCTGGGCGGCCTGGAAGGAGGGCTCCGCGTTCCGGCCCAGTCCGGGCTACGCGCTGCGCTTCACCCTCGAACCCCCGGAGCACGACGACCGTGCCGGGGCCGTGCGCTTCATCCTGCTGCACGAGCTGGGGCACGTGCTGGGGCTGGCGCTGGGGGTGCACGGCGACTGGGACGATCCCTCGCCCGAGCCGCTCCCGGCCACGCGCCGTTCCGCATTCGTGGCGCTGTCCTGGGCCTACGGGCCGGCGCAGGGCCCCCACAAGGCCGGCATGCGCTCCCGCTACGCCGAGCGCTTCCCGCTCCTGAGCCAGGTGGCCTTCTACCGCTTCGACAAGGCCCCCACGGCGCTCAGCGCCGCCCCGCAGATCTATGCGGAGCTGGCGCAGACGAACTTCCCCTCGCTCTATGCCACGCAGGAGCTGTTCGACGATTTCGCGGAGGCCTTCGCCATCACTGTGCACACGCGCCTGCTGGGGCGGCCGTACCGGGTGGAGGTGCTGCACGACGGGCAGCCGGTGCAGGTGTTCTCCTCCTGCATCGCCACGGGCGCCTGCGCGGACAAGACGGCGCAGATCGAGGCGCTGCTGTGGGACGCGCCGCCGGCCCCGGCACCCGCCGCCGGTCCGACGCGGCCGGCCGGCCCGGCTGGCCTGCCCAGCCCGGCCCTGGCTGGACGGTAAGCGACTGATTCCCCTTGACATGGCGCCGGGCAGTCATGAGAATTACGAAAGGCATCCGAGCGCACCGCACGCGAAGGGAGCGGGTCACGTACCGGCGACTGGCACGGCCACCGATGAACGGACGGCACCCCATGAACTGGCAGTCCTGGCCTTGGCGCCGCAGCGGCCCGGTGTGTGCGACCCGAACTTCCTAGCAGTCTCCAGACCGATTGCTACCCGGACAGGCCGCATGCACACCGCTTGCGGCCTTTTTTGTTGGTGCCGCGTTCCGGAGCGGCCGTCCCGCCCAGCGGGCAGCCTCCCCGGTCAACCGAACGATTGCGACAGGTTCAGCGATGCAGACTCCCCAGGAAGTGCTCCGCTACGTGGCGGCGGGCAATGACTTGACGCAGGACGAGGCGGCCGTGGTGATGGAAGGCATCATGACTGGCACCTGGACCCATGCGCAGATCGGGTCCTACCTCACCGCGCTGCACATGAAGGGCGAGACCAAGGACGAGATCACCGGCTCGGCCTACGTGATGCGCGCCAAGGCCTTCCACCTGCCGGTCAAGAGCCGCCCGCTGGTGGATATCGTGGGCTCCGGCGGCGACGGGCTGCGCACGATCAACGTCTCCACCCTGGCCGGGCTGGTGGCGGCGGGCGCGGGCGTGCACATCGCCAAGCACGGCAACCGCGCCATGACCGGCCAGTGCGGCAGCGCGGACGTGCTGGAGGGCCTGGGCGTGGAGCTGGACATCTCCCCGGCCGACGCCATCCACGGCATCGACCGCAACGGCTTCTCCTTCCTGCTGGCGCCGCTGTTTCACCAGTCCATGAAGTACGCCATGGCTCCGCGCAAGGAGATCGGCATCCCCAGCATCTTCAATCACCTGGGGCCGCTCACGAATCCGGTCGCGGCGGAGTGCTACCTGCTGGGCGTGAACCGCGCGGAGAATACGCACCGCTTCACCGAGGTGCTGCTGGGCCTGGGCTGCGACCACTCCCTGCTCGTGCACGGGGACGACGGCATGGACGAGATTTCCCTCTCCGCGGCGACGCAGGTGGTGGAGCAGAACCACGGCAGCGTGAAGGAGTTCACGATCCAGCCGGAGGACTTCGGGCTCAAGCGCGCGCCGCTGGAGCGCTTCAAGATGGCCGACCGCGCCACGGCCATCGCCACCGCCAAGGCCGTGCTGCTGGGCGAGGGCGAGCCGCACCACGAGAACCTGGTGCTGCTCAACGCCGGCGCGGGGATCTACCTGGGCGGCAAGGCGGAGTCCATCGCCGAGGGCCTGGAGATGGCCCGCGAATCCCTGCGCTCCGGCGCCGCCCGGCACGTGCTGGAACAGGTGATCGCCTACACCCACAGCAAGAAGCAGCAGCCGGACACCCGCCCCGGCCCCGACCAGCCATGAGCGATATCCTGGAGCAGATCGTCGCCAAGAAGCGCGCGGAGGTGGCCGCGCTCAAGCGCGCCCTGCCCCTGCAGCGCGTGCGCGAGCAGGCGCACGCCATGGCCCCGGCGCTGGATTTCACCGCCGCCCTGCGCGGCGCGCGGCCGCGCGGCGCGCAGGGCGCCGGCCAGCCCGTGCGCATCGTCGCCGAGCTCAAGCTGCGCTCGCCCTCCAAGGGCGCCTTCCCCTGGCACGGGGACGTGGTGCGCCAGGTGCGCGACTACGAGATCGGCGGCGCGGCGGCCATCTCCGTCGTCACCGACGGGCCGTTCTTCGACGGCTCCACCGCCCTGCTGCGGGAGGTCAAGGCCGCCTGCGAGCTGCCCGTGCTGCAGAAGGACTTTCTGCTGGAGCCCTGGCAGGTGTTCTATGCGCGCGCGCTGGGCGCCGATGCGTGCCTGCTCATCGCGCGCCTGCTGCCGGGCGAGCGGCTGGCCGAAATGGTGGCCACCGCCGGCGAGGTGCGCATCCACACGCTGGTGGAGGTGGTGGACGCGGAGGAACTGCAGCGCGCCTCGGAGGCGGGCGCGCTGGTGATCGGCGTGAACAATCGCGACCTGACGACCTTCCAGGTGGATCCGCGCCGCACCGAAGCGCTCGTGCCCCGCTTCCGCGAGGAGCAGGTCTGCATCGCCGAGTCGGGCATCCACACGCCGCAGGACGTGGCGCGCCTGCTGCGTGCGGGGGTGGACGGCTTCCTGATCGGCGAGGCGCTGATGACCGCGTCCGATCCGGCCGCGCACCTGCGCCTGCTGCGCGACGAGGCGCTCCGCGAGGAGGCCTCGTGAGCCCGCGCGTCAAGGTGTGCGGCCTGACGCGGCTGGAAGACGCCAAGCTGGCCGAGGCCTGCGGCGCGCACGCGCTGGGCTTCATCTTCTATCGCCCCAGTCCCCGCTGTGCCGACCCGGACACCGTGGCGCGCATCGTGGCGGCCCTCCACCCCTACACCGTGAAGGTGGGCGTGTTCGTCGGGGAGGCGGTGCCGCGCATGAACGAGCTGGCGCAGCAGTGCCGGCTGGACCGCATCCAGCTTCACGGCGGCGAAGGCTACGAGGTGCTGGCGCAGCTCAATCGCCCCGGCTACCGCGCCTTCAAGCTGAAGGACGAGCCCGACCTGGCCGCGGTGCGCGCGGCGCCGGACGAGACCGTGCTGCTGGACACCTTCGATCCAGGGCTGCACGGCGGCACCGGTCGGCCCTTCAACTGGGAATGGGCGCGCACCCTGGGCGAAAGCCGCCGCGTGATCCTGGCCGGCGGCCTTTCCGCCGACAATGTCGCGCTGGCCCTGCGCACGGCCCGCCCCGCCGCGCTGGACGTCTCGTCCTCCCTGGAGGCGGCACCCGGCCGCAAGGACCCCCGCAAGGTGGAGGCCTTCTTCGCCGCCCTGCGCGCGGCGCTGGCCACCGATGAACCCTGGAGCGCAAGCGATGCCATCGCCATCTGACCGCCCGCCTTCTGACCGCATGCAACCGGACGGCATGCAATCTGACGGCAACGTGGCCCGCGAGGGCTACTACGGCCCTTTCGGCGGGCGCTTCGTGCCGGAGACGCTGATCGCGCCCCTCGAGGAGCTGACGGCCGCCTTCAAGGCGATCGAGCACGACCGCGCCTTCTGGGACGAGATGGGCGAGTACCTGCGCGACTACGTGGGGCGGCCTTCGCCCTTGTACCTGGCCCGCCGGCTGACCCAGGCCTATGGCGGCGCGCAGATCTACCTCAAGCGCGAGGACCTCAACCACACCGGCGCGCACAAGGTGAACAACACGCTGGGCCAGGTGCTGCTGGCGCGGCGGCTGGGCAAGCACCGCATCATCGCGGAGACCGGGGCGGGCATGCACGGCGTGGCCACCGCGACCATGGCCGCGCTCTTCGGGCTGGAGTGCGTGGTCTTCATGGGCGCCAAGGACATCGAGCGCCAGGCGCCCAACGTGGCCCGCATGCGCATGTTGGGGGCCGAGGTGCGCAGCGTATCGACCGGCTCCGCCTCGCTCAAGGACGCCATGAACGAGGCCCTGCGCGACTGGGTCGGCACCGTGGACGACACCTTCTACGTGATCGGCTCGGTGGCCGGACCGCACCCCTACCCGGCCATGGTCAAGCGGTTCCAGCGCGTCATCGGAGAGGAGGCGCACCAGCAGATCCTCGAGAAGACGGGGCGCCTGCCGGACCTGCTCATCGCCTGCGTGGGCGGGGGCAGCAACGCGATGGGCCTCTTCGCGCACTTCCTGGATATGCCGCAGGTGGCCATGCGCGGCGTGGAGGCCGCCGGGCTCGGCGTGGAGACCGGCAAGCACGCGGCGACCATCACGGCCGGCGCGGTGGGCGTGCTGCACGGCAGCAAGAGCTACCTGCTGCAGGATGCCGCCGGGCAGGTGCTGGAGGCGCACTCCATCTCGGCCGGGCTGGACTACCCGGGCGTGGGGCCGGAGCATTCCTGGCTGCACGATACCGGGCGCGTCACCTACGTCTCCGTGACCGACGACGAGGCGGTGGACGCCGCCTTCGAGCTGTCGCGGCTGGAGGGCATCCTGCCCGCCCTGGAGAGCGCCCACGCGCTGGCGGACGTGAAGCGCGTCGCGCCCACCCTGCGGCCCGACCGGACGATCATCGTCTGTCTCTCCGGGCGGGGGGACAAGGACCTGGGCACCTTGCTCAAGGCCGCCCCGGAACGCTTCCAGTCCCCCGGCGCCCGGCACGGCAAGGGGGCGCGGTGAAGGGGCAGGGACTGCGCCGGCTGGAGGAGACCTTCGCCCGCCTCAAGGCGGCCGGGCGCAAGGCGCTCATCACCTACCTGATGGCGGGCGACCCCGACCCGGAGTTCACCGCGCGCATCGTGCCCAAGCTGGCGCAGGCCGGCGCGGACGTGGTGGAGCTGGGCTTCCCGTTCTCCGATCCCGTCGCCGACGGCCCCGTGATCCAGGCCGCGGGCACGCGCGCCCTGCACCAGTTCTCCGGCCTGGGGGACTATCTGGCGCTGGTGCGCCGCATCCATGCGGCCAGCCCCGTGCCGCTGGTGCTGATGACGCACTACAATCCGATCTTCCGCTTCGGCGAGCGCGCCTTCCTGGAGCGGGCCGCCGAGGCCGGCCTGAGCGGCGTCATCATCCCCGACCTGCCCGTGGACGAGGCGGGCGACTGGCCTGCGTTCTGCCGCGAGCTGGGCATCGCGCCGGTGCTGCTGGAGGCGCCCAACTCCGACGCCGTGCACGCCCGGCGCATCGCGCAGGCGAGCGCCGGCTTCGTCTACCTCGTCTCGTTGAAGGGCGTGACCGGCTCGGAGCGCGGGCTGGACGAGAACCTGCAGGCCCGCGTGGATCGCTTCCGCGCCTTGGGCTGTACGCTGCCGCTGGCCGTGGGCTTCGGCATCTCCACGCCGCAGCAGGCGCACCAGGTCAGCCGGCTCTGCGACGGGGTGGTGGTGGGCACGGGGCTCGTCTCCCGCATCGCCGCCGGCCCCACGCGCGAGGCTTCCGAACAGGCCGCGCTGCAGTACGTGCGCTCCCTCCGCGCCGGCCTGGACGGCATGCCGCAATAGCGCGCGGCCGCCGGCTCATGCGCCGAGTCCATTGCCGCAGGAAGGCACACCCCACGCCCACGGAGCGGGGCGGGCGGCGCGCGCCTGCGATGCCGGGTCGAGGCGCGGCCGCTACGTGCTCTGCGCCAGCCGGTTGGGGGCCAGCGGGGTCCGCCGCGTCCCCAGTTCCTTGGCGTTCTCCTGCTGCGCATAGAGCGCGAACAGGAGCGAGATCACGCCCAGGCGCAGCAGGTCCCCCATGATCCACATGATCAGCCCGCCCAGGTTCTGGTCCTCCAGCATGGTCAGGCCCCAGAAGCCCTTCAGCGCGCCATAGCCGTAGAGCACGGAATCGGCGAACACGATCATGGCGCAGAGGGCCTCGTTGACGATGGCCGAAGCGACCAGCATCAGCATGCGCAGGAAGTAGTGCAGCCGCGACGGGAAGGGATACGGCGTCACGATGTGCCACCAGAAGCACAGTGCCGTGACGATGAAGCTCAGGTGCATCCCGTAGTGGATCCATTGGTTGTGCAGGGCCGCATCGTAGAGGCCCGGCACGTGCCACGCCAGCACGGTGAGCACGAACAGCACCAGGCCCACCAGCGGCCGCGTCAAGAACAGCACCCCGTGCCGCACGGTGCCGTTGCGCGCCAGCGGGATGAACAGGCGCCGGCGCAGGCGGGGCGGCAGGCCCCGCACCACCGGCACGAAGGGCGCTCCCAGCAGGATCAGCGGCACGGCCACCAGCATCAGCAGGTCGTGCTGCAGCATGTGGAACGTGAACGAGTAGTCGGCCAGGATGTCGATGGGGCTCAGCAGCGCCAGCGCCACCACCGCGATGCCCAGGGCGAACAGGACGGGCCGCCAGGCCGGGAAGCGCCGCCCGCCCCGGCTCCGGTAGCGCAGGTAGCCCTTGAAATAGAGCAGCGCCAGCGCCAGCGGAATGAGGAACGTGGGGTCGAAGGTCCAGGCGGTCAGCAGCGAGACGTGCGGCCCCAGCCAGGGACCCGGTGCGGCGCTGGCCACCGCCTGGGCGACCGCGCCCGCTCCGAGCTCCAGGCCGCCGTGGGCGAACGCGAGGGTCATGGCAGCGCCCGGAGGGTGCGACGGCACGCGGAGCCCGGCCCCGCAAAGGGGACACGCCCCTTCAGCGCCATCGCGCCGCCGGAAGGGAAGTCGGAGCGGGCCACGGCCCGGCGCGCTAGACCAGCGGTCCGTTGGTCATGGGGTGCGAGAACGTGAACAGCGCCAGCAGCCACAGGAACACGCCGAAGGCGATGAACACGCCGCCCAGCAGCACGCGCGTGAAGGCGGGGTGGTCGAACTTCAGGTGCATGTAGAACATCACCACCAGCGAGAACTTGATCGCCGACATCACGGCCAGCACCGGCACCAGCACCGGCCGCATGGCCGGCATGTAGAACACCCACACCTCCAGCGCCGTGATGAACGTCAGGAGGCCGGCCACCTTCGCGTAGGTCGCCGGCCCGGGGTGCGCGTGCTCGTGGGCATGTCCATGGGGTTCCGCAGACATCGAACGCTCCGACTAGACGTAAACGAAGAGGTACACGACCGTGAAGATCACGATCCAGATCACGTCCACGAAGTGCCAGTACAGGGCCATCGTGTCCACCTTGAGCGCCCCATCCTCGGTCAACTTGCCCCGCAGGGACGAGAAGAACAAGGACAGCAGCCAGATCACCCCCACCGCCACGTGGGTGCCGTGGGTGCCGGTGAGCATGAAGAAGCTGGAACCGAAGACGTTGGTGGAAAGGGTCAGGCCTTCGTGCACGAAGTTCGTGAATTCGTAGGTCTGAAAGCCGAGGAAGATCAGCCCGCCGATGGCTGTGATGAGGATCCAGCGGCGGAAGCCCTTCATATCCCCCTGCTGGATCGCGTGCAGCGCCAGCACGATGGAGAACGAGCTCATCAGCAGGTCGAAGGTGCTGATGCTCGTGATGGGGATATCCAGCACGTCGGCTGGATTCGGGCCGGCCGTGCTGTGGTGACGGTAGATCATGAAGGTCACGATCAGCGTCCCGAACAGCAGGCACTCCGAGGCGATCAGCAACCACATGCCCAGCTTGCGGTTGTCGACCCCGAGGCTGGTGTAGTGGTGTTCCGCGTGCGATGCGTCGCTCACTCTTGCCTCCTGTGTTCTCGCTTCCCGTCCGGCCTGCCGGAGCAGCGGCGGGCCCAGCGGCCGCCGCCCGCGCCTAGCCTTCGAACTTCGCGAAGGACCAGGCGTAGGCGCCGAAGATAATGGTGGCCACGCCGATGAAGCTCAGCGCAAAGCCGAAGATGAACCCGTAGCCCAGCAACCCCAGGCCGACGCCCACCACGAGCGGCCAGATGGTGGGATTGGGCAGTTCCACGTGCGCCGGGCCTTCCGGCTTAAAGTTCTTCAGGTCGTACTTGCGGTGCCAGAATTCGTCCCGCGCCGTCACGTTGGGCAGCTTGGCGAAGTTATACTCCGGCGGGGGCGAACTGATGGACCACTCCAGCGTGCGGGCGTCCCACGGGTCGGCCTTCGCCTTCTCTCCAGCGCGCAGGCTCCTCCAGATGTTGATGAGGAACACGAGCCCGGACACCGCCGTGATATACGCCCCGATCGTCACCCAGAAGTTCCAGAAGTCGAAGTTCATGCCGGTGGGGTACGTGTAGATGCGGCGCGGCATGCCGTCCACCCCCAGGAAGTGCATGGGGAAGAACGTCAGGTTGACCCCGATGATGTTGAGCCAGAAGTGGACCTTGCCCAGTTTCTCGCTCAGCATGCGCCCGGTGAACTTGGGGAACCAGTAGTAGAGTCCGCCCAGGATGCCTTGCACCGCGCCGGCCACCAGCACGTAGTGGAAGTGCGCCACGACGAAATACGTGTCTTGATACTGGAAGTCAGCCGGCACGATGGAAAGCATCAATCCGGACAGTCCGCCGATCGTAAA
>JBGOUY010000416.1:0-2822 GCA_041477795.1 bacterium
CGACGCCGTTTTCGCTGACGGGGGGCGGCGCAACGAAGAATCTGACTCCCACCCTCGGGGGTGGCGTCACCTTCAACATATCCGGCAGCAATGGCATCGTTGCCGGCGGTTCCATGAATTCCTCCTATGCGGTGTTTCGGGATCCTTTGGGGGTGAGCACGCTGATCGCCAACGGTTCGGTGTTCCAGCCAGGTGCGGGGTTGGCTGGCGACACCCTTACGGTCCCTCCCATTGAGTCAGTCTATCCCGGCGCAGACTATGCGCTGAGCGTGAACTCCCAAACCAATGCCATCAACACACGGCAGAGCCGGGCTTGGCTCGAAATCTACGGCAGCTTTGCGAGCCTTTCCGCATCCCCCGCGACACAGTCGTTTACGCTACCGGATTTTGGCGTCGGCATTGTCGGGCCAACCGACGCGTCCATCAATCAGGGCACCTTTCCCACATTCACCTGGACCCTGACCGGGTCTCCCGGGTTCACGGAGATCTTCATTTCAAAATACATTGCGGGGTTCCCCGGCTATGTCGAAGTGACGTGGCAGGGCTGGGTGTATAACCAGACGTCCGTCGCATACCCCGCCATCGTGGGCGCGCTCGCGGCGGACACGGCGTATTCCTACTCGCTCCAGGGCCGGACGAACCATGTCAATGCCGCGAACGTCTATCACGGCAACGAACGCGACGGGTGGACGCTGATTCGCTTCGGCACGGGGCCGACCGCCACGCCCTAGTCTCGCCGCCGCCCAACCGTTCGCCGCCGCGCGATTGAGGAGGCTGCTCCCGCTCCAGTCGACTATCCTGCGCGGGGCGGTATAGGCGCAGCGCGCCGGTACCGATGGAATCCGCCGGGCGCTTGCCCGAGACTTGATCGAGGCACCAACCTGTCGTGCGCGCCCGAGACTACGGTTTCAGGGGAATCATCCCCAGCTTGCGTCGGCCGATCCCTTTCAGGCGCCACGGCGATGCGCCGGGTGCCTACATCCCACTTCCCAGCGCCAACTCGCTGGGGTGCGGCTCCAGGTAGATCTGGCCTGCGGCAGCGGGGTGCGGATGGCGCCGGAAGTGGTGACGGAACAGGGTGATCGGGACAATGAGCGGCACCTCCCCCACTCGGTAGGCGCGGATGGAATCATCGAGTTCCGCTTGGTCGCCCGGCTCCAGCTTGCGCTTCAGGCAGCCCGCAAGGTGGGTGAGCACGTTCGTATGTACCTTGCGTGTGGCCTTGCCGCGCAGCGCCTCCATGAAGGCCAGCAGGTAGGTCCGCGCCAATACACCAATAGACCGCGATCCAGCCTGGGCCACGAGGCGGTCCAGGGCGCGGTAGGGCGCGTCTCCGTGCGCCAGCAGCGTCAGCCTGTGGGCCGTGTGGAAGGCGAGCAGGCGGCGGGGCGTGAGGCCCTGCGCCGCCATGGCTTGCCAGCGCCCGAGGGCAAACACGCGGACGATGAAGTTCTCGCGCAGCATGGGATCGCCCAGGCGGCCCTCTTCCTCCACGGGAAGCTCCGGACGCGCGGCCATGAACGTCTGCGCGTACATGCCGCGGCCCTGCTTGGCCGGCCGGCCGCCCCGGAGGCGGTAGACCGCGACCTCCTCCATGCCGCAGCTGGGCGAGCGCGCCTTGAGGATATAACCGCTGATGTCGCGCACTTCACCCGCCATGCGCTTGCCGTAGCTTGCGAGTGCGTCCGTGACGTCCAGCGCCGGGTCGTTCACGCCCAGCACGCGCCGCGCTTCAGGCGGCCCGACCAGGCGGACCGGTTCGCGCGGAACGCTCAGCCCGATCGCCAGCTCCGGGCAGACGGGCACGAAGTCGAAATGGCGCGTCAGCGTGCCGAGAATATACGGATCGCCGCGCGCATTGCCGTCCCACCGCACGTTTTCCCCGAGCAGACAACTGCTGATGCCCAAGCGCAGGCGGGCCGGCAATGGGAAGGGCGAGGACGGCGCGGCGGGGGCGCGGGGCATGGCGGCACGCGGGGCATTCGTTGCTCCTGGACGGCGCTGGAACGCCAGCATCGCATATTCTCCCGCCCGCCTCCAAACGGCGCCAGGGGTATGTTAGCGTCGGTGACGCAAAGTCGCGGGCCACTGGCGCGTCATTTTCGCAGCGGATCTGGGCATGACAACCATCACGCGCAGCACGGCCATCGCGGCTTCTCCGGCGGAGGTCTACGCCTGGTACGCCCGCCCTGGCGCGCTGGAGCGCCTTTTGCCGCCCTGGAGCGGGATCCGCCTGGAGCGCCGCGCGCCCGGGGCGCCCACCGATGGGATGCGCGTCACACTGAGCATTCCGGTCGGACCCTGGCGCCTGCCGTGGGTCGCCGTCTACCGAAACACAGTGCCTGGCCGCCAGTTCTGCGAAGAACAGGTCGAAGGGCCGTTCGCCAGCGCGATCTACGCGCACCGCATGCTCCCGCACCCTCAGGACGGCAAGGAAGCGTGTCTGTTGGAAGACGAGGTGACGGTCAAGCTTCCCTTCGCGGCGAGTCTCATGGGCTGGGGTGACCGGTTGGCGATGCGCCGCATCGAGAGGATGCTCGCGTTTCGCCATGAGCGCACCCGGGCCGACGTGCTGCGCCACCAACGCTTCGCCGGGCGGCCACCGCTGCGGATCGCGGTCACTGGCGCCAGTGGGCTGCTGGGGCGGCGCTTGGTGCCGTTCCTGCGCGCGGGCGGCCACACGGTCACGCGGCTCGTGCGGGACCCGGTTTCGCGCCAGCGGGATGCCGCGCACTGGAACCCGGCCGCGGGGACGCTCGACGCCGATCGCCTGCAGGGGCTGGATGCCGTCGTGCACCTGGCCGGAGAAAACATCGCCGCCG
>JBGOUY010000012.1:0-29970 GCA_041477795.1 bacterium
AGGCCGGCCAGGGCGAGTGGTGGGAGCGCGCGGCGGCGGCGTGGCCGGGCGCGCCGCCGATCATGGTGCGGCGGCCGGGAGCGCCTGACCCGCAGTTCCCCTCTCCACCCGGTGGAGAGGGGCGCCCGGCGTCAGCCGGGCGGGGTGAGGACTCGGCTCCGGCCCCGGTGGAATTTCCAAACGAAGCCGAAGGCGTTATGAAGCCCCGCCTGATGGAGCCGAGACCTGCGGGCCCTGCCCTGGGCGGTGCGGTGGGCCGGCCGGGGGCGGCGCGCTAGCAAGGCTGTGAACAACAACGGCTGCGGGAGCAAGCCCCCTGTGACGTTGGCGCCTCGCGCAAGCGTTCGGCGCTGCTCCCCCTATGGAACTGCGCGGCCGCGGAGCAGCCGCGTACAGGCTGGACGTCAACGAGGTGCAGGGGGCCTGCTCCCTGCCGGAAGGAGGAGGTGTGGAGGAGGGAGGCGGCGCCTCCCTCCTCCACTTGTCCGGGAAGTTGACTGGGGGGAGCGCTAGCCCGGCTTGCGGAAGGCGGGCGGGGCATAGAGCGCCGCCTGGCGTCCCGCCAGCGCGTTGCGCAGCAGCCACTGCTCGCCCGGCTCCACCTCGGCCAGGAAGTGCGGCTGGCCGCCCTCCTGGCTCGCCACCGGCACGCCGTCGCGATAGAGCACGCGATTGCCCGCCAGCGCGGGGATGCGCCGGCCGGGCGTGAGGATGCCCACCAGGTTGAGCGGATCGGCCGCGCTCAGGCTCACCAGGGCGCCCGTGCGGGCTTGGCGGCGCACCTCGCGCAGGGTGCCCACGGCCTCCGGCAGGGCGTACTGCTCGCCCGCCAGGCCGTTGACGAAGCGCCCGCCGCGGATCTCCCCGCGCGCCTCCAGGCGGCGGTAGACGCGCAGCAGTTCGCGCCAGTGCGGGGCCTGGGCCTCGCGCTCGAGCAGCCGCCGCACCACGACGCCGTAGCGGCGCAGGAGCACCCAGGCGCAGGCCTCCACCGCCTGGGCATCCAGGGCGCGCGCCGCCTGCGCGGCCGGGGGAGCGGGCGCGCGCAGCAGGGACCAGCGCCCCGCGCCTTCCGTGGAGGCGACCGAAATGCCGGCCCGGCCGGCGTAGGCGGTGATGGGCGGGCGCTGGCGGGCCGGCCGCAGCAGCGCACGCAGCCCGGCGAAGCTGTCCGCGGTGACGAGCCCCTGCGCCACCAGCTCGCCCAGCGCCGCTTCGAGCTGCGTGGGCAGCAGGCCCGTCTCGTCCGCGAGCTCGCCGAAGAACGAGGCGCCCCGCTGCGCCAGGCACTCGCGCACGGCGCCGGCCTGGCTGGACAGACGGGGCGGCGCTTCCTCCGTGGCGCCGCAGAGGCGCTGCCAGAGCGGCAGGTTGCGCCGGTTGAGCAGCGCGATGGGCGTGGACGCCACCGGCCCGCCGCGCCGCACGCGGGGCTCGCTCCCCTCCTCGTCCGGCGGCAACGCGGGCGGGGTCAGGCGCAGCCAGGTCACCCGGCCCATGCTGCACAGGCGGTCCAGCCATTCGCGCTCGTAGTTGTTGACGCGCATGGCCAGCAGCTCCGCCTCCCACGCGGCCGCGGGGGCCTGGAAGCCCTCCAGCAGCTCGATCACCGCCGCCAGGCCGTCCAGCCCCTCGGCCCGCGCGCGCGGCTCGACGCGCTGCCAGGCGAAGAGGAAGCGCAGGTAATCGGCCGGGCTGACCGGCTCGATCTCCCGGCGCAGGCGGCCCAGCGTGTAGCGGTGGATGCGCGCCAGCAGGCCGCGCTCGCACCACTCCTCGAGCGGGCTGCCCGGCGTGAAGCGCCCGCGCAGCGCGAAGCCCTCGCTCTCCAGCGCGGCCAGCGCCGCCTCCACCTGCGGGGGGGCGAGGCCCAGCGTGGTCGCCAGGTGCGCGGCGGTGACGGGCCCGCTCGCCTCCAGGCGCGCCCGCAGCAGCTCCACGGCCGCTTCCGCGGGCGTCCAGGCGCGCGCGGCCGCGGCTGGCGGCAGCGCGATGGGGGGTGCCAGGCGCGCGCCGGGGTAGAGCGCCTGCAGCGCCGGCAGCCATTCGGCCGCCACCCAGTGCCGCAGCGCTCCCGGTTTCGGCACTCCGTGCTCCAGCACGGCCGCGCGCCCCTGCACGCCCAGCTGCGCCAGCCAGAGCGCCCAGCCGGTGGGCGGCGGCTGCACTGCGTCGGCAACGGCGCCGGCCGCGGCGCCGGCGCTCCCGCCCGCATCCGCGGGGGGCTCGGCGGGGCTGCCCGCGCGGCCCTCGGCCTCCGTGAGCAGCCCGAGCTGGAGCAGGGCATCGTGCAGCTCGTCCGCGCTGCCCACGACGGGCCAGGCCTCCGCGCGCACCAACGCGATGGCGTCCGCATCCAGGGCGGCCAGGTGCGCGGCGGTCTCCGGGTCGAGCCAGCGCCGGCTCTGCACGGCCTGCGTGCGGCGCTCCTCCAGCGGCGCGTCGTCCAGGAAGGCATAGGGCCGCGCGCTGAGAATTTCCGCGGCCAGGGGCGAGGGCCCGGTCAGGTCCCGCGCCACCAGCTCCACCTCGCCCGCCTCCATGGCGCGCAGGAGGCGCTCCAGACCCAGCACGTCCATGGCCCCTTCCAGGCAGTCGCGCACGGTCTGGTTCACCAGCGGGTGGTCGGGAATCTCCCGGTCTCCCACGATGTTCTCCAGGCACGCCTGCTGATCCGGGAAGACCAGCGCCAGCAGGTCGTTCGCCCGCATGCGCTGCAGGGGCGCGGGCACCTTGCGGCTGCCGATGCGGCGCAGCACGGCCAGGGCGCGGTTGGCATTGTGCCGCCAGCGCACGCCGAACAGGGGCGCATCCAGCAGCGCCTGCGTCAGCACCTGCCGCGCCGAGGCGCTGTGCAGGAAGCGGAACGCGTCCCCCAGCGGGAAGCTGTGGGTGGGCCCCAGCGAGAGCACGATGGCATCCTCGATGGCCGCCGCCTGCAGCTCGAAGTTGAAGGTGCGGCAGAAGCGCTTGCGCAGGGCCAGGCCCCAGGCGCGGTTGAGGCGGCTGCCGTAGGGGGAGTGGATGACGAGCTGCATGCCGCCGCTCTCGTCGAAGAAGCGCTCGGCCACCAGCGTGCGCTGGGTGGGCATGGCGCCCAGGGCGGCGCGGCCGGCGGCCAGGTATTCGCAGATCTGCATCGCCGCGGCCGGGGCCAGCCCCAGCTCGTCCTGCAGCCAGCGCACGGCGGGGTCGTCCGGGTGCACCCAGCGCACGGCTGGCGGACCGGCGGACGGACCTGTGGGCGGACCGGCGGCCGGGCTGGCTGGCGGACCTCCGGACGCGGCGTCCGCCGCGGTAGCTTCGGCGCTGCGCTCCGGCAGGCCGAGCTGCTGCGGCGGTGGCGGCAGCAGCGACGCGGGCTTGGCGGGCGGCGCGTCGCTTTCCGCGGGCGGCGGCCCCAGCCGCTCGGCGAGGGTCTCGCGCAGGCGCGACACCGCGAAGGAGAGCTCGTCGCTGCGGGCCGGGGCCTCGCCCACCCAGAACGGGATGGTGGGCGACTGCCCGTGCGCATCGGCCACGCGCACGCGGCCCGACTCCACGCGCACGATCTGCCAGGAGCTGTTGCCGAGCTGGAAGATGTCGCCGGCCATGCTCTCGACGGCAAAGTCCTCGTCCACCTGGCCGATGCGAATGTCCTGTGGCTCCAGCACCACGTCGTACTGGGCGGTCTCGGGGATGGCCCCGCCGGAGACGATGGCGGCGTGGCGGGCGTTCTTGCGGCCGCGCAGGCGGTCGTTCACCGCATCGTGGTGCAGGTACGCGCCGTGCCGCCCGCGCCCGGTCTTGAAGCCCTTGGCGAGCATGTCCACCACCGCGTCGAACTCCGCGCGCTCCAGCGTGCGGTAGGGCCAGGCGCGGCGCATGAGCGCGAAGAGCTCGGCCCCGCTCCACTCCTCGCAGGCGGTGGCGGCCACGATCTGCTGCGCCAGGATGTCCAGCGGCTTGTCCGGGATGCAGAGGCGATCCAGCTCCCCCCGCCGCACCGCATCCAGCAGCGCGGCGCACTCCACCAGCTCGTCGCGCGTAAGGGGGAACAGGCGGCCCTTGGGCAGGCCCTGCAGGGTGTGCCCGGAGCGGCCCACGCGCTGCAGGAAGGCCGCGATGGATTTGGTCGCGCCGAGCTGGCAGACCAGGTCGATCGCGCCCACGTCGATGCCCAGCTCCAGCGAGCTGGTGGCGACCAGCGCGCGCAGCTGGCCCGCCTTGAGCCGCTGCTCGGCATCCAGGCGCTGCTCGCGCGCCATGGAGCCGTGGTGCGCGGTCACGTTGCCCTCGCCCAGGCGCTCGCTCAGGTGCCGCGCCACGCGCTCGGCCAGGCGGCGCGTGTTGACGAAGACCAGCGTGGTGCGGTGCTGCTCGATCAGCTCCGCCAGCCGCCCGTAGACCTCCGTCCAGACCTCGCCGGCCATGACCGGCTCGAGGGGGGACGACGGCAGCTCGATGGCCACGTCGCGCCGCCGCACGTGGCCCGTGTCGATCAGCGTGCACTCTGGGGGTGCAGCGGGCGCAGCGGGCGTGGCGTCCGAGGGCACACCCTCCGCAGGCGTGCCGTCCGCGGGCGTGCCGACGAGGAAGCGCGCCACGTCTTCGATGGGCTTCTGCGTGGCGGAGAGGCCGATGCGCACCAGGCCCGCGCCGCCCCGCGCGCGCACCAGGTGCTCCAGGCGCTCCAGGCTGAGCGCCAGGTGCGAGCCGCGCTTGTCCCCCACCAGCGCGTGGATCTCGTCCACGATGACCGTGCGCACGGTGGCCAGCAGCTCGCGTCCGCGCGCGCTGGTGAGCAGGATGAAGAAGGACTCGGGCGTGGTGACGAGGATGTGCGGCGGATGCTTGAGCATGGCCGCGCGCTCGGAGGCGGGCGTATCGCCCGTGCGCAGCAGCACGCGGATCTCCGGGCGCGGCAGGCCCTCGGCCGCCAGCGCCTCGCGGATGCCCGCCAGGGGCTCGGCCAGGTTCTTCTGGATGTCCGCGCTGAGCGCCTTGAGCGGCGAGACGTAGAGCACCTGCGTGGCCGTCTCCAGCCCGCCGGCCAGGCCGCGCTGCACCAGGTCGTCGATGGCGGCCAGGAAGGCCGCCAGGGTCTTGCCCGATCCGGTGGGGGCTGCGATCAGGGTGTGCCGGCGCGCCTGGATCGCGGGCCAGCCTTGCTGCTGCGGCTCGGTGGGCGCGCCGTAGCGCCGGCGGAACCAGCCGGCGACGGCGGGGTGGAACGAGGCGAGCGGGTCGATCGGCTTCCCAGGCGCGGCATCCATGGCGCGGTGACGTGGCTACAGGGTCGTCTGCAACAGCTCGGTGGCCGTCTCGCGGAGCCGGGAGGACGTCGGCCCTCGGCCCCGGAACCCTCACCCTGCCATGCCCGGCCAGGAATTGCCAGAGACAATGGAAATTTGTTTGGGCAAGCCGGCCGGAACCCCGGGCCGCCTTACAGCACCGGTTGGAGCAGCGCCAGCAGGGCGTCGATGCGCTCCGGCGGGCCCATCACCAGCGGCAGGCGGATGCGCCGCTTCTCGCTGCGCAGCACCTCGCCCAGGTCGAAGGCGCTGCCGTCCACGTAGCGCTCCGTGAAGCCGCGGGCGCGCGTCATGGGCAGCGCCCCGGCCAGGTCCCACAGGTACACGCGCCCGCACAGCATCGCCTCCGCGCGCCCCATGGCCAGGGAGGCCATGTGGTACAGGTTGCTCCCGAAGACCCGCAGCTTGTAGTCGCGCAGCGGCGCGAAGCTCTGCAATCGCTTGTGCAGGGAGGAGTCCAGCAGCAGATTGCGCGTGTCGCGCAGGGTGTCGGGCTCCAGCGGGGCGACCGGGGCGCCGTTGAAGCGCAGCCCGCGGCCATCGCACACGTAGCTCTCGTCCACCACCGGGAAGCGCAGGAAGCCCTGGCGCGGCTGATCGTCCTCCAGCAGCCCGATGCCGAGGCCCCAGACGGGGTAGCCGCGCGCGAAGGACGCCGTGCCGTCCAGCGGATCGATCACCCACTGCCAGCGCGCCTCGGGCCGATAGGGCCGGGCCTCCTCCTCGGAGATCACGCCGTACTCGGGCGTGCGGCGCTGCAGGGCGCTGCTGACGAAGCGCGACGCCTCCCGGTCTACCGCGGTGACGGCCGTGCCGTCGGCCTTGGCTTCGGCGCGGATGCCCCGGAACGCGCCCAGCGCCAGCGTGTCGTACTGGCGGAACAGCTCGGCGATCAGATCGTCGTAGACGGCGGGCAAGGGCACTCCGGGCGCGGCCGTGGGACCGGGTGGAGAGAGGGCCCGGGCCGGTGCGCGCGGGTGGCGCATCCCGGCCCGGGTGCAGGCGCAAGTCCCGCTACTTCGATCCGCGATATCCCTTGGGATATTCGGGGAAGCGGTAGGTGGGGGTGGCCGGAATCCGGAACTTCTGCTTGGGGAAGATCACGTCCGCATTGCGGATCTGATCCTTGTTCTCCATGAAGATGCTGGGCCAGTTGAGCGGATCCGCGTACTCCTTCTCGCTGATGAACCACAGCGTGTCGCCGCGGGCCACCGTGTGCGTGGACTTGATGGCAACCGGCGGCGGCGAGGCCGACGGACCGGCCGTGGTGGCCGCCGTGCCGGGCGCGCCCGCGCTGCCAGGCTGGGCGCCGGGCTGGGCGCCGGGCTGCGTGCCAGGCTGGGCGCCGGGTTGCGTGCCAGGCTGCGCCTGCATGGTGCCCGGAGGCGTGGAGGCGGTCTGCGGCGGCCCGCTGCGCGACACGAGGAACCAGATCAGGCCCGCCAGGACGATCAGCGCCAGGATGGCCGCCGCGATGAGCGGAGCCGGGTTGGTGGCCGGCCGGCGTGGCGCGCCGGTGCCGGCCGGTCCGGCCGCCCCGCCGGCGGCCGCCGCGGCTTCCTCTTCCGTCTTCAGCGTGGCGCCGGCAGCGCCGGCAGCGGCTCCCGCCGCAGCGGCGGCTCCGGCCGCACCCGCCTTGCCCGCGCGCGGGGGCTGGGCCTTGGGCGTGCCGGTGGTGCGGGATGCGCTGGCGCCGCCGCCTGCCGGTGCCCGCGCAGCAGGGGCCCGGGAGCGCACCAGCGCGCCGCCCGTGGCGCCCGAAGGCGGCCCGCCGCGGCCGGCCACGCCCCGCGCCGCCAGCACCGATTCGGCCCGCGAGCCCCCGGCCGCGGGCCGGCTGCCCAGCTCCTCGCGCCGCCGATCCGCCGCGGAGCGCGACACTTCGCGCGGGGCCACGCCGGCCCGGGTGGAGAGGATCTCCTGCGTGCGGCTGACGCCCGGCCCGCCGGTGCGCCCCGCTTCGGCCCCACGAGCCGCGGGAGCCGCCCGGCCAGGGGCGACCGCGCCGCGCTCGCGCGATTCGCGGATGGCCGCCATGCGGTCTGTGCCGCCGCCCGCCGCGGCGCCGCCCGTGCCGGCGCGATCCTGCGCGCGGTCGCGCATGGCCGCCACGCGGTCGCGCACGTGGTCGGTGACCTCGGTGGCCAGTTTCTGCAGGCGCTGGTCTTCGCCGTAGCCGCCGGAGCGGGCCCGCGCCTGACCGGCGGCCGCCGAAGCCGCCCGCGCACCCAGGATGGCCGCCACGGCATCCGAGCCGCTCTCCTCCGCGCCTTGACCGCCATGCTCGGCCAGGTAGTCGATGACCCGCGCCTCCAGCATGATCCGGTTGTGGGCCAGGTGCGTCAGGTTGGTGATGCGGAACGCGTCATAGAGGGCGAGATCCTGCGCGGGCGTCAGCCCCTCCAGCACGTGCGCCGGCGCATCGGGGAGCTGGCCCACGTGCATGGTCTGGTCGGCCTCGCGCACGCTGAAGCCCAGCGTACGCTGGGCGGCCGCCTCGGCCACCGTCTGCTCGAGCACGGGCCCGTCTTCCAGCACCGTCTCCTGCACGCTCAGTGCCTGGAGGAAGGGCGGCAGACTCGCCAGGTGCTTCACCGTGGTGACGGAGAAGTAGCGCTGCAGGATTTCGCTCTGGATCTCCCCCACCCCTTGGAAGCAGGTGACCGGGGCTTCCAGCAACTGGGCAACGGTGTAATCCTTGTATTCCTCGCGGACTTCGTATTCCAGTGCTGCCATGAGCGGTTCTCCGAGTCATAGATGGCCACGGGCGCCCGCCCGACGGCTCACCAGGGCAGCACCGGCGATCCGGTGCCGTGACCAGGCTCTTTTTTGGTGCACGAGGCGCTGGCGCCGCATGCCGAGGCCCACTGCTGCCGCCATTCCTAGCACTGTCCCGCGCGCCCGTTCAATGGCCGGCGCGGGTGCAGGGCGCACCGGCTGGCCGGCGGCCAGCCCTGGAGTGCGTACCCGGCGTTGCGCGATTGCGACCAACTGCCGGGATTCTTCCCTGATATGAAGGATTTAGCCTGTTTGGGGAAGCGACGCAATAAGAGAATCGACTTTTTTGCTCTGGATTGGCTACGCCGCCAAGGGCGGGGGGGCCGCAGGCGCGTCGTGCGCGGCGCCCGAGCCGCCCGAGCCGCCCGGTGCGTCCGCCTGCCGCCTCAGGGGGCGGCCCGCGTCACCCCGTCAGGCGCCGCGGCGCTGAGCAGCAGGCTGTCCAGGAAGCCGAATCCGGCCGAGACGCCGCCTTCCTGGGTATCGTGGGACTTGCTGCGCACCAGGTAGCCCGCGTCGCGGTTGAGCAGCAGGCGCTCCCCCTCGGCCAGGTAGACGCCGAAGCGCCCCACCTCGCTCACGGCCTCCACCAGCCGGGCCGCGCGCTCCCGGACGAGGTAGGCCGGGTGGCGCAGGGGCCGGATGCGCTCCATCAGGATGTAGGCCGGGCGCTCGGCCGGGGGCAGCGCGTCCAGCCGCTGCACCAGCTCCGCATCGAAGGCGTTGTGCCCGCCGCCTTCGCGCTGCGGCTTGAGGACGTAGGCGTGCGGGTGCTCCCGCGCCACCTGCCAGGCGGGGCGCGGGCCGGCGGGCGTGGCGAGCGGCTGCTCCAGGTCGTACTGCCACGCGAAGCAGGCGGCCACGCGCCCGGCCTCCTGGGCGGGGAGGAAGCGCGCGAGCACCCGCGGGTCGCTCAGCGCCTGCTGCACCTTCTTGGCCCCGGCGAGCTGCGTGTACAGGTCCGGCACGGCGATGGCCGAGGCGGCCTCGATCAGCTCCCGCGCGCGGAACGCGTCCTCGCTCTGGAAGTCCTCCGGCCCGTAGGCGGCGCGGAAGTAGACGATGGCCATCACCTCGCCGTCGACGACCAGGTGCCCCTCTTGCAGGCGGCCGCTCTGGGCGATGCTCTCCAGCGTCCGGCGCCGCGTGAGCAGCCCGCGCTCGCGCAGCGCCGCTTCCAGCAGGCGCTGGTCGAACACGTTGGTCTCGCCCGGCTGCACGACCATCAGCACGCGCGCCTGCGGGTGCCCGTAGCGGGCGAAGGCTGCGGCGAAGCCATCGGCCAGCGCGGGCAGGGGGTCGTTGGGCACCAGCCGCGGGGCCAGGGGCGTGCCCAGCAGAAGCTGGCGGTGCAGCCGCGCCACGCGTTGCGCCAGCCCGGGATAGCTGGCGGAGATCGTGTTCAGCTCCACCTGGCGCAGCGCCGGGGCCTCGTCCGCGCCGCCCCGGTGCACGAAGTAGTCGCTGCGGGTGACGCCCAGGAACAGCGAGCGCTGCCCCCGCCCGCCGCGCGCCATCGTCAGCAGGCGCGCCGTGAAGGGGTCCACCCGCGCCGCGGGCGCCAGCACCTCGTGCAGGAACTCCGGCGTGCGCGCCACGGCGTGGGCGAGACGGTTGAACGGCGCCGTGAGGGCCTCCATGGCGGCGTGCAGGGCCGGGTCGATCGGGCTGGGCGTGAGGGCGAAGGGCGCGTGGGCGAGCCCGCCGGCGGGCGCAACCTTCAGCAGGCCCTCCAGCAGCGCAGCGTCCACTGCCTCCTCCAGGCGGGCCGGCAGGGTCGCCAGCAGCTCCCAGTCAGGCCACACGGATGGACTGGAAGATCTTGTAGGCCTGGTCTTCCGATTCGGTGTAGTGCTCGTAGTGGTCGACCACCTCTTTCACCTTGAGGGCGGGGTCGAGCATCAGGTCGATCAGGGTGTGGTGGCTCAGCAGCTCGCCCGCGGCGTTTTCCACCACCGCCACGTAGGGCCGCTCCGGATGCTCGTCGGGCGCCACGGCCATCACGAACCCCAGGTCGCCGGTGGACAGCTTGACCAGGGAGCCCACGGGATAGCGGCCGATGCTCTTGACGAAGTAGTTCAGCATCCGCTCGTCGAACTCCGAGCCTTCCAGGCTGAGCAAGTACTCCACCGCCTTGCCGGGCACCCAGTTCTTCTTGTAGCGGCGCTTGCCGATGAGGGCCTGATACACGTCCGTGATGGAGGCCAGGCGCGTGAGGGGCAGCACCTGGGCGTAGTCCACCCCCGGATAGCTGTTGAGCAGCGTCGTGTCCTTCTTCACGTGGTGGTAGGCCGCCACGTTGATGGTGGGCTCCGGCATGCCCATCTCGCTCAGGATGCGCGCGCCATAGGTGGTGTGGTTGCGCATCATGATCATTTCCTTGCTGTCCGGCGCGAAGCGCTGGGTGCTCTCCAGCACCTCCTTGGGCACCTCGCTCTTGCCGATGTCGTGCATGAAGCCGGCGACGAGGGCAAAGCGGCTGTTGGCCTCCGAGGGCGGCTTGCCCGTGCGCCCCAGGATGTCCACGTAGCATTCCTGCAGGATCACCGACATGTCCGTGCAGTGGGCGTAGGTCTGGTCGCTGCTGCGCAGGCCGGCGATGGCCTTCATGGCCGGGGAGGAGCCCTGCTTGAGGATGTCGTCGACGACGGCCTCGACGCCCTTGGAGGTGAACTTGCCCATGCGGCCGCTATCCAGCATCTCCTCCACGAGGTTGGTGGCCTTGCCGCGGCTCTCGTCGGCCGTCTTGATGGTTTCGACGAACTGCTTGATGTCTTCCTTCACGCCCTGGCTGCGGCGCTTGGCGGCGTCGGAGCCCACGGCGATGGCGTCGCTGGCGGCCTCCTTGGCGGGGGTGCGCACGGCAGGGCCGGCGCTGGACTCGACGACCTTGAATTCCAGCAGGCCGTGCTTCTGCAGGAAGTCCAGCGAGCCCGCATCGACCTTGGCCGCCTTGAGCGAGGCGGGGATCTTGACGATGCTCTGCAGGGGGTCGAAGTGCTTGAGCTGCTCCACCGGCGCCGTGCGCGTCCCGTCCTCGCCCACGAGCACCACCTGCGCGCCCTTGAAGGCCGTCTTGAGGAATTGCAGGTGCTCGTCGTCGAGCGACGCATAGTCGAACGACAGCTCGGTGATCTCTTCGATCGTCATGCCGACCTGCAGGTCGGCCAGCTTGACCTTGCGTGAGGACTGGGCCATCTCGTCTCGTCGGGGGTGAGCACGCGTCGTCAACGCGCTGGCGCGGCCCACCGGAGGCGCTGCCGGCGGGAGCACTGCGCTTGCAGCGGCGGCTGAGCCGCCGGTCGTGGTCCGATCCTGAAAACTACCATTGCCTGCCGCTGCGTGCAATCGGCGGCCCGGCCCGCGCTCCTGCCTCAGCCGGCAATGAGGGGCGCAATCTCGTCCAGCGTGCGGATCGCGTGATCCGGCGCGAGGCCCAGCTGCTCCTGGAAGCGGTTGAAGCGATTGATCCAGAACACGTGGAATCCGAAGGCCTTGGCCCCCACCGCATCCCAGCTGTTGGAGGAGACGAAGCCGATGGCGGACTTCGGCACGCCCAGCTTGTTCACGGCCAGCTCGTACACGCGCGGCGAGGGCTTGAAGATGCCGACCTCGTGCACGCTCAGCACCTGCTTGAGGTAGGGCGTGAAGCCGTTGTGCTGCGTCACCTTGAGCAGCATCTCCGGGCTGCCGTTGGAAAGGATCGCCAGCGGCAGGCGCTTGGCGAGCGCCTGCAGCGCCGCGGACACCTCGGGATAGGGCTTGAGCTGCAGGTAGTTCTCCATCAGCTCGCGGCAGGCCTCCTCGCTCAGCGCCAGCTGGAGCGAGCCGCAGGCGAAGCGCAGGCCGGCCGCGGTGAGCAGCCAGAAGTCCTGATAGCGGCCCATCAGCGAGGTGAGCCAGGTGTACTCGAGCTGCTTCTGGCGCCAGAGGTCGCTGATGGCGCCGCCGTGCCCGGGGAAGTGCTTGTTGCACAGGGCCGTGACGGAGGCCACGTCGTACAGGGTGCCGTACGCATCGAACACCAGCGCTTGCAGGCGCGTGGGTGAAGCACTCATCAGGATCCTGGGGAAAGGGTGGAACGCAAAGCCGCCCGCAGCCGCCTCAGGCGCCGTCGCGGCTCAGCACCGGCGGGTGGCCGGGGGGCAGGACGGCCGGGCGCAGCCGTTCCAGCAGCGCGGCGAAGTCCAGCGGGAACTGCCCGGAGAGCCAGCTCACGCGGCGCTTGAGCTGGCTCAGCGTGGGTTGGCGCGGCTGTGCGCCCGCGATGAAGATCACGTTGCTGTCCGCCCGTACGGAGAGCGAGTGCAGCACCGGGAAGGTCGCCTGCAGTGCCTCGCGCACGAGCACCAGCTTCTCGTGGTCGGATCCCCACGCGTTGACGACCAGCCAGCCGCCCGGCTCCAGCCGCTCGCGCAGCAGGCGGAACGCGGTGCCCGTGTGCATGTGCGGCGCCGCGCCATTGGCGTGAAACGCGTCCAGGAAGATCAGCGCGTAGCGGCGCAGGTCTTGCCGCAGGTACTCCGCGCCATCCTGCGTGATCACCTGCAGCCGCGGAGAGATGGGCAGGTCGAAGTAGCGATAGGCCACCTCCACCACGCCCGGGTTCAGCTCCACCACCCATTGGCGCACCTCGGGCAGGTGGCGGTGCAGGTAGCTCGGCAGCGAGCCGCCGCCCAGCCCGAAGTGCAGCACGTCCCCCGGCTTGGGCACGAACAGCAGGCCCGCCATCATGGCGCGCGTGTAGTCGAGCACCAGGACATCCGGCGCCGTCAGGGAGCGCGCGCTCTGCGTAATGTGATTGCCGAAGCGCAATTCGCGCTGCTCGCCCCGGTCGATCACCTGGATGGGCACTCCGTCCACGGTTTTCTCGTAGACGGGCTTCTCGTAGCTGAACAATTTCATACCACCCTGGCCGGCAGGCCGGCCGTCGTCGCGGGCACCCGATTCCGGCGCGCCTCCCGCGGGCCTTGCCGGGGCGCGTGCCTCCCGGTGACCCTGCGCGGGCCGGGGCGCGTGCGCCGTGGTTTCCATGAAAGACAAATCGGCCCGCTTTGGCAATGGAATTCCCGCACCGGCGGAGCCCGTGGTATAGCTGGGACGAGCGCGCGCAGGGCGCCCCAGGCCGGCGCCGCGCCACGCCGGCAGCGCACTGTGCCGCACCCCGCACCCGAGCCGTGCCCACCCATGCAGCCGCCCGAATTCGTCAGCCTGCGCCGCATCCTGTACGACCTGCACGCGGTGACGGTGACCCTGCCCGGCGGGGGCAGCATCGGCCCCATCACCTGGCGCCTGGAGCGCGCGTGCCACGTCCGCGTCACCTGCGCGGACGACGCGCAGTGGCTGGGCCTCGTGGCCCTGCTCAGCGGGAAGCTCACGCCCCGCAGCGGGCGCATGGAGGAGGTGCTGCCCGTCATCGTGCAGACCGACGTGCGCCTGCGCGAAAAGCCGGAGCCGAACGACACGGTGACGCAGTTCCTGGAGTCTCCCGATGCCCCGGAGCACGTCTGGCTGGAGGGCCGGCGCCGCGCCCTGCTGGTGCTGGTGGACCTGCTCGGGCTGACGCCGGCGCTGCGCCGGCGGCCGTTCAAGCACCTGGAGCCGGAGGTGCGGGGGCGGGTGTGGGCGCTGCACTTCATGCTTTCGCGGGCCGGCCTGCTGATCGCGCGGGACCTGTTCCGCCTCACCGATCCGCTCGTGCGCGAGGCGCTGCGGCGGCGCTGGAGCGACTTCCCCGGCGCGCTGGTGGCCGCGGAGAGCGACCCGCCGCTGCCCGGCCCGGTGGATACCTGGCTGCGCATCGCACCCGACGGCACGGTGACCGTGACGGGCGTGGGCGAGCCTTCCGCCAGTGCCACGCCGGAGGGACGCTGAATGCACCGGCGCGGCCGCGCCACGCCGGTGCCGGCAGACGCGTGCCGGCCGTGCGCTGCGGAAGGCGCGGGGCGCTCCGGCCCGGCCACGGCCCCGGCGCGGGGCCCCGCAGCGCCGGCAAAGGGCGCCCCGCTCGGGTTGACCTTTCGCGGGGTTGTGGATAGAACCGATCCATTGGCCCGCCCCTGCCGCAGTCGCTCGGGATTGGATGCTCCCTGTTTCCACGGATGGAATCGCCAAGCCCCTCCCCGTCCGTCTCGCCCCTCGCACCGCCCGCGTGTGCCGGCCGTATGACGCAAGCCGACTTCATCCACGTGGAAGGGCTGCACAAGCACTATCGCGACGTTCAAGGCAACGACCTGCACATCCTGCGCGGCGTACACTTCGACGTGGGCGAGGGCGAGACCGTCTCCATCATGGGCGCCTCGGGCGCGGGCAAGAGCACGCTGCTGCACTTGCTGGGCGCGCTGGACACGCCGGACGAGGGCGCGATCCGCATCGGCGGCCTGGAGATCGGCGGCCTGGATGACGAGCAGGGCGCGCGCTTCCGCAACGAGACCGTCGGCTTCGTGTTCCAGTTCCACCACCTCCTGATGGACTTCTCGGCCCTCGAGAACGTGATGATCCCCATGTGGATCCGCGCCGGGCGCACGCTGCCCCTGCACAAAGAGGCGCGCGCCCTGCTGGAGGAAGTGGGGTTGGGGGCGCGCGCTCACCACAAGCCCTCGGAGCTCTCCGGCGGGGAGCAGCAGCGCCTGGCCATCGCCCGCGCCATCGCCAACCGCCCGCGCATCCTGCTGGCCGACGAGCCCACGGGCAACCTGGACGAGGCGACCGGAGCGCGGGTGGAGGAGCTGCTGCTGCGGCTCAACGCCGAGCACGGGCTGACGATCATCCTGGTCACCCACAATCCGCAGTTTGCGGCGCGCATGGCTCGCCTGTACCGGCTGGAGCACGGGCTGCTGCAGCCGTTTTCGACCGGCCGGCCCGATGCCTAACCGAGCCACGCCGGAGGCCTGCCCCCGCCGGCGCACGGCTGCCCCCGCGCGGGGCCGGCCGCGCGGCGGGCTCCGGGTGGCCGGCCTGCTCTGGCTGTGCCTGTTCTGCCTGCCCCTGAGCCTGCGGGCCCAGGGAGTGGCACCCGCGCAGACGGCACCGGCCCAGGAAGCGGCACCGGCGCAGACGGCACCGGCCCAGGAAGCGGCACCGGCCCCGGCGGCCCCGGCTCCGGCTCAGCCACAACAGGAGGCGCCCGCCCCGCAGCCGGCCCCGCCGCGCGGGACGGCGCGACCCGCGCCCTCGCTGCTCCCCGCGGCGCCGCCCGGCCAGCCCCAGACGCCCAACCGCATCACGCGCATCGAATTCGTGGGCCTGGTCAACACCAGCGAAGGCGAGCTGCTGGCCAACCTGAAGAACCGCATCGGCGAACCGATCGACGCGCGCCTGATCACCAACGACATCAAGACGCTCTTCAGTCTGGGCTACTTCCAGGCGGCCAAGGCCGAGGCAGAGGAGGAGCCCGGGCATGGCTACATTCTGCGCTTCGTCGTGAAGGAAAAGCCGCGCGTCGTCGCCGTGGTGCTGCGCGGCAACGCGCGGCTGGACGACAAGGAGCTGTTCAAGGAAATGTCCGTGGAGGTGGGCAGCTTCTACAACAAGGCCTTCGCCGAGGACAACGCGGACAAGATCCGCACCGCCTACCGGGCCAAGGGCTACCTGACGGTCAAGGTGACGCCTCAGGTGGAGCCCGTCGACGAGCAGAACTACCGCTTGGTCTACAAGATCGAGGAGACGCCCCGCCAGTACATCACCGACATTCACATCCAGGGCGCGCATGTCTTCAGCGATCTGGAGCTCAAGCGCCTGATGCAGAGCGCGGAGGTGGACTGCTTCGACTGGATCAACGAATCGGGCGTGTTCAATGAGGACAAGATCAACCAGGATCTGCAGATCATCACCGCGCGTTACCTGGAGCGGGGCTACGTGCGGGTGTTCATCGACAAGCCCAAGGTGACGCTGGTGCGCTTCCCCGAGTACTCCAAGGTGCTCGTGCGGCTGAACATCAGCGAGGGCGCGCAGTACTTCGCGGGCAAGATCGACATCTCCGGCGACATCCTGGGCGACAAGCAGCGCCTGCTCGATGCCCTCGGGATCAAGCCCGGGGCCGTGTTCAACGCGCTGCTGCAGAACCAGGACACGTTCACGCTGCGGGAAATCTACCAGGAGCAGGGCTACGCCTTCGTGAACGTGACGCCCGATCTGCGCATCAATGACGAGACCAAGATCATCGACGTCACCTACCAGATCCGCCGCGGGGACAAGGCCTACATCGGCCGCATCGATTTCCAGGGCAACCGCGAGACGCGCGACTACGTCATGCGCCGCGAGTTCAGCGTGCAGGAGAACGAGCTGTACAACGGCCGCAAGCTGCGCGAATCGCAGCAGCGCCTGACGGCGCTGGGCTTCTTCGTGCCCGGCTCGCTCAACCTGGACACCGAGCCGCGGGACGTCGACAACGTGCTGGACGTGGTCACCAAGGTGGAGGAGGCCCAGACCGGCACGCTGCAGGCCCAGATCGGCTACAGCGACCAGTCCGGGGCCACCGTGTCCACCTCGGTCTCCAAGGGGAACTTCCTCGGCCGCGGCCAGACCCTGCGCACCTCGGTGCAGTGGAGCCAGCGCGGGGTGACGCGGGATATCTCCGCGGACTTCATCGAGCCGCACCTGATCGGCACAGACTATTCCAGCGATTCCTCGACGGCGTACCGCACCGTGCAGGATCAGACCGAGCAGTCGCGCGGAACGTACAGCGAGGTCTTCGCCTCGCAGGGCTTCGGACATCCCATCGTCGGGCCGCTCAAGCTCAACTTCTCGCTATCGGCGCTGAACCGCGCCTTCCAGGATCCGGACCAGCTCGACGTGCGCCTGCGCACGTTCACGACGGCGCTGATCTACGACACGGTCAATCACCCGATCTTCCCCTCGGCGGGCTCCAACCTCACCCTGGCGCTCTCGCAGATCGGCGGCGAGCTGCTGCGCGGCACGACGGAGTACCGGCGCTATCGCCTGCGCATGCAGCGCTTCGTGGCCCTGAACGATTCGAGCACGCTGATCGCCATGGGCCGCCTGCAGATGAGCTGGCTGGATTCGGTCGGCTCCAACGTGATTCCGCTGGAGGAGCGCTTCCGCATCGGGGGCCTCTCCAGCCTGCGCGGCTACCAGTTCAACGAGGTGGGCGGGCCATCGGGCAGCCTGGAGCGCCAGCTCAATTCCGTCTCGGTGGTGGAGCTCGATGCGCGGGGCCAGCCCGTGCTGGACAGCGCCGGCCAACCCGTCGTGCGCGCAGTGGACAAGCGCACCCTGGGTCTGGACGAGGTGACCACCAACAAATTGCGCGGGGGCGGCATCCAGGAGCGCTTCGTGAACCTGGAGCTGATCTTCCCCCTCGCCGGCAACAACATTCGCGGCGTGGTGTTCTACGACGCGGGGCAGGTCAACGCGGAGCACGAGCAGTACCTGATCCTCCATGCCCAGGAGCCGGCCTTCTTCGACCTGCTGCAGAGCGTGGGCTTCGGCGTGCGCATGATCACGCCCCTGGGCGTGTTCCGCTTCGAATATGGCATCAAGCTCAAGGTGCGGCCCAACGAAAGCCCCAACCAGTTCGACTTTACGATTGGCACACTGTTCTGATTAGTGATTATGATGGGGCGGCGGAAGCGGGCGTACCGCCGCGTGTCCCCGACTGCAACGCTCTGCCCTTGAGACCGAGCCCGACCATGCATGGAATGCCGCTCTGCCGCCGCTTAGCCACGCTGCTGCTGGCTGCACTGGCCGCTGCCCTGTTCGCCGCCCCGCTCTCCGCCCCGCTCTCCGCCAAGGGACTGGAGGGGCTGAAGATCGGCGTGGTCAACGTCAACCAGGCCCTGAACGAATCGACCGCCGGGGAGCGCTCCAAGAACATCCTGCTCGCCTCCAAGGGCCAGCTCGAGAACGAGCTGAAGGCCAAGGAGGACGACCTGAAGAAGAAGAGCGATGAGCTGCAGAACAACATGATGCTCACCAAGGAGGCCCGCGACAACCGGGAGCGGGACTTGCAGGCCCAGGAACGCCAGCTCCGCCTGGACGTCCAGAATGCCCAGCGCGACCTGCAGGAGCGCGAGCGCAAACTGACCGAGTCCATCTTCATCGAGCTGCGCACCGTGATCGAGGCCATCGGCAAGGAGAAGAAGTACGACCTGATCCTGGAGCAGAACGCGGCCAACGTGATCCTCTATTCCAGCCAGAAGTTCGACGACCTGACCCACGAGGTCATCGAGCGCTATAACAAGTTCAGCAAGCCCAAGTAGCCGCCACCTCCCCCTCGCGAACACGCGCAGAAGGATGTACTGCGATGGCCGTCCTGGAGATCGAAGACATCAAGAAGATGCTGCCCCACCGCTACCCGTTCCTGCTGCTGGACCGGGTGCTGGAACTGGAAGAGGGCAAACGCTGCAAGGCCATCAAGAACGTGACGGGCAACGAGCCGTTCTTCCAGGGGCACTTCCCCGGCAATCCGGTGATGCCCGGGGTGCTCATCGTCGAGGCGATGGCGCAGGCCTGCGGCATTGCGGCCTTCGCGCTGGAGACCGACGTGGCCAACAAGTGGCTGCTCTTCGCCGGGATCGAGAAGGCGCGCTTCAAGCGGCCCGTGGTGCCGGGAGATCAGCTCATCCTGGAGGCGCAGTACGTGAACCACAAGCTCAACTTGTGGTCCTTCACCGCCACCGCCACGGTGGACGGCAAGCTGGTGGCGCGAGCGGAAATCCGCGTCGCCACCGTCCTCAAGCAGTCCTGAGCCCCGCGGGGGCGCGGCCGCCGAGCCTGCCATGACCACACCGATCCGTGTCGCCGTCATCGGCGTGGGGCACCTGGGCCGCTTCCACGCGCAGAAATACGCCCAGCTCCCGGGCTGCCGGCTGGTGGCCGTGGTGGATGCGGACGCGGCCCGCGCGCGCGCCGTGGGGGCGGAGGTGGGGGCGGCCTCCGGCACCGACCTGGCCGCCGTGCTGGAGCAGGTGGACGCCGTCAGCATCGCCACGCCCACGCCCAGCCACCATGCCGTCGGCATGGCCTGCCTGCGCGCCGGTAAGCACGCCCTGATCGAAAAGCCCATCGCCACCACCCTGGCCGAGGGCGAGGCCCTGGTGGCCGAGGCGCAGGCGCGCGGCGTGGCGCTGCAGGTGGGCTACGTGCAGCGCTTCAACCCGGCCTTCCTGGCCTGCCGGCCCCGCATCGTCAATCCGCGCTTCATCGAGTCCATCCGCATCCAGCCCTACGGCGCCGGCCGCGGCGCGGACGTGGACGTGGTGCTGGACCTGATGAGCCACGACCTGGACCTGGTCTCCTCCCTGGTGGACTCGCCCCTGCGCGATCTGCACGCGGTGGGCATCTCCCTGGTCACGGCGAGCACGGACCTGGCCCACGCGCACCTGGTGTTCGAGAATGGTTGCACGGCCAATCTCACCGCCAGCCGCATTTCCGCCAAGGCCGAGCGGCGCATGCGCCTGTTCCAGCGCGACCGCTATTTTTCCATCGACTTCGGCGCGCCCTCGGCCCGCGAGTTCGTGGCCACGGGTGCAGCCGAGGGCGGCCTGCCGGACCGCGAGCAGGTGCTGGAGCTGCAGCCCGGCGATGCCCTGCAGGCGGAAATCGCCGCCTTCCTGCACGCCGTCGCCAGCGGCAGCCCCCCGCCGGTCACCGGCGCGGATGGCCTGCGCTCCATGGCGCTGGCCGACCGCGTGATGCGGGATATCGCGCGCAACGAGCTGCCATGATCCTCTACCGGGCCATCTTCCTGGAGACCCTCGGCCCGTTCCTGCTCTCCACCGTGGTGATGGTGGGGCTCCTCATGACGGAGAAGATCTACCGCCTGGTGAGCCTGGTGGTGGAGCGCCGGCTGAACCTGGGCGAGGTCGGCATGATGCTGGTGTACCTGCTGCCGCAGGTGCTGGACGTCACGCTCCCGCTGGCCGTGGTGGGCGCGGTATTCGTCACGGTGATCCGCCAGTCCATGGATTCCGAGGTCATCTCGCTGCGCGCCACGGGGCGCGCGCTGTGGAGCTACGCCCTGCCCTTCCTCACCTTCGGCGTCTTGATTACGGCGCTGACCGCAGTCGTCACGGTGTGGCTGCAGCCGCTGGCCAGCCAGAAGTACAGCGACTTGCAGGTGGAGATGGTGCGCTGGCGCGCCGAGCAGAAGCTCGTGCCCGGCGAGCTGAACTACGACTTCGGCGACAAGGTGATCCGCATCGGCGGGCGCGGCGCGGAACGCGAGCTGACCGATATCTTCATCGCCAACCGCCGGCTCGGGCCCGCCAGCACCGTCATCACCGCGCGCTCGGGCTGGATCGAGGTGGACGAGTCGGAAAAGCACGTCGTGTTCCGCCTGCAGTCCGGCATGGTCTACACGCTGGCGGACGACGCCCCGGCCTTCCGCACGGTGGCCTTCCAGACCATGCGCTACGCGCTGGAGTACGAGCCGGTGCAGACCATCGAGAGCAGCTCGCTGCGCTCGACGACGAGCGCGGGCCTGCTGGCCGGCATCGGAAATCCCGCGCTCAATGCGCGCCAGCGCGCCAATGCGCAGATCGAGCTGATGCGGCGGGTCGCCACGCCCCTGGCGTGCATCGCCTTCGCGCTGGCCGCGATCCCCATGGCCATCGTCGATCCGCGCTCGGGGCGGCGGGCGGGCTTCCTGCGCGCGATCTTCCTGGTGGTGACCTACTTCATCGTCTGGGTGGCCTTCCGCGATCTGGTGGGGGGCGGCAAGGCGGCGCCGGCCTCGCTGTTCCTGCCCGCGGTGCTGATCGCCATTTATGGTATGCTCAGGCTCTGGCAGATCAATGCGGACGTGGAATCCCTCTGGCGTGCCTTCCGCCGCTGAGCCGGCGGGGGTCGCCGCCGCGCAGGCGAGCGGAGAGACGATGGTTGCGGTGCGCTTGGCCGATCAGGTGCAGCAGGCCCTGCAGCGTGGCGCCGCGCAGCGGGGCGGCGCCCCGCCGCTGCTGCTGCAATACGGCCGGCTGCTGGTGGAGCACGGCCCGCTGCGCTTCTTCGCCGGGCTGGCGCCCGAGGTGCTGCTGGCCTTCATCGACCAGCGCTTCGCCTTCGCCTCCCAGCGGGCGCAGCAGCCCTTCTCCCTGCGCGTGAGCGATGGGCCGGGCGGAACCGATGGCGGCGCGCCCCCCTTCTCCGTCATCGAGATCGTCGCCGACGACCGGCCCTTCCTGATCGACAGCATCCAGGCCTTCCTGGTGGAGCAGGACACGCGGATCCACGCCCTGCTGCACCCCATCCTCACCGTGCAGCGCGACGCCGAGGGCCGCATGATGGCCGTGGCGGACTTCGCCGCGAGCGATGGCGCCCACGAGGCGCACATGTGCTTCGTCGTCGCTCCCGTGCCGCCGCCGCAGCGCCAGGGCCTGCTGGAAGAGCTGCGCGCCGTGCTGTCCGACGTGATCCGCTGCGTGGACGACTATGCCGCCCTGCGCGGCCAGCTCAAGCGCATCCAGCGGGAGGCGGGCCGGGAGGAGGGCGGCGGCTCGGTGAGCGAGCTGATGCAGTGGTTCCAGGAGGGCAGCTTCATCTTCATGGGCTACCTGCCGTTCCGCGTGGAACGGGGCGCGCTGCATGCGCGGGCGGAGGAGGGGCTGGGCCTGTTCCACCCCGATCTGCGCCTGGCCACGCACCGCGAGGCGCTCGGGGCGCAGGCGGCGCGCCTGCTGGAGCGTGCCGCCGGGGCGGCCCCGTTCTTCGTGGTGGAGGAGACGACGATCGCCTCCAAGGTGCACCACCGCGGGCGCATGACCGCCCTGCTCGTCTCCGCCCAGCCCGCCGCGCAGCGCCGCGAGGCGGCGGTCATCGTCGGCATCTTCACCGAGCGCTCGCTGCGCCTGGACGTGCTGGAGATCCCCGTGGTGAGCGGCAAGCTGGCGGCGGCCATGCACGCCTGCGAGATCGCCCCGGCCAGCTACAAGCAGCGCGAGGCCCTGAACTTCTTCAGCGGCCTGCCGCGCTTCGAGCTGTTCCGCCTCTCCGAGGCCGGCCTGGAGCGCATCCTGGCCTTCTTCCTGGACGTGGTGGATCAGCCGCGCACGGAGGTGGAGCTGCTGGCCGATGACGAGTCGGGCACCCTGCGCGTGCTGGTGGCCCTGCCGGGCCGCGAGTTTCCCCAGGCCCGCGTGCAGCAGGTGCGCGAGCGCGTGGAGTCGCTCTTCAACCTCACCGCGCAGAACCTGTACACCGTTCACGTGAGCACCTTCGGCATCCTGGGCCTGGTGTTCTACCACGCGCCGGGCGCCCTGGGCCGCCTGCCCGCCGTGGAGCAGGTGGACGAGGCGATCCGCGAGGAGCTGCTCAGCCGGGACGACCGGCTCGTGCGTGCCTGGCTGGCCGCGCGCGGCTCGGCGCTGGAAGAGCGCCTGGCGCGCACGCTGGTGGAGGGGCTGCCCGAGGAGTACAAGATCGGCCACCCGGACCGCGAGATCCTGGCCGATCTTTCCCGCCTGGAGGCGCTCGTGCGCAGCGGCGCCCCGCAATTCGTGCTGCGCCCCACGCAGGGCCCCGCGGGCGTGAAGCTGGTGCTCTACGGCTGGGAGAAGCTCTCGCTCAGCCGCGTCATGCCCGTCTTCGCCAACCTGCGCGTGCTGGTGGAGGAGGAGGAGACCTACGAGGTGCGCCTGCCGGAGCGCCCGGCCTTCCTGCACACCTTCCTGCTCCATCCCGGCTCGAGCGGGGAGATCGTGCCGGAGACGCAGCAGGAGCCGCTGCAGCGGCTGCTCTTCAACATCCTCGCCTATCGCTCCGAGGACGATCCGCTCAACGCCCTCGTGCTCAGCGCCGGCTTCGACTGGCGCCAGGTGCATCTGCTGCAGCTCTACCGCAACTACCTGATGCAGGTGGGCACGGTCTACACCAAGGCCACCATCAACGAGACGCTCATCCGCCGCCCGCGCGCCACGCGGGCGCTCTACCAGGTCTTCCGCGCGCGCCTGGACCCGGACCTGGAGGGACGCGAGGCCGCCCGCCGCGCGGCCAAGGAGGAGATGGACGAGGCCCTGCGCGAGATCGACAACCTCACCGAAGATCGCATCGTCAAGGGCCTGCACAACCTGGTGCAGGCGAGCATCCGCACCAGCTTCTACCGCGACCCGGAGGAGCCGGTGATCGCCGTGAAGCTGGCCAGCGCGGCCATCGACCACCTGCCCAACCCGCGCCCGCTCTACGAGATCGTCGTGCACGGGCCGCTGCTGGAGGGCATCCACCTGCGCGGGGACAGGATCGCGCGCGGCGGCATCCGCTATTCGGACCGGCCGGACGACTTCCGCACCGAGGTGCTGGGCCTGATGGCCACGCAGATGAAGAAGAACGCCCTCATCGTCCCGCTCGGCTCCAAGGGCGGCTTCGTCGTCAAGCACCTGGAGCGCTGGGACGGCAATGCCCGCGCCGCCGGGGACGAGCAGTACCGCGTCTTCATCCGCGCGCTGCTCTCCGTGACGGACAACCTGGTGCAGGGCCGCCCCGTGCCTCCGCCCCGCGTGGTGCGGCACGACGGGGACGATCCCTACCTGGTGGTGGCGGCGGACAAGGGCACGGCGCATCTCTCCGACACGGCCAACGCCGTCGCGCAGGAGCAGGGCTTCTGGCTGGCCGATGCCTTCGCCTCCGGCGGCTCGCACGGCTACGACCACAAGGCGGTGGCCATCACGGCGCGCGGGGCGTGGGAATCGGTCAAGCGCCTGTTCTGGGAGCGCGGGGTCGACGTGCAGCGCGAGCCGGTCAGCGTGGTCGGCATCGGGGACATGAGCGGCGACGTCTTCGGCAACGGCCTGCTGGCCAGCCGCACGCTGCGCCTGCTCGGCGCCTTCGACCATCGCCACATTTTCCTCGACCCCGACCCCGACCCCGCCGCCTCCTACGCCGAGCGCGAGCGGATGTTCCGCCTGCCGCGCAGCGCCTGGAGCGACTACGACCGCACGCTCATCAGCGCCGGCGGCGGCGTCTTCCCGCGCGGGGCCAAGGCGATCCCCCTTTCGCCCGAGCTGCGCGCCCGGCTGGGCAGCGCGGCGGAAAGCCTGAGCGGCGAGGAGATGATCCGCGCCCTGCTCACCGCGCCGGTGGACCTGCTCTGGAACGGCGGCATCGGCACCTACGTCAAGTCGTCCACGGAAAGCCACGCGGACGTGGGCGACCCCAACAACGATGCCGTGCGCGTGGATGCGCACGACCTGCGCGCCAAGGTGGTGGGCGAGGGCGGCAACCTGGGCTTCACGCAGGCCGCGCGCATCGAGTTCGACCGGCAGGGAGGCGGCATTCACACCGACGCCATCGACAATGCGGGCGGCGTGAACATGTCCGACCACGAGGTGAACCTGAAGATCCTCTGCTCCGCGCTGATCGACAGCGGCCAGCTCGCCGACCGCGAGGCGCGCAACGCCCTGCTGCAGGAGCTGGAGCCGGAGGTGACCGCCGCGGTGATCCGCGCCAACTTCCGCCAGGTCATGACGCTGGGGATGGATCGCCTGCGCTCGCGGGACAACGTGGAGCCCTTCGTGCGCCTGGTGGACCTGCTGGCGGCCGAGGGCGCTCTGGACCGGCGCATCGAGGCCATCCCCAACACCCAGCGCCTGGAGGCCTTTCAGGCCGCCGGCAGCGGCGTGCCGCGCCCGGTGCTGGCGGTGCTGCTGGCCTATGCCAAGATGCTGCTCTACAAGCGCCTCGCCGCCGCGGAACTGGCGGCCGATCCGGCCCTGGCGCGCTACTACCGCGCGTACTTCCCGCCCACGGTGCTGGCGCGCTTCCGCATCGAGGAGGCGCAGCACCCCCTCCAGCGCCAGATCGTCGCCACGGTGGTCACCAATCGGGTGATCGACCAGGCCGGCATGACCTTCGTGCCGGAGCTGGCGGCGTTCTCCGGCCGGCCGTGGATGGAGGCGGTGGAGGCGTACCTGCTGGCCGATGCGGCCGTGGCCGGGCCGGCCTACCGCGAGCAAATTTACGCCGTGGCCAGCGTCTTGCCCGCCGACGTGCAGTACCGCCTGCTGCTGGAGCTGGAGACGCTGCTGCGCGAGATGGCGCGCTGGCGCCTGCTGCAGCCGCGCGAAGAGGGTCCGCCCCTCGCCGCAGAGGCGCGCCTGCGTGCGGAGTTCGAAGGCTACTGCGCGGAGGTGCCCGCGCTGCTGGACGAGGCCGGGCGCGCGCAACTGGCCGCCGCGCAGGCCGCGTTGGCCGCCCAGGGGCTGGCGCCCGAGGCCGCGCGGCTGGGGGCGCTGGTGCCCTTCCTGCGCGATCAGCCGCTCGTGTGCGGCCTGGCCGCCCAGGGCGGCATCCCCGTGCGCCAGGCCTTCGCGCTGTGCGCCGCGGTGGACGCGCGCTTCGGCTTCCAGGAGCTGGCCGCGGCGCTGGGCGCGGTCCGCCTGACCGACCGCATGCAGAAGCGCTTCGGCGATGGCCTGCTGCGCACCCTGGCGCTGGAGCGGCGCGCCAAGCTCTCGGCGATCCTGCCGCCGCGCGGCGCGGCGCCTGCCGCGGCCGCCACCGACACGGGCGACAGTGCCGCCATCATCTCTGCCGGCTCTGCCGACCCTGCCGCCTGGGTGGAGGCCTACCTGGCCCAGCGCCCGGGTGCCTGGAGCGCCTACGAGGCCACCTTGCGCCAGGTGCTCGCCGCCGAACGGCCGGAGCTGGTCGCCCTCGCCGTGGCCATCGACCAGCTCGAAGCGGTGTAGAGGCGGGGTCTCATCCCGCGGCGCTGCCGCGCCCGTTTATCGCGCGCCGCCACGTTGCAGCCAGGCCCACATCGCGTCGAAGAGGAAGGCCTTGTGCGCGGTGAGGCGGTGGTCGCGGGGACCGCTCCCCCGCGCGGCTGGCGCCGCGCCGCCCCCTCTCCCACGGGAGAGGGGGCAATCCGCACCCGCAGATGGAAGCAGGCAGCGCCCGTTTATCGCGCGCCGCCACGTTGCAGCCAGGCCCACATCGCGTCGAAGAGGAAGGCCTTGTGCGCGGTGAGGCGGTGGTCGCCGCCTTTGAGCAGCAGCAGCTCCAGGTGCGGGTAGGGGCAGTCCTCGAGGAAGCCCAAGCTGACGCGCCAGTCCACCGTCGTGTCCTTCATGCCGTGCAGGATCAGCGTGGGCGCCTGATAGCCGAGCAGCAGCTTCTGCGGATCGTAGCCAAGGGCGTCATCCATCAGGCCGAAGCCGAGCTCCAGGTCGATCCAGTCGCTCGCGAAGCGGCGCAGGCCGGTGCGCTTCCAGTCCTCCATGGCCGCCGGGCCGATCTGCCAGGCGAGCCGCCCGGGGAACTGCAGCGAGGGCGCGATCAGCACGAGCGGCCCCGTCTCGCGCGGATGGGCCAGGTGGTGCCAGGCGACCACGGCGCCGCCCATGGACGAGCCGATCAGCAGCGGCGGGCCACCGGCGGCGCCGCCGGCGCCCGTGCGTTCGCGCAGCCAGGCCAGCGCCGCCTGCAGGTCGGCCAGCATGCGCGTCATCGTGAGGTTGCGCAGCGCGCCGTCCGAGTCCCCGTGCCCGCGCAGGTCCGGCGCCAGGAAGCCCCAGCCCTGGGCGGCGAAGCGCTCGGCGAAGTGGGTCGCCTTCTCCCCGTCCCGCCGCGAGCCCAGCCCGTGCACGAACACGGCGCAGCGGCCGCCGGGCGCGGCGCCGGCCTGCGGGGCGTACCAGTCCAGCGCGATGGACTCGCCAGCGGCGACGGGGATGCGGTGGGTCTCCTTGTTCATCAGGCGCTTCCGGCAGGTGGGATTGCGTTCGGGGTGCAGCGGCGAATGTGCACTCGCCACCGGCCCCGGCAGGTTGTGGAAGAACCCCATCAAGCGAGGGAGCAAGCCCCCTGTGCTGTTGGCGCCTCGCGCAAGCGTTCGGCGCTGCTCCCCTGATGGATGTGCGCGGCTGCGTCGCAACCGCGCACATGCTTTTTGTGAAACGGGTGCAGGGAGCCTCGCTCCCTGCCAGGGGTGCGGGGGCAGCGCCCCCGCGAGCCGGCATCGCCCCTTTCTCTGCGGCCGGCTAGCCTGCGCGGGCGGCATCGGCGCGGCCACGCGGGATGTTCACCGTGTACAGCAGCGTCCCGCCGGCCACGAAGAACACCGTCAGGCTCAGCAGGGACAGGCGCGTGTTGCCCGTGAGCAGCAGCAGCCCGCCATAGACCAGCGGCCCCAGCATGGCCGAGACCTTGTCGCTCAGCGCGAAGAAGGCGAAGAACTCCGCCGAGCGGCCGTGCGGGACGAAGGAGGCAAAGAGCGAGCGGCTGATGGCCTGCGCCCCGCCCAGCACCAGCCCGATCAGCGCACACATGACGTAGAACTCCTCCACGCGCGTGACGACCTGCCCGTAGCTGACGACGCCGGTGAACACGGCGAGGGTCGCGAACAGCGTGGGCTTTTCCCCGATGCGCCCGGCCAGCCAACCGGTGAAGATGGAGCCGGGGAAGGCGATGAGCTGGATCATGATGATGGCCGGGATCAGCTCGTTGAGCGTGATGTGCTGCGTCAGCGCGGGGTCCAGGTAGATGTTCTGCAGGGCGTAGGGCGTGGCGTTGGAGATGAGCGTGGCGATGCCATCGTTGTAGAACAGATACGCCAGCAGGAAGCGCAGCGCCTGCGGCATGTGCGTAAGCTCGCGTACAGTGCCGCGCAGTTGGCGCCAAGTGGAAGCCAGCGCGCGCAGGGCGCCGGCGCCCGCGGCCCGCTGGCCGTTGGGCGGCCGCTCCCGCAGCAGCGCGAAGGTGAGCAGCGCGAAGCCGCCCCACCACGCCGCCACCAGCAGGAAGGCCTGGTGCACGTCCCCGCGCGGCGGCACGAAGAAGATCAGGCAGCCGATCAGCGCCAGCACCCCGCCGATGTAGCCGAAGGCGAAGCCGGCGCTGGACACCGCGTCGCGCTCCTCCACCCCCGCGATCTCCGGCAGGAAGGCGTTGTAGTACACGTTGCCGCCCTCGAAGCCCACCGTGCCCGCCAGGATCAGCGCCGCCACCGCCCACCACGGCAGGGCGAAGGAGAGCGCCAGCGTGGCTACCACGCCCGCGGCGCAGTAGGCCTGCAGGAAGCGCTTCTTGCTGCCGCCGGCATCGGCGATGGCGCCCAGGAAGGGCGAGCTGAAGGCGACGATGGCCGCCGCCAGCCCCACCGTGAGCGACCAGGCCGCCTCGGCCGTTACGGCCACGCCCGCCAGGCGCAGCGCCGGGGCCGGCCCCACCGCGAGCGGGCCCGCCTGCCGCGCCGCCGCCTCGAAGGTGGCGACGAAGTAGGCTGAGCCGATCACCGTGATCACGCACAGCACGAAGGCGCTGTTGGCCCAGTCGTAGGCGATCCAGCCCACGCGCTCGCGCGTGGCCAGGGCGTGCCAGAAGGGGGGGCGGTGCGCTGGGGCCATGGTGGGCTGTCCGCCGGGCGGGGAAATGGAGTAGGGTTGCGCCAGCCGCCGCGCCGTGCTTGCCGGGCCGGCTGCGTGCGCCCGGCGCAGGGGGCCGGCCGGTCCGCGCGGCACAGCGACCGCGCAGCGTCGTCGCAGCGACGGCACACCCTACTGCGATCTTGCCGCGCGCACAACCGCTGCCGCGGCCCGTCCCTCTGGGACCAAGCAGCACCCCTGCCCGAGACGAATGGCGATGGCCAAGTTCCTCACTCTGTACCGCTTCCAGCGCCCCGTGAAGGGCGGCGGCCCGGAGCGCTTCAAGCGCTTCCGCGCCCTGATGGAAAGGGAGGGCGGCACGCTGCTGGCCTTTCACGGCCTGGTCGGCCCCTACGACGTGATGGTGCTGGCCGATTATCCGGACGTGCGCGCGGCCGCCAAGGGCGCCGCCGCCGTGGGCAACCTGATCAGCGCCGAGTCCACCACGATGCCCGCCCTGGAGCAGGACGAGTTCCTGCAGTTGCTCAAGGAGCTTAACGAGGACGCGTGATCCCTCTGCATCCGCTCGAGCTGCTGCTGGTGGGCGCCACCGCGCTGGTGGCCGCGTTCATCAGCTCGCTCTCGGCCGCCGGGCTGAGCATCGTGCTGCTGCCGGTGCTGGTGCTGTACATGGGCGTGAAGGAGGCGGTGCCGATCCTGGCCATCACGCTGCTGGCCGCGGGCGTGAGCCGCGTGTGGGTGAACCTGCGCGAGATCGACTGGCCGGTGCTGCGCTGGTGCTGGGCGGGCGCATTGCCCGGCGCGGTGCTGGGGGCGTTCCTGTTCACGCGTATGCCGGCCGGGCCGCTGACGCGGCTGCTGGGCATGCTGCTGCTGGGGCTGCTGGCGTGGCGGCGGCTGCGGCCGCGCCCGCCGCGGCGCTACCATCCGGCGTGGTTCCTGCCTGTCGGGCTGGGCTTCGGCGCGGTCTCCGGCATGATGTCCGGCGCGGGGCCGCTGCTGGCGCCCTTCTACCTGGCCTATGGCCTGCGCACCGGCGCGTACATCGGCACGGCGGGGCTGGTCGGGCTGGGCACGCAGGCCGCCAAGCTCGCCGTCTTCGGCGGCACGGCCGTCCTCACGCCGCGCATCGTGGCCTACGGCCTGTACCTGGTGCCCATCAGCGTGCTGGGCACCCTGCTCGGCAAGCGCCTGATGGCGCACTGCCCCGACTGGGTGTTCGTGGCCATCATCGAGACGGTCATGCTCGTGGGCGGGGTCACGCTGCTGCTGCGCGGCTGAGCCGCCGGCCCCTGCGCCGGCTGCGCGCACTTCGCCCCCAGGCGGCTTGCCATCGATAAACCAATGAGTTAACGAAAAGTAGACGCCCCGCCGGGGCGGCCGCTGCCCCCGGCGGCTTTATCCCTGCAACAAAAGGAGCACGACCATGGCCCAAGCGCGAAGAGCTGCCGCCCGCAAGCCCGCTGCCCGCAAGCGCCCGGTCCGCAAGCGCCCGGTCCGCAAGCCCGCTGCCCGCAAATCCGCCGCCCGACCGGCCGCGCGAGCCGCCGCTCGGCGCAGCACCCCTGCACGCCGCACGACCGCACGCCGCACCGCTGCGCGCCGCACAACCACGCGCCGCG
>JBGOUY010000189.1:0-8707 GCA_041477795.1 bacterium
GCTGGATACGGAAGAGCTGAACGCCGACCCGGACTTCGAGCGCCGCGGCATCATGCAGGTGGTGCAGCATCCCAGCAACGGCGCCTTCAAGATGCCGGGCTGGCCGGTGCGCTTCGACGGCGCCCTGCCGCGCCTGACGCCGGCGCCCCTGCTGGGCCAGCACACGGACGAGGTGCTGGGCGACTGGCTGGGGCTGGACGCGCAGCAGGTGGCCGCCCTGCGCGGAGAGGGCGTCCTGTAGCGGCGGGCGCGCAGGCCGTGCGCGGGCAGTGCGCAGACAGTGCGCAGGCAGTGCGCGGGCAGTGCGCGGGCCGTGCGCAGACAGTGCGCGAATGCGCGGCGCGGCGTCCGGGCGGCAAGCAGGCCATCAGAGGAGCGACGATCATGGCGGAACTGACGGGCTCGGAAATCCTGGCGCGGTGCCTCAAGAACGAAGGCACGGACGTGCTGTTCTTCCTGATGGGCGGCCCCATGCTGCTGGCGGAGGAGTGGTGCATCAAGGAGGGCATCCGCCCCATCGACGTGCGCCACGAGCAGGCGGCCGCGTTCATGGCCCAGGCCTACAGCCGCGTGCTGCAGCGCCCCGGCGTGTGCATGGCGGCCAGCGGCCCGGGCGTGATCAACCTGACGACCGGCATCGCCAATGCGCTGATCGACTGCGCGCCCGTGGTGGCCATCGGCGGCTCCAGCGCCATCGGGCAATTCGGGCGCCAGACCTTCCAGGAGATCGACCAGCTGGCGATCATGCGCGGTTGCACCAAGTGGGCCGACCGCGTCTACAACCTGCGCCGCATCCCCGAGCAGGTGAACGCCGCGTTCCAGAAGGCCATGAGCGGCAAGCCGGGCCCGGTCTACCTCGATTTCCCCGGGGACCTGCTCTACACCAAGATCGCCGAGGAGGAGGTGGACTGGAGCCTGAGCGGCCGGCCCCTGCTGGGGGCGCGGCCGATGGGCGAGCAGCGGCAGATCGACGCGCTGGTGGAGGCGCTCGCGCAGGCGCAGCGGCCCATCGTGCTCTCGGGCAGCGGCGTCCTCTGGTCACAGGCCTGGGGCGAGCTGCAGGCGCTGGTGGAAAAGCTGGGCGCGCCCTTCTACACCACGCCGCAGGGGCGCGGGGTGCTGCCGGACGACCATGCGCTGTCCTTCCTCACCATGCGTTCCACGGCCTTCCGCGAAGCGGACCTGATCCTCGTGGTGGGCACGCGCATGAACTACATCATCGGCCACGCCCTGCCGCCGCGCTTCAATGCCAAGGCGCGCATCGCGCGCATCGATATCGACGCGGACGAGATCGCCTCCGCCCCGCGCCGGGTGGACATCCCCATCGTGGGCGACTGCAAGATGGTGCTGCAGCAGGTGCTGGAGGCGCTCGGCGGCCGCATCGGCCCGAAGCGCTTCGCAGGCTGGCGCAAGACGCTCGCCGAGGGCGAGGCGGCCAAGCGCGACGCCCCCGAGGCCAGCCCCTCGCTGGACGGCCAGCCCATTCACCCGCTGCGCCTGTGCGCGGAGATCAAGGACTTCATGCGCCGCGACGCGATCCTGGTCGTGGACGGGCAGGAGATTCTCAACTTCGGCCGGCAATCCATGCCGACCTTCGTGCCGGGCCACCGCCTCAACTCCGGCCCGTTCGGGACGATGGGCGTGGGCCTGCCCTTCGCCCTGGGGGCCAAGGTCGCCAAGCCGGAGCAGCAGGTGATCGTCGTCCATGGAGACGGCTCCTTCGGCCTCAACGCCATGGAGCTGGACACGGCCGTGCGGCACAAGATTCCGGTGCTGGTGGTGGTCAGCCTCAACGGGGGCTGGACGGCCGATCCGAAGCACGAGAAGCCGGGGCGCGAGCTTGGCTACACGCGCTTCGACCGGATGGCGGAGGCGCTGGGCTGCTACGGGGAATACGTGGAGCAGCCGGCGGAGATCCGTCCCGCCCTGGAGCGTGCGCAGAAGGAGGTGGAGCGGGGCCGCGTGGCCCTTGTCAACGTGAAGACCGACTACCGCGCCCGCGCCGGCACGGTGGCCTTCTCGTCCTATTCCACCTGACAGCGGTCTCGCAGCGACCGGCACCCATGGGCGGCGGAACGGCATTCCGCCTGCCCAGTCCCGCCACGAACGGAGCCGAGCACGACGCAATGATCACCAGATTCTCTGTGCTCTACGTGGGCCAGATCGAGCTGGACCACATCGGCCGGCCGGGCGTGCTAGCCTGAGCCGTCCGCCGCAGTGCGGCTCTTACGACTTCGCCACCGATGCCGCCCATGAGCGACGATGCGATCCTGGCCGTAGCCCCGCTGACCTTCCCCTGGCAGACGCTGGACCCGTTCCTGCACTGCGTCCACCACGACGACGCCTATCCGCCCGGCAGCGAGCACATGGGGCCCGATCCGGCGTTGTTGCGCGGCCGCAACATCGGCAGCGACTTCGAGATCCGCGACGGCTGGCGCATGTACCACGGGGATGGGGTGCCCGGCTTCCCGCGCCACCCGCACCGGGGCTTCGAGACGATCACGCTGGCGCGGCAGGGCTTCATCGACCATTCGGATTCGCTGGGGGCCACGGCGCGCTTCGGCCAGGGCGACGTGCAGTGGATGACGGCGGGCGGCGGCGTGGTGCACGCGGAGATGTTCCCGCTCGTGCAGCGCGAGCGGCCCAACCCCACCGAATTGTTCCAGATCTGGCTCAACCTGCCGGCCGAGGACAAGCTCAAGGACGCGTACTTCACCATGCTCTGGGGGCCGACGATTCCGCGCGAAACGTTCCGCGACGGTGCCGGGCGCAGCACCGAGGTGGTGCTGATCGCGGGCGCCCTGCATGGACACCGGCCCCCCGCGCCGCCGCCCAGCTCCTGGGCCGCACGGCCGGAGGCGCACGTGGCCGTGTGGACCCTCAAGCTGGCGCCCGACGCCACCTGGACGCTCCCGCCCGCCCCGGCGGAGGTCAACCGCGTGCTCTACTTCTTCGCCGGCGACACCCTCACGCTGGGCGGGCGCACCATCGCCGCCGGTCACGCGATCCAGGTGCAGCCGGACGCCGCCGTCGCCCTCGCCAACGGCAAGCGCCCGGGCGAGGTGTTGCTGCTGCAGGGCCGCCCCATCGGCGAGCCGGTCGCGCAGTACGGGCCCTTCGTGATGAATTCGCCCGAGGAGATCCGGCAGGCCCTGCGCGACTATCAGGCCACGGGCTTCGGCGGCTGGCCCTGGCCCAGCGACGGCCCGGTGCATCCCCGCGAGCGCGGGCGCTTCGCCATCCACGCCGACGGACGCGAGGAGCAGGGTCCGTAGGCGCCGGGACCCCATCCCCCAAACCCCTTCCCCGCCGGTGCTGCCGGTTCGCCCCGCAAGCGGGGCTCACCAGGGAAGGGGGCTTTCTGCTTGAGTCCAAGCGAAATGGCGCGCTCCTCCCTGCTTAGCGGGGAGGGGCAGCGGCCCGCCGCCGGCGGGCTGCGGGGTGGGGTCCTACGTGGCGCACAGACCCCGCATCCGCGCTAGCGTAATTTCTCGCCCAGAAACGCCAGCACCTTCTGCCAGGCGTCCTCGCTGGCCTGCGGACGGTAGCGCTCGGGGTTATTGAAGGACTGGAAGGCGTGGCCGGCGCCGTCGTAGCGATGGAACACGTGCTCCACGCCGGCCTTGCTCAGCGCCGCGTCGTAGGCGTCCACGTCCGCGGGCGAGGGATTCTCGTCGTCGTTGCCGAAGAAGCCGATCACCGGGCAGCGGATGTGGGGGGCCAGGTCGATGGCGGGCGGCGTGCCCGGGCCCATCGTCTGCTTGATGCGCCCGCCGTAGAACACCGCGCAGGCCTTGTAGCGGGGATTGGTGCCGGCGCCCAGCCAGCACACGCGCCCACCCCAGCAGTGGCCGATGATGGCGATGCGCCGCTCGTCCACCGGCTTGCGGCCGGCGAGCAGGTCGAACGCCGCGTTCAGGTCGGCGGTCGTCCAGTCGTCTCGGAAGGCGTCGCGCTTGATCTGCATGTCCGCGGACTTGGGCCACCAGTGGAAGATGAAGGGCACGGCCACAGCGTAGCCGTTCTCCGAGTAGCGCTCCGCCGTCTTGAGCGTGACCGTGTCGTTCTCGACGCCGGTATGGCCGACGGGGATGTGCTGGCAGAGCACGATGCCCGGGTGCGGCCCCTGGCCCTTGGGTTCGAACAGGAACACCTCCATCGGGTTCCCGTTCACCTTCGTGGTTTCAATGCGGTGCGCCATGGGGCCTCCTCTGCGAGAGGGAATGGGTCGCGCCGCGGAAGGGGCGGGGAGGCCACGCCGGCCGTTGCCGTGCCGCCGCCGACGTGCGGCGCCGCGGCCCGTCACTGTGCCATCCGCGCGAGCGTCCGCGCAAGCCCGAGGTCGGCAAGGACGACGGAGGGAATCCGCAGATTGCAGCCGCCCACTACGGGATCTGTTGCGATGCGAATCGATGCGAGCGCTAGCTGAGAAGCTGTTTGTCGGACCGATCCGGTTGGGTCGGTTCTTTTGCGAGTTAGTGCTACGGGAAGCGGTTGCTCTTTCAAATCGAAAATCTTTGTGTGGCGGAGCCAGATCCCGTGGTGTTTGCGCAATTAGAAGGCGCAGCAAGGACGTGCTAGAATTTTCCTTCTGTGTTGGCTGTGGTGGGATTGGGAAGGCGAGGGTAGGAGCGGACGTGCTAGAATTTTCCTACAATAAAAATTCTAGCACGTCCTTGCTGAAATTGCAATAGGTCTGGCATATGACCTGCACGTGGTTTTCGATATCCGCAAACCGGCAAAAAAACCGGCAATAACCAGGGATGTGATTTGTGCTAAAGTGGCTTCTACAGCCATTTTGGAGCCGGCAAAATAATCGGCAAAATATATGGAATCTACGGGCCTCATGGAACCAATGCTCCCAGAAGATCGGGGACATCGACTTGCAGATTTGGCGACGGATCTGGTCGCTAATGCCAGTGCATTGGCCGGCCGACTGCACCCCGTTCTGCGGGAGAGCATCGGCGACCTTGTGCGGTCAATGAACTGCTACTATAGCAATCTGATTGAAGGACACAATACGACTCCCATTGACATCGAGCGAGCACTGGCCAACGACTATTCTGCAGAACCGGGCAAGCGTGCACTCCAATTGGAAGCGCGTGCACACATTGAAGTGCAGCGCATGATTGACCACGGAAACGCGCCCAAAGAAGTGGTCAGCGCGGAGTTCTTGCTATGGATTCACGGGGAGTTCTGCCGACGCCTGCCTGATGAGTTGTTATGGGTAGACAACCCGGACACCGGTGAGCGAATCCACGTAGAGCCAGGAGTGCTCCGCACCGAGGCCGTGCGCGTTGGGAAACACATTCCGCCTAACGCCATGGCGCTCCCAAGATTCCTAAATCGTTTTGAGCAAGCTTACGGCGGCACGACCATGTCCAAGCTGCAACGGATAATCGCCGTGGCTGCTTCCCATCACAGGATATTGTGGATCCACCCCTTCTTTGACGGCAATGGTCGAGTGGCAAGACTCTTTTCTCACGGATTGTTGCACGACCTCGGAATCGGAAGCAGCCTTTGGTCGGTATCCCGGGGGCTAGCGCGCAACGTAGATGTATACAAAGCAAGACTCATGGACGCCGACGCAGATAGGAAAGGTGACCTGGACGGGCGTGGCTCACTAAGCTTGGAGGGCCTCGAATCGTTTTGCGAGTTCTTCCTGGCGACCTGTCTCGATCAAGTAAAGTTCATGGAGCGTCTGTTGGAATTGGACGAATTGCTCCGACGAATTGAAATCCATGTTGAAGAAGAAACACGCGCGGACAGGCTGCCCAAAGGCAGTTGGCCTTTGATTCGGGAAGCTCTCCTAATGGGTGAATTCGCGCGTGGTCGCGCGACAGAACTTACAGGCTATAAGGAAAGACAAGCGAGGACCGTGCTGAAACTGCTAATCGATAGACGTTTATTGGAGTCCCCGACGTCACGAACCGCAGTGCGTCTCGGATTTCCAATGGAAGTCGTTGACCGCTGGTTTCCCAGATTATTCCCAAACACCAACGGATAGTCCTTTTCCTCTTGCCGCCCGCATTTTGATCAAACACTTTAGTGTTGCCCTGGGAGAGATAAGCTCACATGCGGGCTACTGTCCGCCGTGTAGCTCCCCCGGCCGCTCCGGCGGCACCAGCCGGTAGAGCGCCCAGGCCGCCAGCGCCAGCGCGACGTAGGCCAGCGTGAAGAACCCGGTTGGCAGGTCGTAGAACAGCACGGCGTGCACGAGCCGCCCCACGAAGCTGCCCGGGGCGCTCCCTCCGCGCAGGGCGGCTTCCAGCCACGTCAGCGGGCACATCACGCCGACCAGCCCTTCCAGGGCGACCAGCGCGATGGCGGCCAGGTGCAGGCGGCGCCAGGCGCGCCGGCGCACCCAGCGCCAGCCCAGCGCCGCCCCCAGCGGCACCGCGGCGTAGCCCAGCACCACGAAGCCCACGTAGGCCAGGTGCAGCAGCACGATCGCATCGGCCAGCAAGGGTTCAGGCATGGGGCGGGCGGCGGGCGGGCCGCGGCAATCCGACGGCGGCGATTCGTCGGTGGCTCTTCGACAGCCGCTATTCGACGACCGCGACGCCCTCGGCCACGGGGCGATGGTTCTTCATCTGCTCGGTGTCGTGCCCGGCCAGCACGTAGGACTCCTGCCTGGCCAGGCGCCGGATGCGGTCGTAGCCCTCCAGGTACTCGGGCGCGTTGTGGATGATGGGCGTGGGCCGCATGTCGCGGTAGTTGCGATAGGTGTGCACGGCGTCCGAGGCCACCACCACCGTGCCCGACGCGGTGGGCACCTCGGTCACCTGAATGCCCTTGGTATGGCCGCCCAGGCGGTGCAGCTGCACGCCCGGCAGCACCTCCTCCGTGCCGCTCACGAACTGCACGCGGCCGTCGTAGTTGAGCCGCACCAGCTTGCACACATCCTCGGGCTCCATGGCGCCGCGGAAGTGGTTGTACTTCACGTAGCGCCCCGTCCAGAACGCCATCTCGTCGTCCTGCACGTAGAACGTCGCCTTGGGGAACAGCTCGTAGTTGCCCGCATGGTCCCAGTGCATGTGGCTGAGGATCACGTGCTGCACCTGGCCCGGGTCGATCTTGACGGACTCGAAGCGCACGCGCGGATCGCAGATCCACTGCCGCTTGCGCTTCTTGCAGAGCGCCTCGGTGAAGCCCGTGTCCACCACGGCCGTGTGCTCGCCATTGGTGAGCACCCACATGAAGTAGCCCATGTCGAGCATCGTGGTGTCGTGGATGTCGCCGAGCTTCAGCTCGCCGTACATCGCGTCGCGGCGGGCGTACTTGAGGATGTAGACCTTGTAGGGTGCCATGGTGCACGTCGCTCCGGGTCGGTGCAGCGGGGGATTGGCTCAGCCCAGCACGGAAAAGCCGCCGTCGACGGGAATGGCCGTGCCCGTGACGAAGTTGGAGGCGGGGCTCGCCAGGAACACGGCGATGCCCTGGAAGTCGTCGATGTGGCCCCAGCGCCCGGCGGGCGTGCGCGCCAGCACGCGGTCGTGCAGCCCTTCGACCTGCCGCCGCGCGCCCTGCGTCAGCTCGGTGTCGATCCAGCCCGGCAGGAAGCAGTTGACCTGGATGTTGTCCTTGGCCCAGGCCGTCGCGAGCGACTTGGTGAGCTGCACCAGGCCGCCCTTGCTAGCCGCGTAGACCGGCGCCCAGGGTGCGCCGAAGATGGACATCATGGAGCCGTTGTTGAGCACCTTGCCCGCGCCCGCCTTCTTCATCTCCGGGTAGCAGGCCTTGGCGCAGACCCAGGCGCTGGTGAGATTGGTGTCGATCACCGTGTGCCATTCGGCCTCGGAGAGGTCCTGGGGCAGCTTGCGGATATTGGTGCCGGCGTTGTTCACCAGGATGTCCACCCGCCCAAGCTGCTTGACGACCGCGGCGACCATGGCCTGCACCTGATCCATCTTGGTCACGTCCACCGAGACGGCGATGGCCTTGGCGCCGAGCGCCTGCAGTTCCTTGACGGCCTGGGCGGATTTCCCGGCATTGCGGGCCGCGATGGCCACGGACGCGCCGGCGCGGGCCAGCCCGCGCGCCATGCCCAGGCCGATGCCGCCGTTGCCGCCGGTGACGATGGCCACCTTGCCGGAGAGGTCGAATGCATCCATGGGATCGCTCGTCTGCGGTGGGCGGGGAGGCTCCCCGCGAATAGGAAGAGGCGCAGGCGCCGGGCGGCGCCCGTTTGGCGTACCCTAGGCCAACGCCGGGCCGGAGGGCAAGAGGCGCCGCAGGCCCGCGCCGGCGCCCGCGAGCCGCCGGGTGCAGGCGGCCGGCAGGCTGCGGACGAACTACGGAACCGCAGATTCCGCAGATTTCACAGAGTGCCTGCTGGACGTGGCGCAACTTCTGTATTCGGCGCATCCGCTGGGCAAGTCGAGCGCGTACTGTCTGGGGAGGCAACGCGGGAGCCCGCTCTGGAAGCCCGTTGGCTTCGCCGGTGTTCCATCCGATAGTGCCGGCGCAGGCAGGGCCGACGGTTGGTCTTTGAAATCTGTGTCATCTGCGAAATCTGCGGTTGCAGCAGGTGTCTTTTGCAAGACCGGCGTATTTCCGCAGCCTGCTAGAAGCGGTCCGGACGGTAGGGCGTCACGTCGACGGTGGGAGGCCGTTCCGCCACCAGCTCGGCGATCAGCTTGCCGGTGAGGGCGCCGTCGGTGAGCCCCACCGAGCCGTGGCCGAAGGCGAAGTACACGTCGCGGTA
>JBGOUY010000072.1:0-15954 GCA_041477795.1 bacterium
ACCGCCGCAACGCGAAGAAGTCCACCGGCCCGCGCACGCCGAAGGGCAAGGCGACCTCCGCGCGGAATGCCACCAAGCACGGCCTGCTCTCGCGCCAGATCGTGCTGGCGGACGAGGACGGCGCGGAATACGAGGAACTGCGGCTGAGCCTGATCCACGAGCTGTGGCCGGACACGCCGCTGGAGAAGCGGATCGTCGAGCGCATCGCGGCGGCGCAATGGCGCTTGGCGCGCGTGCCGGTCATCGAGGCGGAGCTGCTGGAGCGCCTGCGGCGCGATGCCATGGGGCGGGACGAAGGGCTGGGAGCGGCCTGGACGCGGGACGCCGCGCCGTACGGCGGCGCCCTGGCGCGGCTGGCGCGCTACGAGACGATGCTCGAGCGCAACGCGGCGCGGCTGCTCGCCGAGCTGCGCCGGTTGCAGGGCGAGGGCCGCACAGGAGAGAACCGCGCTGCCCGCGCGGAGGGGGACGGCCGCCAAGGCCAGGGCGAGTGGTGGGAGCGCGCGGCGGCGGCTTGGCCGGGAGCGCCGGACCCGCTGGTCTCCCCCGCCTTGGGCGGGGGTCGGGGGGAGGCCCCCGTCGGCGTCCCGGCGGAATTTCCAAACGAAGCCGCTGGCCGGAAAGGCTTGCGCGAGGCGCCAACGGCACAGGGGCTTGCTCCCTCGTAACCTGCGGCTATTCCGCACCCTGCCCGCGCGCCCGGCCGACGCGCGCGGCGCATGGACGCCCGCGCGATCCTCGTGGTAGGGAGGGCGCGTGTCAGCCACGGGCCGGCATGGCCCCAGCCCGCTGCTTCCCTCGAACCCCGGGACACCCCCATGATCTACGAGCTTCGCATCTACCACTGCGCCCCGGGCCGCCTGCCCGATCTCAACAAGCGCTTCGAGACCGTCACGCTGAAGATGTGGGAGATGCACAACATCCGGCCCGTCGGCTTCTGGACGGTGCTGATCGGCGAGAGCAACCAGGACTTGTACTACCTGCTGGAGTGGAAGGACCTGGCCGAGCGGGAGCAGAAGTGGGGCGCGTTCCAGGCCGACCCGGAGTGGCACAAGGCGCGGGCCGAGACCGAGAAGAACGGCCCGCTGACGACCCACGTCACCAACTATATGCTCACGCCCACGAAGTATTCGAAGCTGAAGTGACGGGCCGGGCACGGTCCTGGCCCAGCGTGCCAGGCGGGCGGCTAGACCATCAGCAGGCGGTCCTTGTGCACCGCCTCGTCGGAGCGGGGGGCGGCCTGCTCGCCGCGGATGATGGCGCCCAGCACGTCGGAGGCCATCTCCACCACGCCCACGCCCAGCTTCTCCTGCTTCGCGTTGTAGATCTCCACCACCTCGCCGGGGCGGAAGTTGCCCTCGGCCTGGGTGATCCCGGCGGGCAGCAGGCTCTTGTTGTTGCGCAACGCCTTCTCCGCGCCGGCGTCCACAAACAGCTTGCCCACGCTCAGGGCGCCGAAGCGCAGCCACTGGCGGTAGGACTTCATGCGCTTCTGGCGGTGCGGGAAGTGCGTGCCCAGCGTCTCGCCGGCGATGATGCGCGACACCACGGCGGGCTCCTTGCCCGGCGCGATGTAGGCCTCGATCCCGAAGGCGGTCACCATGTCCACCGCTTTGAGCTTGGAGTACATGCCGCCGCGGCCGCCCATGGAAAGCGTGGGCTGGCAGCTCTTCCACATCTCCGCGCTGATCTCGCGCACCTCGTGCAGCAGGCGCGCCTGCGGGCTCACCTTGGGGTCGCCGCCCTCGTAGAAGCCGTCCATGGTGGTGAGCAGGAACAGCCGGTGCGCGCCGATGGTGGAGGCCACCGCGGCGGAGAGGAAGTCGTTGTCCCCGAAGGTGAGCGCCTCGCCCGCCACCACGTCGTTCTCGTTGACGATGGGCACGATGCCCATGGCCAGCAGGCCCTCCAGCACGTGGCGGATGCTCAGGTAGCGCTCGCGGTCGCCGAAGTCATAGCGGGTCAGCAGGGCCTGGGCGATGACGATGCTGTGCTCGCGGAAGAAGTCCGCGTAGGTCTGCATGAGGCGCGGCTGGCCCACCGCGGTCATCATCTGCAGGCGCAGCAGCGCCTTGTGCTCGCGCTGCCCGTCCACCAGCCCGTGGGACGCCCCGGCCGCGCCGGAGGTGACGAGCACCACCTGGTGCCCCTCGCGGCGCAGGCGCCCGATCTGGTCCACGATCTGGTGGATCACGTTGTAGTCCAGGTGGTGCGAAGGACGCGTCAGCACGCCCGTGCCCACCTTGATCACCAGCCGTTCCGCTGCCATGCGCCTGGGTTCCGTCCTTCCTGTGTTCGATGGAGAATCCGCGCCCGCGGGGCAAGCGCCCCGGCCCGCCGTTTGCGATGCACGCGGCGCGCCGGACGACTCCAGCTTAGGGCATGCCCGCGGCGCGGCAAGTGCCACTCGAACTTACGGCAAGGGCCGGAGCCGCGCCAGCGCAGCGGTGAAGGCGGTTCGGCTTGGTGGCTCGAACGACCGCGGCGCGGGTGCGAAGGCCACCGGCGCAGGCCGCGGGCCTGGCCGGCATCAGGGCAGTTGGAACAGAGCCTCAAACATGCGCGAATTGGTGGGATTCAGGCGCAGGTTCAGCAGCCTCCAATGACGCCGGACGGGATAGGACATGATGGAGACGTTCTGATTGTCGGTTTCGTTCGTCCAATTGAACCATTGCTTCAGATAGAAATACCTCGCCTTGCGATCGACCAACGCGAAGTAGGTCTCGATCTGGTCGAACGTCATCTCGTGCAGGCTGCTCACGTTGATAACCAGATCCAGGGACTTGTCCGGCAGGTACTCCAATCCTTGCGGGAGCATGAAGGTCATGACGGGGTCAGAAGCGCCGGCCGGCGGTGGATCGGGAGCGTCCAGGTAGCCACGCGCGGAGCGCTCCGGGAATACCCTGCGCAGATACCATTCGGCGACCAACAGGGCAGGCGGGATATCCGCAATGAACGTCCTGACCGATGGATGGAGCGCCTGAAAGATGTAAATGAGCCGGCCATAGCCCGCGCCGATCTCAGCGATGGAATGCAGTCCATCAAAAGCTGCACCCAGGGTGCGGCGGATATAGGCGTATTCAGCGTAGGAGTTGCACAGGTCCTGCGACAGCCGGCGCGGTCCCAGGCGCACCACCACTGGATGACCCACCAAGGGCTCGTCCAGTCGCGCGAGAAGACCGAATTCATCATCGGCACTGATCAGGCTGTACAACGCAAGCACATACAACTTGTAGAGATAGCGTTGACGCCACGAGCGGCGATAGTCTTCGTTTTGTGTGGTTTTGCCCCGAAAGTCGCTGATCCGTCCTAGCACCAGGAAGCGCAGATACGATGGGTGTCTGGCCGCCAGCCTGAAAAACCGCATCAGGGCATGACGAAAATAGTCGCTCTTGGAGCTGATGTGGAACTGGAAATAGCTGTTGTTGAGGCTGCGCTTGAAGTCCTCCAGCCCACCGTGAGATAGCCAGTCCAGGTGCTTCTCGTTGATCGCAGACCAGAACTTCGAGGGATGATAAATAGCGGGACCTCGTTGGAAATCCGCGCTCATTCGTTGCGGCGCGGGATCCACATCCAAATCGGATGAGTCGTGCGGCGTGGCCTTGGTTGCGGTCATCCGGCGCCCTCCTAAAGGGTGCGAAAATAGGGGTTGGCTTGCGCCTAGGGCAACCCAAGATGCACTTTTCGCCGAAGAACACCCGGTGAGCCGCCGCAGGCCGAATCCGAAATGAACCTATCGCAACAACCGAGGCCACACGAGACCGTTGCCAATGGAGCATCCCGCCATCGTCAGCATCTGGTACAACCGGAGCCGCTTGACCTGCCGGTCAGGCTCGAAGCCTTGCGTCAACCCAAGCAGGCGGTCCCGCGGATACCTGCCCGTACATCCCAGGCAATCTCGACTGCGGCGAAGAACTACAGACTCTGTGTCAAAGTCGCCGCGTCTGGACGGTAATCAGGTCCGGTTGCCGCCAGCGGCGGGCCCGTCCCTCAGGCGCCCGTTTCTCCGGCGCGGAGCGCGGCCCAGCGGGCGTGCAGGGCGGTCATGACGGCTGTGAAGCGGCCCTGCAGCACCAGGTCCGCGCGCAGCGCAGGCGCAGGCTCCAGGTTCAGCTCGATGATGCGCCCGCCCTGCCGGCGCACCTGCCAGGGGATGTCCGCCGCCGGATAGACCTCGCAGGAGGTGCCGGCGACCAGGATCAGGTCCGCCCCCTGCAGGAGCTGCAGCGTGCCCAACTGCGCGCTGTCCGGGATCATCTCGTCGAAGAACACCACGTCGGGCTTGACGATGCAGGGCCGCCCGCCCGCGGTCCGCACTGGGTGGCTGCAGGCGCCGGGCAGGGGCATGGGGCTGTCGGCGGCGCGGGGCATGGCGCGCACCGTCTCGCGCGCGAAGCGCTCGCGGCAGGTGAGGCAGGTGTAGCTGCGATTGGAGCCATGGTATTCCACCACCGTGCGACTGCCGGCGGCCTGGTGCAGCCCGTCGATGTTCTGCGTGATGATGCCGGCCACGGCGCCCTCGGCCTCCAGGCGCGCCAGCGCCTCGTGCCCGGCGTTGGGGCGGGTATCCAGCACCTGCTCCATCTCCGCCAGCATGTGCCAGACCTTGGCCGGATTGGAACGGAATGCGCCCAAGGTCGCATACTCGGCCGGGTCGTAGCGGCTCCACAGGCCGGCGGCGCTGCGGAAGTCCGGGATGCCGCTCTCCGTGCTCACGCCGGCGCCGGTGAACACGATGCTCTTGCGCGCCGCGGCGATCCACCGCGCGGCTTCCCCCAGCAGGGCTTCCAGCTCCACGCACCGCTCCTCCGCGGGCGCCGGCGGCGCCCTGAGGGGCCCGGCCAGGCACGCGTCACGATAATTGCATCACAGGCATCGGCAGAGCCATCTGCACGTGCCGAGGACTATGAAGGCTCCTGATCACACCCGCGCGAGGCACTCCCGGCCGCACCCCACGCCACGCTGCACCGCCGGCGCGTTGCTGGCGGCGGTGCTGTTGGCGCTGCTGCTGGGGTGGACCGGCCTGGCCCAGGCCCAGGCGCCCGCCCCTGCCGTGCCCCTCGCCCCCAGACAGCCCGGGGCCGCACCCGGCGCAGGGGGCCCGGCCGCTCCGGCGCCGGCCGCGCCGGGGTCGGAGTTTCACCTGCGCGTGGGGATCTCCCTCATCGACCAGATGAGCTTCACCACCCATCCGTTCTACCAGATCACCGAGGATGGCAGCTACGTCAACGGCCGCGCGGCCGGGGCGACGGCCTTCACGTTCGGCACGCGCACCTCCGATTCCGACGCGGGCTTCGTGACGCGCATGGTGCACGCCCTGCCGCCCTTCGGCGTCGAGGGGCTGACGAATACCGGGCTGTTCCTGCCGCGCGGCATCGGCCTGGGCTTCGACTATGCGCCGCTGCACGAGCGCGATTCCGACGCCACCAACGGCCAGGCCGGCGTCACGCCAATCCAGATGGACCTGTACTATTACAGCACCGTGCTGCGCTTCTACATCTTCAATCCCAACGAGCCGGGGCTGAACTATTTCGTCGGCTTCGGCCTGGGATTCGTCGAGGGCAAGATCATCGCGCAGCAGACCGTCAACGCGCCCGCCAAGATCGTCTCCTTCTCCCAGAGCGCCGTGGGCAGCAAGCGCATGGGCCTGGAAACCCGCGGCGACAACTGGGGCGTCCGCTACGAGATCTGCGTCGTCAATGCGAACCAGGTGACCCTGGACCGCAATCCCTACCTGGACCTGCTGGGCAACGGCCCCAACGCCACCACCATCGACATGTCGGGCACCCTGGTGCGCCTGAGCCTGTTCTACCACTTCTAGCCGTCCGCTCCGTCCACCCGGCATCGCCCGGCTGCCGCCGGTTTCCGCGTCAACGACGCACCGGTGGGCTTCCGCTCGGGCACGGGAGCGGCTAGGGTGGGCCTGGGCACCGGCCGGCAGTGCGGGAGAGGCCGGCCCGGGCGGAGCGCCACGGCGGAGCGGGCATGGGCAGCGGCAGCGAGACCACTCTCTACATCACGCGGCACGGCCTCAGCGAGCACAACCTGCAGACGCACCTGTACATGGGCCGCTCGCCGCAGGCCCGGCTGCTGCCCGAGGGCCGCGCGCAGGCGCGCCGGCTGGCCGAGCGGCTGGCGCGCACCCGGCCCGCCGTGCAGCGCATCGTCTGCTCCTCCCTGCCGCGCGCGATGGAGACCGGCACCGTCATCGGCGCGGTGCTGGGCCTGGGGCCCGTCGCGGGGGAGGACGCCTTCTGGGAGCTTTCCAAGGGCACGTGGGAGGGCCGCATGCCCCGTGTCGGCGTGCCGCCGGACGTGGAACGCGCCCTGGCCGCCGATCCCTTCGGCTTCCGCTATCCGCAGGGCGAGTCCTATCGCGACGTGACCCTGCGCGTCGGGCCGGCCTTCGAGCGGTGGGTGGGCGAGAGCGCCGGGCAGGCCGTGCTGTTCGTGCTGCACGGGGACGTCATCCGCGCGCTGCTGTACCACCTGCTGCGCTTTGCGCCGGACAAGATCGGGGACTTCGTGACGGAGCCCTGCTCGCTCAGCGCGGTGCGGCACAGCGACGGGCGCTTCCACCTCGTGTGCTTCAACGACAGCAGCCACTTGGCGCCGTAGCGGCCGCGCGCCGGCCCTTGCGGCTCGGAGGGGGGCACCCCTCTCCGAACTGCGTCCGCTGCTGACATCAGGCTGGGGGGGACGACTAGTTCGGACCGGTTACGCTCTTGCCTTCGCCGGCCTTGCCGCGACCGAAGGGCCGGCGCAGGTTGAAGCGGCCGGTGCCGGCTGGCTGATCCATTTCACGGAACTGCATGTCGTACAGCTTCTTGTAGAGCCCGCCGCGCCGCAGCAACTCCTCGTGCCCGCCCCGCTCCACGATGTGGCCCTTGTCCAACACGCAGATCACGTCTGCCTGACGGATGGTGGACAGCCGGTGCGCGATGACGATGGTGGTGCGGTTGCGGATGAGCGTCTGGATGGCCTTCTGCACCTCCTGTTCCGATTCGGAGTCCAGCGCGGAGGTGGCCTCGTCGAGGATCAGGATCGGGGCGTTCTTGATGAGCGCCCGCGCGATGGCCAGGCGCTGGCGCTGCCCGCCGCTGAGGTGGATGCCGCCCTGGCCCACCCGCGTGTCGTAGCCATGCGGCAGCTCGCCAATGAATCCGTCCGCGTAGGCGGCCTGCGCCGCCTCGATGATCTGCTCGCGCGGGCATTCGATATTGCCGTAGGCGATGTTGGCGGCGACCGTGTCGTTGAACAGGAAGATCTCCTGCGTCACGATGGCGATCTGCCCGCGCAGCGAGGCCAGCGTCGCCTCGCGCGTGTCCACCCCGTCGATCCGGATCGCGCCGTCGCTGAGCTCGAAGAAGCGCGGAATCAGGTTGACCAGGGAGGTCTTGCCGGCGCCGCTCGGCCCCACCAGGGCCACCACCTGCCCCGCCTTCACCTCCAGGTCGATCTCCTGCAGGGCCGGCTCCTCGGTATTCTCGTATCCGAAGCGGTCGATGTGGATCGTCAGGCGCTCGCGGATGGGCGCCAGCGCCTGGGCACCTGGCCGGTCCACGTCCTGCGCGGGGATGTCGAGCACCTGGTACACCCGTTCCAGCGCCGCCAGACCCTCCTGCACCGTCAGGGTGAACGCGTTCAGCTTCTTGATCGGGTCGTTCAGCATGAAGAACGCCAGGATGAACGAGACGAAGTCGCCAGGCGTGATGGACCCGTGGATGATCAGGTAGCCGCCGTACATGATGATGGCCGCGCCGGCCAGCGCGCCGATGGTCTCCAGCACCGGCTGCGAGTACGACGTGATGCGGATCGTGCGATTGGAGCGGTTCAGCACGTCGTCATTGGCCGCCATGAAGCGTTTGCGCTCGTAGGCCTCCATGCTGAAGGCCTTGACGACGCGGATGCCGTTGATCGTCTCGTGCAGGATCGTCGTCATCTCCCCGAAGCTCGCCAGGCGCTGGGTGGTGAGGCGCTTGGTGCGGCTGCCGAAGCGGTTGATCAGCGCCAGCGCGATGGGGATGATCACGATCGAAACCAGGAACAGCTGCCAGCTGCGGTAGAGCAGGATCGCCAGGAAGACGAACATCTGCGGGATATCCCGCAGCGGACCCAGCACCACCACCCGCACGGCGTTCTGCAGGACGATCAGGTCCGCGGTGAAGCGCGAAATCAGGTCGCCCGAGGCCCGGTTGGAGTAGAAGGAGAACGAGAGCGTCTGCAGGTGGTTGAAGAGCGTCGCGCGCAGCCGGTGCACCATGCGCTGGGTGGCCTTGCCCAGCAGGTAGTTGTGCGCGAAGTAGAACAGGCCCTTGACGAAGAAAATGCCGAAGATGGCGCTGGCCACCAGCGTGAACTTGCCGATGTCCGGCACGCGCCCGCGCTGCAGCGAGTCCACGACGTCCTTGACGTACCAGGCCGGCAGCGCATTGAGCAGGTTGTAGGTGACCATGCACACCAGGGCCACCAGGATCAGCCCCTTGTAGACCCAGATCAGCGCCAGCAGGCGCTTGAGCCGGGCCCAGTCCTCCTCGCCGCCCCAGAACTTGGCCAGCAGGTAGGCGGCGGCGCGCAGCGGGGCTGTCAGCAGACGGATCAAGCGCGGGACTCGTGACAGGTGTGCAGCATCCCTTAACAGCTTATCTTGCCAGAACCTGCAGCAAGATGCACAGGGCAGGCCGTGCGGGGACCCCACGCGCTGGCCTTCCCCGCGCCGCAGAACCCCGACGCACGGGTCTCCTGGCGCGGGTCACAAGCGGTTCGTGGGCCATTGCGCAGCAACGCGCGAGACCGCTCCCCCTGGAGAGGGGGAATCGCGCTCCAGCCGCGGCTGTGCGTCCCGGCCCTGAGTGGGCCGGAGGTCGCCGGGCCGCCTAGCCGCGCGCGGGGCCGGGGGTGGGCTTCTTGAGCAGCGTGATGGGGATGTGCACGGTGAAGCCGCACACGCGATGGTTGCGGCGCAGGAAGTCCAGCGAGCCGCCGCGCATTTCGATGATCTTTTCCACGTAGAGCAGATCCACCACGGCCCGCGAGCGCGCGCCGGAGCGGATGGCGACCGCCGAGACGGCCTCGCCCTCGGCCACGTCCTTCCAGGCCTTGCCGCCGGTTATCTGCAGTTGCAGGTAGGTGTCCGCGCCCTCCTCCGCGTCGTCCAGGCGCGGGCAGGCCACGGTGAGGCGCTCGGTGCTGCCGAAGAGCCCCACGGCGAGCTCGGTCAGCGTCATCAGCACCGTGATGGCGCTCTGGGGGGAGAGCCGCAACTGCGCCGGGAGGGGCGAGGTCGCCTCCACCCGCACGCCCAGGCTGCGCTGGTGCAGGGAGAACTCCAGCCGCTCGCAGAACGTGCGCGCGTCCATCACCAGCGGATCGGCGGTGAGCGAGTCGGTGAGCGCCTCGTGCTGCTCGGCGATGCGCTGGAAGGTCTCGTTGAGGAAGAAGGCGGAGTCGCGGCAGGCCTCCAACTCAGCCCGGATCGCCGGATCCTGCACCTGCTCGATCAGCCGCTCCAGCCGCTCCGCGAGCTCTTCGGCGGGAATCTGCAGGCGCGAGGCGATGTGCGGCGTGAGCCCGAAGTCCAAAGCGCGGCGCTCGTCCGCGGACCGGATCGTGCCGCCGGCGCTGCCGCCCGCCCCGCCGCTGGGCTTGTAGCGGTTGAGCTGGGCCTGCAGGGCCTGCAGCTGCTGCTTGAGGTTGTCGATGATCTCGTCCGACTCGTCCCGCAGGACCAGCTCCGCATCGGCTCCGGGCTGGGTGCGGGACTCGGTGCGGGACTCGGTCGATTGGCGGATCGGAGGCGATTTGCCGCTCATTGCCGGTCGTGCGGGGGATGGGTCGTGCGGGGCTGGGCGTCCCGCAGCGGGCTCACTTGCGCAGCTCGTAGACGATGTGCGGCAGCTCGGGCAGCACCAGCTTTTCCATCGCCAGGCGCACGGCCGCCGAGGAGCCGGGCATGGAGAACAGCACCTTGTCCCCGATGGCGCCCGCGGTGGCCCGGCTCAGCATCGCCGCCGAGCCGATCTCCTCGTAGCTGAGGGCGCGGAATAGCTCGCCGAAGCCCGGCAGCGGCTTTTGCACCATGGCGCTCACCACGTCGAACGTGACGTCCCGCCGCGCCACCCCGGTACCGCCGTTGATGATCAGCGCCTCCACGTCCGGGCGCGCCAGCAGGGCTTCCAGCAGGGGCCGGATTTGGCTCGGCTCGTCCTTGATGATATGGTACGCCTGCGTCGCGTGCCCGGCGTCCTGCAGCAGCTGCTTGATGAGCTGGCCGCTCTTGTCCGTTTCTTCCGTTCGCGTGTCGCTGACGGTGATCACCCCGCAGGCGATGCGGGCCTTGGCCTGTTGCCGGTGCGCCTGGTGGGAAGGTTGCGAAGGGGTGGTCATGCTCCCGGACCCGGCATGAAAATCGTTTCCGCGGAATTCGTGCAGAGTGCCGTTTCGCCCCGCGGCTTTCCTCCCCCAGTCTTACCGGAAGTGGCCTTCGCCGGCAAATCCAACGTCGGGAAGTCCAGTCTCATCAATGCGCTGCTGAACCGGCGGGGACTGGTCAAGACGAGCGCCACGCCGGGCAAGACGCAGGCCATCAATTTCTTCGTCATCAACGCCAGCTACCGCATGGTGGACCTGCCCGGCTACGGCTTCGCCAAGGTCCCGCTCGCCGTGCGGCAGAGCTGGGAGGGGCTGATCCTGGCCTACCTGAGCGGGCGTGAGGCGCTGCGCGGCGTGGTGGTGATCCTCGACGCGCGGCACGACCCGGGCCCGCTGGATCGGCAGCTCAAGGCCTGGCTGGATGCGGCGGGCGTGCCGGCGCTCTACGTGGCCAACAAGATCGACAAGCTCAAGCGCGGCCAGGTCGCGACGCGCCTGCGCGCCGTGGCCGCGGCGCTGGAACTGGACGCGCCGCCGCTGGCCTGCTCTGCGCAGACCGGCGCGGGGCGGCAGGAGATCTGGCGGCAGCTTATCGCCTGGGTGCGCGAGCCCGTGCGACAGTGCGGCGTGTCGTGACGGCGCCCTCGCCGGTGCTCCCGGCGCAGCCCGCCCCGGCAACGGCCTCGCCACCAGCACCGCCGCCGGGGCGCTACGAGCGCCCGGACCCGGCGCTCGTGCTGTGGATGCTCGGCCTCACGGCGATCTGGGGCTTCAACGCCGTCTCGGTGAAGGTGCTCACGCAGGGTGTCGCGCCCGTGATGGGCGCCAGCCTGCGCAATCTGGCGGCGATCGTGCTGCTCACCGCCTTCGGCCTGTGGCGCGGGCTGGGTTTCCGCATTGCGGCGCCCGCGCGCTGGCACGTGGTGCTGAACAGCGCGCTCTTCGCGGGCGAGTTCATCTGCTCGTACAGCGGCGCACAGCTTTCCAACGCGGGCCATTTCTCGCTCTTCATCAACACCTCGCCCTTCGTGGTGGCCCTCGGCGCGCACTTCCTCTTTCCGCAGGATCGCCTGAGCGCGCTCAAGCTGGTGGGCCTGTGCGCGGCCTTCGCGGGGGTCGCGCTGCTGTTCTCCGACGGCCTGCTGGTGCAGGCGCCGGGGGTGTGGCAGGGCGACCTGCTGATCCTGGCCTCTGCGCTCTTGTGGGGCGCGTCCACGTTGCACGTCAAGCGCTTCATCCTGGGCCAGGTGCGGCCCTTCCCGCTGCTGTGGAACAAGCTCGTGCTTGCCACCCCGCTGATGCTGGCCTTCTCAGGCTGGGCCGAGCCCGAGCTGTTCTTCGCCTTCGGCCCCGCCAGCGCCGCAATGCTGGCCTACCAGGCGGTGGTGGTGGTGTTCTTCTCCCACCTGATGTTCGTGACGCTGCTGGACCGCTACCAGCCCAGCGCGCTGCTGTCCTTCGTGTTCGTCACGCCACTGTGGGGCGTGCTGTCGGGGCACGTGCTGTTGGGCGAGCGGCTGAGCGGGTACCTGGCCGGCGGCATGGCGCTGGTGGGCGCGGGGCTGTACCTGGTCAACCGCCCGCGCGGCACGCGGCCCCTCCCCGCCGCCGTCGGCCCCGGAGCCGGTGCATGACCGCGCGGCCTCCCGCGCCGAGGCTGACTGCCGCGCCGCGCCCGCGTGCCGTGCCAGCGCTCTCGCGACCGGTGGATGCGACCCTGGTGCTGTGGATGACCGGCCTGAGCGCCCTGTGGGGGCTCAATGCCATCACCATTAAGGCCGTCACCACTGGCATGGACCCCCTGCTGGCGGCGGGCCTGCGGGGAGTGGTGGCGCTGGGGCTGCTGCTGGCCTGGGGCGCCTGGCGCGGCGAGCGGCTCTGGTTCCGCGGCCGCCTGGCTGCGCACAGCCTGGCCGTGGGCCTGCTCTTCGCGCTGGAGTTCTGCCTGTTCTACGGCGGCGCCAGCCTGACCAGCGGCGGGCACGTGGCCATCTACATCAACACCGCGCCGTTCTTCGTGGCCGTGGGGGCGCACACCCTGCTGCCAGGCGACCGCATGTCGCCCCTGCGCTGGCTGGGGCTGCTCTTCGCCTTCGCCGGCATCGTGGCGTTGTTCGGCGGCGACCTCTATGGGGGCCAGTGGGGCTACTGGCGCGGCGACGCGCTGGTCATCGCCGGGGCAGCGTTGTGGGGCACCGCCACGCTCTACATCAAGCGCTTCATGGTGGCGGACATGAGCGGCTTCGAGCTGCTCTACGTGCAGATTCTCGTCTCCACGCCCGTGCTGCTGGGCGCGGCGGCGCTGGCGGGCTCCGGCGGCTGGCACGCCATCCCTGCGCTGGCCGGCGCCATCGTGGTGTTCCAGGGCATCGTGATCGTGTTCTTCAGCTACCTGGCCTGGATGAGCCTGCTGCGCATCTACCCGGCCAGCGCCATGCAGTCCTTCACCTTCCTCACGCCGCTCTGGGGCGTGCTGCTGGCGGGGTTGCTGCTGGGCGAGCCCATCAACGCCATCACCCTGCTCGCCATCGCGCTGGTGGGCCCGGGGCTGTTCCTGGTCAACCGCCCCCGCCGCACCGGCTGAGGAGCGCCTGAGCCGCGCCCGGGCCGCGCCGGCGCCACGCCTGGGCACCCACCGGGCCGCGGCGCCCAGGGCCCTTTCCCGCGGCACCACTGGAACGCATCTTGAATGGATTGCCGAGGCGGGGGATGGCCGGGCCTCCCGGTGCGCTCCTGCCACAACGTGCGCCGGGCCCGCTGCCACGATCCGCCCGGCGTCAAGATTCCGTCAGCGGAGTCGATTCCCGATGAAGCGTCTTGGTCTCGCAGCCGGGGTCTGCCTGGCGCTGCTGCTCTGCCTGCCCTCGGCCTGGGCGCAGAAAAGCGGCTACACGCTCGCACTGGGCGTGCCGGTCGGTTACCGCTTTGTGGCTGCTCCGACGACCCCGACCGCGCCGGAGGCCAAGTCGCCCAGCGGCGGACGCATCATGCTCGAAACGCCCCTGCACCTCGGGATCGGCTACGCCACCTACCAGTCCGGCTTCAAGGACCCCACATACCCCCTCGCCGGCCGCGACATCACCTACCGCCTGACGGAGGTGCAGCTCACGGCGAATTTCAGCGCCTGGCTGATCGGCCTGGGCTTCGGCAAGGGCACGGCGCAGTTCGAGCCGGTGCATGCCAGCTCCGGGGCCCTGAATCAGGACTTCAACAAGTCCGACGCACGCGAGAGGTACTGGATGCTGGGACTCATGCTTGCTCTGTTGAAAACCTAACCGTGAATCATCTCAGGATGAGCAGGTTGTGAACGAGCACACGCAACAGAATTTCCGAGCGCCGCGTGGTTTCGCTGCGTGCGGTCAGGGCCGAGCCGAGCCGCCGTTTGTGGCGCGAGAATCCGCTTTCCGCCTGCCAGCGCTGTCCGTAGACGCGCTTGAAGAAGCGCTTTCGCATTTGTCTGCGGTATTTGGTCTTTGGCCATTTTCGACCGGTATTGCGCGGGTTCAAGGGGATCACGGTGCTGCGAATTCCAAGCTCGTCGCGGCAAAGCTGATGAATCGGTTCCGAATCGTAGCCCTTGTCGCCCAAGACCCTGTGGGGATGCAGGTTGGCCGCTGCTTGGCGGATCGCTGGGGGACACTGGCTGGAATCGCTGCTGGGTCCGCGGCCGGCCACCGCACCGGCAATCAAATGAGTTGCCGTGTGATAAACGGCCGTGAGCTTGGGCCAGGTCCTTTGCTCGAAGTGCTGCTCGCCCCTCCGATTCATATAGTGGGCGCTGACATGCCGGGTTTCCAGACCCGTGGCGTCGATCGCAAATTCCGGCTTGCGGTCGATCAAGCCTTGGAGTCGAGCTTGCTTCCAGACCGCGCTCAGCAGCCGATCGAATCGACCATCCTTCAGCAATCGCTCCTGCGCGTAGCAAAGCGTGGAGTAATGCGGAATCTTCTTCAGACCCAAGGCGCGGCGCAGATGGGGCCATTCGGCCAGAATCGCCACAATGCCGCGAAAATCGGTCTTGAAAAAAACCTTGAGCACCAGGATCGCGAAGAGCTGGGGCTGCGAAAAATCGTGGCGCGAAAACCGGCCAGAATACGCAGGCAACGATTTCAGCCCCAATTCCAGCGCTTCGCGAGCCAGCCGCAACGGAGACTTGGTCATTGCGCGCATAACAGGACCTCCATGTCCCGAGGACTCGCAATGCCATTGTTCTCATGAATGAACCGCAACGAAAAGGGTTTTCAACGGAGCAAGCGCAGCGTGGAAGGGAGGCTTGGCGGGATGGGGTCCCGCGCCGAGCGTTGCCGGGCGGAACCCAGCCTCGAATGCGATTGCCCTGAAGCGGCCGCCGGCCGCCGTTTACCGGCCGACGGGCCCATGTTACGCTGCGCAGCAACGATTGGCGCAGGTCCGCCGGGGTCCGCCCCAGGGCCGGCCGCGCCGCCTGACGCCGCCGTGGAGCCGCGACCGATGAGCAAGCTGGAGCACGTCCTTCGCAACAAGGCGCGCCTGCTGGAGAAGTTCAAGGCCAGCGGCCGCTCCGCCGGAGCCGGCCGGGAGCGCCTGCCGCCCGGCCAGCATTCGGTGACCCGCTTCCCGGTGCTCGACCTCGGCATTCATCCCGGCTTCGACCCGGCCACCTGGCGCCTGAGCGTGGCGGGGGAGGTTGAGCGTCCGCTCGCGCTGACCTGGGCCGAGTTCTGCGCGCTGCCGCAGGCGCAGCAGGTGGCGGACTTCCACTGCGTCACCACCTGGAGCCAGTACGACCTGCGCTGGGGCGGCGTGAAGTTCCGCACCCTGCTGGAGCTTGTGGGGCCGCGCCCGACGGCACGCTTCCTGATCCAGGAGTGCGCCGACGGCTACACCACCAACCTTCCCCTCGCCGAGCTGCAGGGGGACGACATCCTGCTGGCGTGGCAACTGAACGGCCAGCCGCTGCCCATCGAGCACGGCGGCCCGATGCGCCTGCTGGTGCCGCACCTGTACGGCTGGAAGTCCGCCAAGTTCCTCACCGGCCTGCGCTTCCAGGAACGCGATACCCCGGGCTTCTGGGAGGAGCGGGGCTACCACGACGTGGGCGACCCTTGGAAGGAAGAGCGCTTCCGCTAACCCGCCTCCCGGCCGCCTGATCCGCCCCGCGCGCGACCCGTGCTCACCGCCCGTCCACACTGCGCCCGGCTGCGCCCGCGCCGTCCCGGCCGACCTTCGAGTCCCGCACCATGCCTGAGATGACCGGCGGCGAAGCGATCGTCCGTGCCCTGCTCGCCCACGGCGTGGACACCGTGTTCGGCCTGCCCGGGGCGCAGCTTTACCCGCTCTTCGATGCCTTGCAGCGCTGCGGCGAGGCGGTGCGCACGGTGGTCAGCCGGCACGAGCAGGGGGCGGCCTACATGGCGCTCGGCTACGCCAAGGCCACGGGGCGGCCGGGCGTCTACGCCGTGGTGCCGGGGCCGGGGGTGCTGAACACCAGCGCCGCCCTCTGCACTGCGTGGGGCTGCAACACGCCCGTGCTGTGCCTGACCGGGCAGGTGCCCTCCGGATTCCTGGGGCGGCGCCGCGGGCACCTGCACGAGCTGCCGGACC
>JBGOUY010000293.1:0-5345 GCA_041477795.1 bacterium
AGGCGCTGCCGCTCCCGCGCGCGGCGCTGCTGCTGGATGCCGCGATCGACTATTTCCAGTACCGCCTGGCCGGCCGGCCCCAGGGCGAGCTGTCCAGCAAGGCGCGCCTGCGCGCGCTGCTGCTGCGGCGCAGCCGCATCCCGGCCAGCGCCGTGCCGGCGCTGGAGCTGCCGCCGCAATCCAGCCCGCCGCACGAGGGCCACGACAGCCGCCGCGTGGAGGTCTCCGCCGGGGCCGCCCGCCCGCCCGAGCCCGGGCCGGGCAGCGCGCGGGAGAGCCACCCGTTCGTGGAGCTGTCCGCCCATCTCGCCGTCCACGACCTGCTCTCCGACGACCGCGCCTTCGCACCCGATTCGCAGATCGAGCTGGGGCACCTGCGCGTGCGCTACGAGCCGGACCCGGCCCGCTGGCGCCTCGAGCGCTTCGCCCTGCTGGACATCGTCTCGCTCTTCCCGCGCACGCTCGCCTCCACGCAGCCCTCCTGGAAGCTCGCGATCGGCTGGCAGCGCAACCGGGAGCTCGGCTGCGCCCTCTGCGCGCCGCTCTTCTTCAATCCGGGCATCGGGCTCGCCGTGCAGTCGCACCTGTTGCGGCGGGAGGTCTATTTCCTCATGCTGGAGGCAAGCGCCGAGTTCGATTCGCACTTCGAGTCGGGGCACCGCGCCGGCTTCGGCCTCGGCGCGGGGGTGCTGCTGCACCTGAGCGACGCCTGGCGCATCGGCCTGATCGGCACGCGCACGCACTATACCGCCGGCGACGCGGGCTATGTGGGCGAGGCCTCCCTGCAGCAGCGCCTCAGCCTCTCGCGCAACCTGGAGGCGGTGCTGGACTGGCGCGGCGTGCAGCGCTACCGGGAAGCGCGGCTCGGGCTGGGCTGGTACTTCTGAGAACGATCGTGCCCCTGCAATCCCATCGCCCGCCGCGCCAGGCGGGCAACCCGCGCCGCCGCGCTCCTGGAAAGCCTGTGAAAAACAACGGCTGCGAGGGAGCAAGCTCCCTCGCGCACCCATTTTGGGTTTCGCGGCTGTCACGGAGCAGAGCGAGCCTTGTTCCAACCGGGGTGCAGGCGGCAACGCTCCCTGCCGTGAGCCCCGCTCGCGGGGCGAACCAACAGCACGGGTTCGGGGGCGGCGCCCCCGCAAGCCAAGACTCCATTCGTCCCATGCCGTCTGGATCGTGGCGCCCGCGCGTGCGGGCGCTCGGGCTGGCGCTGGCGCTGGGCGTTGCGTTGGCCGGCGCGCTGGGTGGCTGCAACGGCCTGTTCTTCCAGCCCAATCGCGTCCTCTACTACCTGCCCGAGCGCTTCGATCTGCAGTCGGAGGACGTCTTCTTCAAGAGCACGGACGGGACGCCGCTGACGGCGTGGTTCCTGCCGGCGCGGGGCACGCCGCGCGGAACCATCGTGTATTTCCACGGCAACGGGGCCAACATCACCAACCACCTGGCGTTCGTGCGCTGGCTGCCTCCCGCGGGCTACTCGGTGTTCCTGTTCGACTATCGCGGCTACGGCGCCTCGGAGGGCGAGCCCTCCCGCGCAGGCCTGATCGAGGACGGCAGCGCGGCCCTCGCCCTCGTGCGGGCCCGGCCGGACGTGGATCCGCAGCGCCTCGTCGTCTTCGCGCAGAGCCTGGGCGCGGCCGTGGCCATCGGCGCGCTGGCCCGCACCGGAACGCAGGGCGTGCGCGCGCTGGTCATCGAGGGCGGCTTCGGCTCGTACCGGCGGGAGGCGCGGCGCTTCATGAACGAGCACTGGTTCACCTGGCCCTTCCAGTACCCGGCGGCGTGGCTGTTCATCTCGGACGAGCCGCGGCCCATCGACGACCTGCCCCGGCTGGCCGGCGTGCCGCTGCTGGTGATCGCCAGCACGGGCGACCAGACGGTGCCCATCGAGAACGGCCGCGAGCTCTACGCGGCCTTCCCGGGCGCGGACAAGACGTTCTGGGAGGTGCCGGGGCTGCCCCACGTGGCCACGTTCGTGCGGGACGAGGGCCCCTGGCGCGCGCGGCTGCTGCGCTACCTGGACGAGAAGCTGGCGCCTCCGTCCCCGCCGGCCGCGCCGGACGGCAGCGGCAGGTGAGGGCAGGACGAGTGCAATGTCGGAATGTTTTGATGAGCGACCCCACCCCGTCACGCCTCCGGCGTGCCGACCCTCCCCGCTAGGCAGGGAGGGTCTCGACGCCAAACGGGTTGCCACATTGCGAAAGCCTCCCTTCCCTGGTGAGCCCCGCTTGCGGGGCGAACCGGCAGCACCGGCGGGGAAGGGAGGCTTGGAGGGATGGGGTCCCACCGCGCCGCCCGCCTCCCCGCCCGCTCGTGGCGTCGCGCGGTGACAGCCCCCGGCGCGCATGGTAGAATCCGCGCATCGGGCTTATCTTCCACCCTGACGATGGACCGCGGGCCAGTTCCGGCGCTCCCCAGCGCAACCCCCACCCCATGCATCGCACCCCACTCGGGTCCGCCCGGATCGCGCTCGGCCTCGCCGTGCTGGCCTGCGCCGTCCCCATGGCCGTGCCGCTCACGGTGTTGCTTACGGCGCCACTCGCTGTGCCGCGCGCTCAGGCGATGGGCGTGCGCTCCCCGGCGCCGCCCCCCGCGCAGGCGGACTTCGTGCCGGACGAGGTGATCGTGCGCTTCCGGCCGCAGGTGAGCGCGGCGGCCCTGGCGGCGCTGCTGCGCGAGCTGGGCCTGGTGATCCGCAAGCCGCTCGGCCCCGAGCGCGCCTACCTGCTGGGCATCACGGACGGTTCGGCGGTGCCGGCCATGGTGGAGCGCCTGCAGGCGCGGGCGGAGGTGGAATCGGCCGCGCCCAACCGCATCTCGCGTCTGAATCCGCCCCTCCCCCCGCAACCCATCCGGAAGCCGGAATGAACCCGGACGCGAGTGCGGTGCGGCAGGGCTGCGACCGCGCACCCATCCCACCTGAGCCCCCTATGCCCGAACGCCCGATCCCCTCCCTGCGCCGGCTGCGGCCTGCGCTGCTGTTGGTGCTGCTGCTGCTGACCTTGCCGATGGCCGGGAGCGCGCAGGACGCGGTGCCCTTGAGAAGCGTGCCCCTGAACAGCGGGTCTCTGGACGCCGTGCCGCTCGACAGCCGGGGCCGCCCCGTCTACGCGCCCGGCGAGGTGCTGGTGCAGCTCCAGCCGGGCCTGACGCCCGCCTCCATCGGCGCCCCGGCCAATGCCCTGGCATGGGGCAGCAGCCCCCTGGACACGGGCAGCCGCCCCCTGCACGCGGGGCCCCACGGCGCGCTGCACCGCCTGCACCTGGCGCCCGGCACGAACGTGGAGGCCGCGCTGGCGGCGCTGCGGGCCGATCCGGCCGTGCAGTCGGCCTCGCCCAACTACTACAACTACCCGCTGCTCGTCCCCGCGGACACCTTCTACAGCCAGCAGTGGGCGCTCAACAACAGCGGGCAATACACGGGCGGGACCTATCCTACTCACGATGGCCAAACCCCCAGCCACATGAATGGCGCAATCCCCGGCGACGACATCGACGCCCAGCGCGCCTGGGACGTCCCGACCTCCGGAGCCTCGACCGGCAGCGGCATGATCGTCGCCGTGATCGACACGGGCGTGGACTACACCCACCCGGACCTCGCAACCCAGATGTGGAACGGGCTGTTGCCCAATGGCTCGCCCGCGGCCCTCTGCCCGGGTCCGCCCACGACGCCCCCGTCGCCCCCGTCGCCGCCCTCGGGGCCACCCAGCCAGCATGGCGGCTGCGACATCACCGACGGCACCAACGACCCAGCCCCGACCGTATTCACCGGCGAATCCAGCCACGGCACGCACGTGGCGGGCATCATCGCCGCCGCCAACCAGAACGGCGCCAACAACAGCGGCATCGTCGGGATCGCCTTCAATGCGAAGATCATGGCCCTGCAGGTGCTGCAGGACGATCCCACCATGGCCGATCCCCTGCATCCGGGCCAGCGCATCCCGGACCCGAACTACGGCGCGACCGACGCGGACATCATCAGCGCGATCAGCTACGCGGCCCAGAACGGGGCCACGGTCATCAACATGAGCCTGGGGCGCCCCGGCACGGAAGACTTGGTGATGACGACCGCCATCCAGGGCGCCATCATGGCGGGCGTCGTGCTGGTGGCCGCGGCGGGCAACAGCAACGCCGACAACGACATTTCCAGCAACGCCCTCTGGCCGGCCAACTACGCCGCCGTACCAACCACGGCGGCCGGCTTCATCAGCGTGGCCGCCTCGGATCAGGCGGATCAGCGCGCCAGCTTTTCCGACTACGGCCTCAACTCGGTGAGCATCGCGGCGCCGGGCGTGAACATCGGGAGCAGCGTCAACCTGAGCAATGACCCGACTTGCACCTCCCCGCCGTGCGTCGGCTGGGCTTACGAGTCGGGCACCTCGCAGGCCTCGCCCACGGTGGCGGGCGTGGTGGCGCTGCTGCGCGGCGCCTTTCCCGCCCTGACGCCCACCGAGGTGAAGCAGCGCATCCTGGACACCGGCGACGCCCTGCCCGTCGGGCCGGCCACGCTGCCCTGCTTCGTCGCCTCCAACAAGCGCGTGAACGCCTACAACGCGCTGGCTTTGCCGCCGAACACCGTCGTGCCGGCATCGTGCACGCCCCCTCCCCCGCCCTCGACCAGCAGCTCGAGCAGCAAGACGGGCTGCCTCGTCACCTGGCTCACGGAGGACTGGCTGCCGCGCCGCGCGCTGGATCCGCTGCGGCAGGTGCGCGGGTTCCTGTGGCAGCGCGGGGAGTGGGGGCGCGAGCTGGTGCGCGGGTACTACCGCGAGTCGGGCCGCATCATCGCCTGGCTGGAGGCCGCCCGTGCCGCGGCGCAGGCCGGGGTGCGCACGGCCGTGATCTAGCCGGCTGTCAAAAGCAACGGCTGCGAGGGAGCAGGCCCCCTCGCGCTCCCCTTCTGCATGGGTGCGGCTGCAAAGCAGCCGCACACTTGGAATTCGTGAATCGGGTGCAGGGGCCGCGGCCCCTGCCGGAGGGTGGAGGTGCGGAGGAGGCAGGCGGCGCCTCCCTCCTCCGCGTGCTTGGCCCCTACTTGGCGCCGTCGCCGCCGGGCGGGGTCCAGCGCAGCACGGGCTGGCGCGCGGCGCGGGTCTCGTCCAGCCGCCGGCGCGGGGCCAGGTGCGGCGCGGTCTTGACCAGCTCCGGGTCGCGGTCGGCCTCGGCCAGGATCGCGTGGATGGCCGCCACGAAGCGGTCCAGCTCCGCGCGCGGCTCCGATTCCGTCGGCTCCACCATCAGCGCCCCGTGCACCGTGAGCGGGAAGTACGTCGTGGGCGGGTGGAAGCCATAGTCGATCAGGCGCTTGGCCAGGTCCCCGGTGGTGATGCCGCCGTGCTCGGCCA
>JBGOUY010000366.1:0-3789 GCA_041477795.1 bacterium
ACATCGCGGGCATCGACCTGCACGAGGAGGGCAGCTACAGCGAGCCGCGCACGGACGTGTGGGGCATCTCGGACCTGGCCCTGTTCACGGAGGCCAACAAGAGCTTCCGGCAGGCCGCCAACCAGCCCTTCGTGGCCATGATCCAGACGGCCGGCAACCACCGCCCCTACACGATTCCCGAGCAGCGCGGGGACTTCCAGGTCGAACGCCGCGACGCAAAGACGCTGGAGCGCTACGGCTTCACCTCCCTGGATGAGCTGAACGGGGTGCGCTTCCTGGACTACAGCCTCGGCAAATTCTTCGAGATGGCGCGCCAGGAGCCGTACTTCCAGCGCACGATCTTCCTGATGTACGGCGATCATGGCATCCCCGGCGACGGGCAACACCTGACGCCGGCGCAAATCAAGCTGTACCTGACCGCCTTCCACGTCCCCTTCGTGATCTACGCGCCCTCGCTCTTCCCGCAGGGGCGCGTGCTCGACAAGATGGCGAGCGAGGTGGACATGCTGCCCACGGCGGCGGGCATCATGGGCCTGTCGTACCGCTACACGGGGCTGGGGCGGGACCTGCTGGATGCGCGCTACGATGGGCAGCGCTACGCCTTCACCATGCTGATGGACAGCCCGCCGGCGATCGGCCTGCTGGACCACCGCTACTACTTCCGCATGGACAGTTCGCGCGGCGCCAAGCTCTACGAGTACCTCTCGCCGGATCCGGACGTGCCGGACGTCACGGCGCAGCATCCCGAGCAGGCGGCGCGCATGAAGCGCATCGCCAGCGATCTGTGGGAGACGGCGCGCTACCTGCTGCACCACAACCGGCCCGAGCGCTCCGCCGCGCCGCCCCCGGGCATCCTCGCGCCCGGCGCCGCCCCCGCAGCCAAGCCTTAGCACAGACGAGCGGCTCCGCCCCGGCCGGCTCAGGAGGCCGGCCGCTTGCGGTGGTACTCGTAGAGCGGCACGCCGGCGTCGTCGTAGAAGCGCAGGATCACCTCCGCGGCCGTCACGTCGAACCAGGCGAAGCCGGGCCCCCAGCGCTTGAAGCGGTGCTCGGCGGCGGAGGGGCCCTTGCTGTCCAGCGGATCGGCGGGAGCGTTCCCGCCCGCGCCGGTGACCACGTAGTCCGTGCGCTCGCCGGGCCGCTGCAGGTGCTCCAGCAAGTGGTTATAGCCCGAGACGTAGAAGTCCACGTGCTCGCGGGAGGCGGCCCAGCGCCAGCGGATGCTCCAGTCCGCGTCCCCGTGGGGACCCGCGCTGTAGAGCGCCATGTGCCCCAGCACGAACGTCCAGCCGGGGAAGGGCCGCGCCACCTTGGGCGCGAGGCGCCACTCGGTCAGCGGCGGGCAGTTGGTGTTGATGGCGAAGAAGCGGGCCGGCCCCACTTGGTAGTCGTACTCGAAGTTCGGCATGCGCCAGAGCCGGCTCTCGCGCGTGTGCAGCACCTCGTAGATGGCCGGGTTGTGCACGTCGTGATTGCCCAGGGTCAGCAGCACGGGCACCTGCAGCCCCGCATAGACCGATTCGAACGCGCTGGCGAAGAGCGGGTCGTCCAGGCTGTGGGCCCCGTCCGGGTAGACGTTGTCCCCGAGGAACGCCACGAAGTCGCAGCCCTCGCGCGTGCAGACGCGGCGCAGCGTGTCCGCGATGTGGCGGGCGGCGGGCGTGCCCATGCCCGTATCGCCCAGGGCGGCGAAGCGCACGTGCCCCGCGCTGGCGGGCTGGATGTGGATGGGCGCCACGTCTTCGAACAGGCGCACGCAGCCCTTGCGCACGGCCTCGCTGTGCAGCCGCCAGCCACCCCACGCGCCCAGGTAGAGGCCGCCGCCCAGCAGCACCAGCGCCGCGAGCACCCACAAGCCTTTTCGCATCGCCCGTCCGTTCGTCAGGAGGAAAGGAGGAATCCCCGCCGCCGCGTCTCCGCCGGCGCGGCGGGCGAGCCGTCGGGACGGGAGCCGGCCCGCCTCAGCGGCGGAAGCCGCGCCCGAAGCCGCCGAAGCCGCGGCTGGAGCCGCCGAAACCGCGCGAGAAGCCGCCCGAATAGCCGCGGCTGGCACCGCCGAAGACGCCGCCGGAGCGGCCGATTCCCGTTGCACCCGCGCCGCCGGGGGAGCGGTAGCCGCCAAAGCCGCGCGTTCCGCTGCTGCCACCGGGCACCGCGCTGGCCGGCACGCGGCTGCGCCCGAAGCCGCCGGAGCGTAGCGGGGTGCCCGCCTCCTGCCGCGCGAAGCCGCGCGAGGCCTTGAGCTGGCTCAGGCTGCTGGGCGGCTGGCTGCCATAGGCGCGCTGATAGCGGCTGAGCGGCGCGCTGCCCGAGCGCCCCCGCACCGCCGGCGTGGAGGAAGGCGTGGCGCGCTCGTAGCCCCGCCGGCTCAGCGCGGTGCCGCGGTCGTTCAGCACCACGGGCACGGGCAGCGGGCGGTAGAACCCATACCCCCAGCCCGGCCCCCAGAAGCCCCAATAGCTCGGGAAGAACATCCAGTCCAGCATGCGGATGGCGAAGTACGTCTCCAGGAAGCTCGGCGAGCGGTCGTAGGCCGTGTAGTGCTGCCCGGCGGCATTCGGATAGGCGTAGGGCGAACCGGCGGCGTCCACCGTCAGCTCCTGCCGGTTCAGCGAGACGGTCATCGTGGCCACCTCCACCGTCTGCACCTTCTTCCAGGCCTCGCGATCCTGGGCCGGGGGCAGGGGATAGGCATCCGGGGCGGGCACCTGCAGCGAGAGCAGCACGTAGCCGTCCTGCCCGGCCGGTTCCGGCCGCACCAGGATCGGGTCCGCCGTGCCGTCGCCGTTCAGGTCGATCGTGCTGATCTCGCGCACGCGGTCGCTCACCTCGCGCAGCGCCGCCTCCAGGAACGCCTGCTCCTTGAGGCCCTGCCCGGCCGCAGCGCGGATGGCCTGCTTGCCAATCTCGGGCAGCAAGGAGACGTCCAGGTCCTGCTCCAGGTTCAGCGCCTGGGCCTGCTCGCTGAGGCCGCCCGAGACGGCCACCACGTTGTAGTCCAGCGGGCGCACCTGCCCGGCGAAGCGCCGCTCGCCGCCCTGCCAGATCACGTAGCCGATCAGGGCCACGGCGATGAGAAGGAACCCGGTGGAGGACTTCATGGCTGTCCGATGGGTGGCAAGGCGGCCATCCGGCAAGGGAGTGGCGCGCCTGCGGTGCGGTGCGGTGTCGTGTGGTGCGGCATCTATGAAAACGCTACTGGGAAGCCGGGGCGGATGGCAAGGCGCCCAGGCCACGCCGGAACGTGGGCAGCAGCCAGCCCCATACGCCCGTCGCCGCGCAGGCCACGCCGATGCCGGCGAAGAGCCAGTTGGCCGGCAGCACGGTCAGCACGACGCCCACCACCCCGATGGACAGGGCCGTCATGCCCGCCACGGCCAGGTGCATGTAGGAGAACACGCGCCCCTGCATCCCCTGCGGCACGATGGCGTGCAGCGCCGTGATGCGCGAGATGGTGATGCCCGGGATGCCGAAGGAGTGGATGAGGATCACCAGCAGCGTCCCCCGCACGCTGGTCACCCACAGCAACGGGATGTACGTGAGGCCGTCCCAGATCAGCGCCGTGAACAGCAGCCGCACCGGGTCGAAGGCCGTGCCGTAGCGCGAGAGGAGCCAGGTGGTGACGATCATCCCGCCCGCGTAGGTGCCCTCCACCAGCGCGAAGTCCGAGCCGCTCCCGCCCAGGTAGGTCTTGACGTAGAAGGGGATGCCGACGAAGGCGGGGCCCATGATGAAGAAGTTGTTGACGAGCGTGATGAGCCAGATCCACCACACCCGCCGCTCGCTGCG
>JBGOUY010000038.1:0-20821 GCA_041477795.1 bacterium
CGATGCCGAGCGCCTGCACTTCCGGCAGCGCCTGCAGCGTGCGGCGCGCCCGCTGGCTCAGCCCGGCGATGCGCTCGCCGAGGATGCTGGTGAGCTGATCCACCAGCGGCCGGTCCAGCTTGCCTTCGCTCTGCATGCGGTCGATGCGCGAGATCAGCACCATATAGCGGCTCGGAACGTACTGGCTCCCTTCCCCATCCTGGCCGGGACCGCCGCCCAGTGCCGGCGCCTGCTGGCGCTCCTGGGCGCGCTGGCGCAGCAGCACGTCCGGATTCTGCGGCCGGAGGCTGGCTTCGTTGCTCTTGCCGGTGGTGGAGGTGACGCCGTACATGCCTGCTGCTCGCTCTTTGGTGGCGCCCGGTACCCGTCGGCGCTGCGCCGGCGGACGGGGGCACGGTGGGGAACGTCATTCACGTCCCGTGCCACGGGCCGGGGCGCGGCGCGGGGGGAGGGCCGCCGGCGGGCGTTCAGTCGTAGAGCGCGAGGAGCCGTCCAGGCAGTGAGCGGGCGTTCAGTCGTAGAGCGCGAGGAGCCGTCCAGGCAGTGGGCGGGCGTTCAGTCGTAGAGCGCGAGGAGCCGTCCAGGCAATGGGCGGGCGTTCAGTCGTAGAGCGCGAGGAGGGCGTCCAGGCGGTCGATGACGTGCAGAGGCCGCGCGGCTTCCAGCTCGGCGCGGGAGGCCACGCCGGTGGTCACCGCGACGGTCGGGACGCCCGCCGCGTGGCCGGCGTGCACGTCGTGCAGCCCGTCCCCCACCAGCAGCGCGTCGGCCGGCGCCAGGCCCAGGGTCTCCAGCACGTACCGAATGGGGAGCGGATCGGGCTTGCGGCGCGGCAGGGAATCGCCCCCCAGCACCAGCGCAAAGCGCGCCCAGAGCCCCAGGCCCTGCAGGATCTTGCGCGAGAGGTGCAGCGTCTTGTTGGTGACCACGGCCAGGGGCCGGTCGCCGAAGTGCGCCAACACCTCCGGCACGCCGGGCAGCGGCCGCGTCTGCTCCAGCGCCGTCTCGTCGTAGGCGGCCAGGAAGTGCTGCAGCGCCGCCGCCTGCTGGGCGGTCGGGACGGGCACCAGGGCGCACACGAGGGCCTCGGAGCCGCTGCCCACCTGGGCCCGCACGGCCGCCAGCGGCACGGCCGGCAGGCCGTAATGCAGCCGGGTGCGGTTGAGGGCGCTGGCAATGTCCGCGAAGGAATCCACCAGCGTGCCGTCCAGGTCGAAGATGAGGCCCAGCGGCCGGGGCTTGCCGCCGCTCACGGGCCGCCCGGGGCCGCTGGCTTGGCGCGGCTCCCGCGTCCGCTCCGCCGCAGGCGCGCCACAAGCCGCCCCAGCAGCCGCAGCCAGTGCTCGGCCTGGGCCTCCCGCAGCAGCAGCGTCAGCGCGAAGTAGAGCAGCGCGCCGCCGCCCACGATGACCAGGAACACGAGCCAGTTCCAGGCGGAAAACGGCCCGCGCGTCCAGTCCCCCAGGCCCTGCAGGGTCCAGGCGGCCAGTCCCAGCGCCGCCGCCGGCAGGCCCTGGCGCAGCAAGGTCTCCATGGGGAACCAGGGCGAGATCGGTTGCGTCTTGGGGCGCAGCCACAGTCCCAGCAGCGCGCACTGGAACCACGTCCCGAGCGTGAGGCCGGCCGCCAGCCCCTGCACCTGGTAGCGCTGGCTCAGCCACCACCCCAGCGCAGCGGTCACGACGAGCGTGAGCGAGGCCGCCAGCACGGGGCTGCGCGCATCGCCGAAGGCGTAGAACGTCGGCACCAGCACGCGCACGATGGCCACCGCGGGCATGCCCAGCGCCATCAGCGCGAGCGTGCCGGCCGTCTCCTGCACGTCGGCGTAGGTGAACGCGCCGTGCAGGTAGAGCATGGCCACGATGGCCTGCCCCGCGGCCGCCAGGCCCACCATGGCCGGCAGGATCGTGTATTGCGTGGCGGCGAAGGTGAGCCGCAACGTCTCGCGCAGGCGCGGCCAGTCCTGCGCCACCACGTGCTTGCTGAGCGTGGGCAGACCGGCGGTGGTGAAGGCGAAGGCGAACAGCCCCATCACCAGCTCGGTCAGGCGCGTGGCGTTGTTGTAGTTGAAGATCTGCCCGGTCGGCAGGTAGCTGGCGATGATGCCCAGCACGATGATGTTGACCTGGTACACGGCCACGCCGAACAGGGAGGGCAGCAGCAGCGCGAACAGCCGCCGCAACGCGGGATCGCGCCAGCCCGGCAGCGGCAGGGGCCGCACGCCGGCCCCCAGCAGCGAGGGCAGTTGCAGCAGCACCTGCGCCGCGCCGCCGGCGAGGATGCCCCAGGCCACCGCCAGGATCGGCTCGGCCATGCGGCTGGCGAAGCCCAGCACGCCCACGATGATCCCCAGGTTGAGGAAGATCGGGGCGGCCGCGGGCGCGGCGAAGCGGCCCTCCGAATTGAGCACGCCCATCGCCCAGGCCACGAAGGACACCAGCACCAGGTAGGGGAACATGCCCACCAGCAGGTGCGCGGCCAGATCGAACTTGAGCGGATCGGCGCGGAAGCCGGGCGAAAAGACGGCCGTCAGGAAGCGGTTGAAGCCCATCCCCAGCGCGGCCAGCGCCAGCGTCACCGCCAGCACCAGCCCCAGCACCCGCCGCGCGAAGGTTCGCGCCGCCTCCGGCCCCTGTTCCGCGCGCAGGCGCACGTACGTCGGCACGAACGCGATGGTCATGGAGCCCTCCGCGGTCAGGCGGCGCAGGGCGTTGGGGATGCGGAAGGCCTGCACCCAGGCGTCGGTGGCCCCCGTGGCGCCGAAGCGGTGCGCGATCACCAGGTCGCGCGCCATGCCCAGGATGCGCGAGAGCAGCGTGTAGAACGTCACCGTGCCCGCGAACCCGTAGAGCTGGGCCGCTTCCTCCCCCGCGCTGGCGCCCGGCGTGGCCGCGGCAGCGGGATCGACGGAGTCGGCGGAGTCGCCGGAGTCGGCAGCGCGGGCCTGCGAGGTCTTGGGGTCGGTCATGGCGATGGGGATCGGCGCGGCGGCGGTAAACGGCGATCGGGCAGCGTCAGCCCGTGTTGCGCATGCCGGCGGCGATGCCGTTCATGGTCACGAGCAGCGCATCCAGCGTTTCCGGGGCTTGGTCCCCGGCCCGCACCCGGCGCAGCAGCTCGGCCTGCAGCAGGTTGATCGGGTCGACGTAAGGATTGCGCACGTCGATGGAGCGCCGCAACATGGAATTCTCCTCCAGCAGCACGCGATGCCCGGCAATCGTCAGCACGGCGTGTTCCGCCCGGTGCAGGCGCGCCAGCAGCGATTGGCCCAGCGGCTTGAGCTCGGGCGGCACGAGCACCGCGAGGTAGCGCGCGAAGGTGGCCGCATCGGCCTTGGCCAGCACCATCTCCACCAGCTCCAGCGTGGTGCGGAAGAACGGCCAGTCGCGGTACAGCGCGCGCAGGGCCTCGCCCGACCCCGCGTCCAGTGCGGCGCCGAGGGCCTCGCCCACGCCCAGCCAGGCGGGCAGGATGAGGCGCACCTGGGTCCAGGCGAAGACCCACGGGATCGCGCGCAGGCTGGCCAGCCCCCCATTCTTGCCGCGGCGAGGGGGGCGGCTGCCCACGTTGAGCAGGCCCAGCTCGCGCTCGGGCGTTGCGGCGCGGAAGAAGTCCACGAAGCCCGGCTCGTCCAGCACGTCGCGATAGGCGCGGCGGGCGTCCGTGGCGAGGCGTTCCAGCAGCGCCCGCCATTCCGGGCGGGGCGCCGCCGCCGGCAGCAGCGTCGCCTCCAGCGTGGCCATGGTGGCCAGGTCCAGGTTGCGGAAGGCCAGGCCGGCCGTCCCGAACTCGGCCTGGATCATCTCGCCCTGCTGGGTCAGGCGCAGGCGTCGATCCACCGCGCCGGGCGGCAGGGAAAGGATCGCCTGGCGCGTGGGCCCGCCACCGCGGCCCACCGTGCCGCCGCGCCCGTGGAAGAACGTGACGTGCACGCCCGCCGCGCCACAGGCCGCAACGATGGCCTCCTGCGCGCGATAGAGCGCCCAGGCGGAGGCGAGGCGGCCGGATTCTTTGGTGGAGTCCGAGTAGCCCAGCATCACTTCGAGGCGCCGGCTGGCGCGATCCGCATGGCCCGGCACGGCGAGCAGCGCGCGCACGATCTCCCCCGCCCCCTCCAGCGCCGCCAGCATCTCGAAGAGCGGCACCACGCGCAGGGGCTGCACAACGCCGCAGGCGCGCTGCAACAGCTCCACCGCCAGCACGTCCGACGCGGCCCCGGCCAGGGAGATCACGTAGGCCCCCAGCGATTCGGGCGGCAGCGAGGCCAGCAGGCGGAAGGTCTCCAGCACCTCGCGCTCCGGCGGCTCCAGCGGCAGCTCCGGAGGAACGAGCGCGCGCTGGCCGGCCAGCTCGGCCTGCAGGAAGCGCAGGCGCTGCGCCTCGTCCCACTCCGCGTAGGCGCCCAGGCCCAGGTGGCGCGTCACGGCGTCCAGCACGGCGGTGTGGCTGGCAGCCTCCTGGCGGATGTCCAGGCGCACCAGGCTCAGGCCGAAGGCGTCCAGCCGCCGCAGGACGTCCCACAGCCGGCCGTCGGCCACGGCCGTCAGCCCGACCGCGCGCAGCGAGCGGTCGATCAGCTCCAGCGGCTCGCGCAGCTCCGCCGTGCGCTCGTAGGGGGGAGGCCCGTCCGGCATGACTTCGGTCGCTGCTGCCTGCGCGCCGCGCGCCGCACCGGCGGTCTGGACATCCAGCGCGTCCAGCGTGGCGCCAAGGCGATCGCGCACCTCGCGCAGCAGCCGGCGATAGGGCGCCCGGCCGGGGCCGACCCGCGCGCGCAGCTCGTCGCTGCAGGCCTCCACGGAAAGCTCGTCGTAGAGCGCCTGTGCCTCGCGGGCGTAGAGGCTGGCACCGATCCAGCGCGCGATCGCGCAGACCTCGCGCGTCACCGCTGCGGTGACGTTGGGGTTGCCGTCGCGGTCGCCGCCCATCCACGAGCCGAAGCGGACGGGTGTCGCCCCGGGCGGCAGGCCCACGCCCAGCTCCGCGTGCAGGCTCTCGTCGAGCCCGCGCAGGAAGCGCGGCACCACGTCCCACAGGGTCTGCTCGAAGATGAGCAGGCCGCCGCGCGCCTCCTGCTGGGGCGTGGGACGGCCGCGGCGGATCTCGTCGGTGAACCAGATGGCCGTGATCTCCCGGCGCAGGGCCGCGTCTGCCTCGCGCCGCTCGCCCGGCGTGAGGTCGGGGCGGTCCCGCAGGGCCAGCACGTCGGCGATGCGGTTGAACTTGTGCAGCAGGCTGCGCCGCGCGATCTCCGTGGGGTGGGCGGTGAGCACGAATTCCACGCACAGGCCGCCCAGCGATTCGGCGATGCGCTCGGGCGGCAGGCCCTCGGCGCGCAGGCGGCGCAGCGTGTCGCGCACCCCGCCGGGCTGGGGGGCGGCGCCTTCGCGGCGGCGGTACTGGCGGGCGCGCCGCACGCGGTGGTGCTGCTCGGCCACGTTGGCTAGGCTGAGGAACTGGGCGAAGGCGCGCGCCAGTTGCAGCGCCTCGGCGCTGGAGAGCTCGCCGATCCCCCGCTCCAGGCGGCCCCGGCCGCGGCTGTCGCCTGGCCGGCGGCGGGCGGACTTGGCGAGCCGCCGCACGCGCTCCACCCGCGCGAAGAGCGCCTCGCCGCCCGCCTCGCGCAACACGTCGCCCAGCACGGTGCCCAGGTGGCGCACGTCCCGGCGCAGTGCCGCGTGGGAATCGGAAGGCATCGCGACCGCGGGCATGGGGTGGGGAGCGGCAAGACAAGGACGGCGGCCCATCTGAACGCGCCGGGCCGGTGCCTGTCAACGGCCGGCTGCCAACTGCGGCGCTAGTACCTACATTTCAAAAAGCGCGTCAGGATATTCGCGGGGGCCTTGCCCCCGCACCGGCGCTGCGGGTTCGCCCCGCGAGCGGGGCTCACGGCAGGGAGCGAGGCCCCCTGCACCCACTTTGGTTATCTTCTCAGCGAGTGGGTGAATCGTTGCCGGTCAAGAGTTTCAGTGTAATGGGGGCGCGGGGGAGCTTGCTCCCCCGCAATAGAAGTTTCGCTGTTCGCCAAAAGCAGAACCTAGCGCAGCTCGGCCAGCCCGGGCCCCAGGCCACGCTCGGGATGGGCAAAGCCGCCCGCGCAGACCGCCTGCACGTATTCGCGGAAGAGCGCTCCGGTGAGGTTGCCGCGCAGCTTGCAGGCGACGTCCAGCCCGGCCAGGGCGCGCAGCATCGCCTCCAGCTCCGGCGCGCTGAAGCGGCGTGCCTGCCCGGCCACGCGCTTGGCGATGAACGGGTGCAGCTTGAGCTGCGAGGGCCAGTCCGCCTCCGGCACGCGCAGGCGCAGCAGGGCGTGCACGCGCAGGAGCTGCCGCGCGTGCCGGGCCAGGATCCCGATCAGCAGCGGGTGCTCCTGCGGCGTTTCGGCCAGGAAGTGCTCCAGCACGCCCAGCGCCCCGGCCAGGTCCTTGCCGCCCAGCTTGTCCGTGATGAGGAAGAGCGAAGCGTTCAGGCTGCCGCTCACGGCGCGCACGAGGGCGTCGTCAGGCGGCGGGGTTGCGCCGGGGAAGAGCAGCGCCAGCTTGTCCAGTTCGCTCGCCAGGCGCCCCAGCTCGTTGCCGGCGAGCTGGATCACCAGCTCGGCCTGGGGCCGGCTGAGGCGCACGCCGCGCTCCTTCGCGCCCTGCAGCACGAAGTCGACGGGGTTGTAATCGTCGTAGGTGACGAATTTTTCGATGCTCCCGTGGCCCTTGAACGCGCCCAGCAGCGGCCGCGACAGGTCGGTCTCGCGCGTAGCGCGGGCCGTGAGCACGAGGTGCAGTCCGTCCGGCGGATTGGCCAGGAGGCGTTCCAGCACGAGGTGCAGGCGCGTGGCGGCCGAGCCGGCGGAGGCCCCCGCGGCGGTCTCGCCCGGCGCCTCCTCCACCTCGTCGGCGAAGGCATAGCGCCCTTTGAGCTTCTCGCGCAGGAAGGCCTTGACGTCCACCAGGCGCCGCTCGCCGCCGTGGGAGAGCAGGCAGCGCGCCTGGGCCGCGCCGGGCCGCAGGTGCAGCACGGGCGGGCCATCGCTGCGCGAGGCGACCTGCTCCACCCAGGGCTGTGCCTGGGCGCCGCCTTCGCGCGGGTCCGCGGCGGTCAGGTCGTCCTCCAGCGCCCAGGCGCTCTCCGTGCCGATGCGACAGCGGAAGAGCTGCAAGTCGGCGAGGGCCCGCTGCAGGGTCTGCGCGGCGCGATCCGAGATGCGCACCGCCTCCAGGTGGTCCAGCCGCACCACCCAGCGCTCGCACAGGAAGGGCGCGGTCTGGCAGGCGAGCTCGAACGCGCCCGCCGCTTCCGCGACGGCGTCCGCGGAGCCGGACTTCAGCAGCTCGGCCGCATCGAAGCGCTGCAACGAGAAATCGCGCGGGCCAGCGCCCAGCACGCGGTCGATGCAGCCCCGCGCGGCCCGATCCACCGCGTAGTCCTGGTTGCCGTAGAACAGCGCGACGGGAGGCGGAGTGGAGCCGGCCATGGTGGGAATGCCGCGCCGGGGCGGACTAGCCGTGCCGGAAGAGCTGGATGTTGCGGCGCACGTTGGCCGCGGAGGTGGAGTTGAGGGCGATGGAAGCGAGCTGTTCCATCTCCTCCAGCGTGTACTGGGCGAAGCGGTCCTTCATGATCGGGATGAGCGGGGCATTCATGCTCAGCTCGCGCACGCCCAGCCCCACCGCCACCAGGCACCCCTCCGGGTCGGAGGCCAGCTCGCCCGTCAGCGTGACGGGCTTGCCGTAGCGCCGCGCGGCCTCGCTGACCCGCTCGATCATCAGCAGCACTGCGGGCTCCAGCGGGTCGAAGAGGTGGCTCACGTGGGGGTTGTTGCGATCCACCGCCAGGACGTATTGCGCCAGGTCGTTGCTGCCGATGGAGACGAAGTCCAGCTCCTCGAAGAACAGCTCGCACATGAGCACGGCCGAGGGCACCTCGAACACCATGCCCAGCTTGACCGGCGGCGGCTCCTGGCCGTGCTTGCGCTCAAACGCGGCGCGGCACTGGCGGTAGATGTACTTCACGTCCTGCAGCTCGGTGTACTGGCTGATCATGGGGAAGGCCAGCCGCACATCGCCCAGGTGCGCCACTTCCAGCGCCGCCATGATCTGGTCCTCCAGCAGGTGCGGGTGCTGGAGCTGGTAGCGGATGGAGCGGGCGCCCAGGGAGGGATTGTCCTCGCGCGGGAAGTTGAGGTAGTTCGGCGGGCGCTCCCCGCCCAGGTCGAGCGTGCGGAAGACCACCGGCTTGCCGGCCGCGGCCTCCATGGCCTTGCGGTAGTGCTCCACCAGCTCCTCCACGGTCGGCGCGGTGGTGCGCATCAGGTAGATGTACTCGGTGCGGTACAGGCCGATGCCCTCCGCCCCGAATTCGCGGCAGTCCTCCAGGTCGTGTGTGAGGCTGGCGTTGGCGCGCAGCACGATGGGCTGTCCGCACTTGGTGAGGCAGGGCACGTCGCGCAGATCGGCCAGGTGCGTCAGGTAGTCCAGCCGCGTCAGCTGGTAGCGCTCGACCTCCTTCACCAAGCCCTCGGCCGGATTCACGAACACGATGCCGGCCTCCCCATCCACCACCACGTCCTCGCCCTCGTTGAGCAGCGTGAACAGGTTCTCGATGCCGCTCACCGCCGGGATGCGCAGGCTGCGCGCCAGGATCGCGGCGTGGGAGACGTGCCCGCCCACCGTGGTCACGATGGCCTTGACGAGGCGCGGATCGATCTGCGCCGTGTCGCTGGGCAGCAGCAGCTCGGCCACCAGCACGCCCGCGGCATGCTCCAGGGGATGGCGCCGCGCGCTGTCCACGCCCAGGTGCGCCAACAGGCGCAGGCCCACGTCCTCCAGGTCGGCCGCGCGCTCTTTGAGGTAGGGGTCGCCGATGGCGTTGAACGCGTCCAGGTACTCCTTCACCACGCGCGAGACGGCCCAGGCGGCGCTGGCGCCGCCGGCAAGGTGCTCCTGGATCTTCTGGATGAAGGTGCGGTCTTCCAGGAACAGCAGGTGCGAGTGGAAGATGCTCGCCTCCTGCTCGCTCACGCGGCTGCTCACCTCGCGGATCAGCCCCAGGATCTCCCGCTCGGATTCCTCGATCGCGCGGGAGAGGTTGGCGGCCTCGGCCTCCGGCGTGGTGCGGCTGGCGTAGTCCGGCTCCTCCACCCGGTCGCGGCGCAGGAACACCGCCTTGGCCATGGCCAGGCCCGGGGCGATGGCCGTGCCTTCGAGCTGGAAGGGCCCGCTGGGGCGCTCCTTGGGCGCGGGATGGGCCGCCTCCTGCTGCAGCCGGTCCACCAGCAGGGCCTTGGAGATGAGCCCGGCGATCTGCGAGGCGATCGTGATGAGGAGATTCTCCTCATCCGGGGTGAAGCGCCGGTTCTCCTGGTTCTGCACCACCAGCACGCCCAGGGTGTTGCGGAACTCGATCAGCGGCACGCCCAGGAACGAGGAGAGCCGCTCCTCGTTGATGCCCGGGAAGTACTTGAAGCGAGGGTGCTTGGCCACGTCGCGCACGTTGACGTGGCGCTTCTGCTCGAAGACGTAGCCGATCAGGCCCTCGCTGACCGGCATCGTGACCGAGCCCACGGCGCCGGGCGCCAGCCCGTGGGTGGCGCGCAGTTCCAGCAGGCCGGTTTCCATGTTGTGAATGTAGATCGAGCAGACGTCCACGCCCAGGTTCCCGGCCACCAGCTCCACGGTGTGCTCGAGGGTCTCGCTGAGGTCGTGGGAGGTGGTGATGATCTGGCTGATGTCGATCAGCGTCTTGAGGATCGCCGTCTGGCGCGAGGCCAGGCGCTGCAGACCCTCCAGATCCGACCGGCTCTCCGGGGCGCCTTGGGTTCCCGCTTCCCGTGGGCTGCTCATAAGCGGCGTCCGTGCTGCTGCGGTGCGTGCGCGCTCCCCCGGCGGCCCGGCGAGGCCGGCCTGCGAGGCGTGCCGATGCTGGCCAGAGGGCGCATGCGGGGTCCGGCGCGCGGGCGGTCGACCGCTCCGACCGGCCCCGCGCGGGCTGCGCGCGGCGCTCGCCCGACGCGCTCAGGGGCGAGGCCTCGCAATCGCGAGGCGCCCCGGGGCGTGGCGGGTCCGTGCCTGTGCGCCCATCTTTCTGATGGAAGTCAGCACCCAACGATGCCATGATTGGCACGATAAATCACCCCTCTTGTGCCGGCGGGCCCGCGCAGGGCGGGAGAGCACCCGCAGCCGACCCCCGCCCGGCAGACAGGAGCGACGAGGTCCATGGACGGCATCGCCCGCATCAACTTCACGCGCAACCGGCGCCAGGAACTGGCGGATCTGGTCGAAGCGGCCATCCGCCGCCGCCTCTTCCCCGGCATGGAGCTGCTGGTGGGCCGCGGGGACGAGCCGGTGCTGCACGAGGCCTGGGGCACGCTGGAGGTGGGGCCCGAGGCCGCCCCCATGCGCCCCGGCACCGTGTTCGACATCGCCTCGGTGACCAAGCCCATCGCCACCGCCACGGCCCTGCTGATCCTGCTGGAGAAGGGCATGCTGGGCCTGGAGGACAAGGCCGCGGAGTACTTCCCCGAGTTCGACACGCCCGAGAAGAGCGGCATCACCCTGCGCCATCTGCTCACCCACACCTCCGGCCTGCCGGACTGGGCCGATCTCTACAGCGACACCCAGACGCCTGCCGAGGCCCTGCAGCGGCTGGTGAACGTGCCCCTCAAGCACCCCACCGGCACGGCGATGGTTTACAGCGACCTGGGCTACCTGCTGCTGGGCGAGATCGTGCGGCGCACGAGCGGCCAGCCGCTGGGCGAGTACTTCCACCAGCACATCGCCCATCCCCTGCAGCTCTCCTACACGGCCTTCAACCCGCTGCAGCGCGACTGGGATCTGCCCATCGCCCCCACCCAGTACTGCACGTTCCGCCAGCAGCTCCTGCGGGGCATCGTGCACGACGAGAACGCGTACATCTTTGGCGGAGAGGCGGGCAATGCCGGGCTGTTTTCCACCGCGGGCGACCTGTTCCGCTACGCCCGCATGATCCTGCACGACGGGGAGCTGGACGGCGTGCGCCTGCTGGCCCGGCGCAGCGTGGCCGTCATGACGGCCAATCACAACCCCACGCGCCTGGCGCCGCGGGGCCTGGGCTGGGACATCAAGGGCGATACCTACGGCTACGTCTCGTGCGGGGCGCTGATGCGGCGCGGGGCCATCGGCCACACCGGCTTCACCGGCTGCTCGCTCTGGATCGAGCGCGACACCGGCCTCATCGTGATCCTGCTCTCCAACCGCGTGCACATCTCGCGCGATCGCAACCAGCAGGACATGATCCACTTCCGGCCGCGCCTGCACAATCTGGTGGTGTGCCTGTTCGGGGATTAGTGTTGTGTCCCTGAAGTAACTTACATAACAAATGGGCTGCGGCATTGCGTTGGACCCCATCCCCCAACCCCTTCCCAGCTAGGCAGGGAAGGGGTTGGGTCGCCGCGAAAGGGTTCGCAAACCCGCGCCCCTCCCTGCTTAGCGGGGAGGGGCAGGCCCGCGCGAGCGGGCCGGGGTGGGGTCCCAGCGAGGTGATCGCGCCCGGCCGTGAAAATTACCAAGAAACTTGCGGGACATCACACTAGCGGTCGACCGCCGGTGCAGGCCGCGCGCATCCGCGGATGGCGCGGGCGTTCAAGGGCCGAGAGTGCTGCGGCTGCGGCAGGCGCTGCGAATGCCGGTCGGGATGCCTACGACCGTTGCGCTTTCAGGCCGCCGGCAATCTCGCGCAGCTTGAACTTCTGGATCTTGCCCGAGGCCGTGCGGGGCAGGGCCTCCACGATCTCGAGGCGCTCGGGGTAGTACTGCCGGGCCATGCGTTCGCCCTCCAGGAAGGCCACCATCTCCCCGAAGCTGAAGCTCTTGCCGGGGCGCAGCACGGCAAAGGCGCAGCCGCGCTCGCCGAGGCGTTCGTCCGGCATGCCCACGATGGCCACGTCCTGGATCGCTGGATGGCGGTACAGCGTACCCTCCACCTCCACCACGGGGATGTTCTCCCCGCCGCGGATGATCAGGTCCTTGGCGCGGCCGGAGATGCGGATGTAGCCGTCCGCGTCCAGGCGGGCCAGGTCGCCGGTCTCGAACCAACCCTCGCCGTCCGTGCCGAAGGCGTCCGGACGCTTGAGGTAGCCCACGAAGTTGCTGGCGCCGCGGGCCTGCAGGTGCCCCTCGCTCCCGGTCGGCACGGGCCGCCCCGGCTCGTCCACGACGCGCACCTCCATGCCCGGGATGGGCTGGCCATCCGTGCCGTAGACCTTCTCCGGCGGATCGCCGGGACGAGTGCAGGTGACCGCGCCGTTTTCCGTCATGCCCCAGGCGGAGATGACGGCCGCGCCCAGGCGCTCCGTGGCGCGCTGCACCAGCACGCGCGGGATGGGCGCTCCGGCGGTCACGAAGAGGCGCAGGCTGGACAGGTCGTAGCGCTGCGCGGCGGGGGCATCGGTGAGGTCCGCCACGAACGGCGTGGCCCCCATGGTAAACGAGGCGCCTTCGTCCTGGATCAGCCGCGCGGCCTGCTCCGGGTCCCAGATGTCCATCAGCACGCTCTTGCTGCCCAGCAGCACGGGCATGAGCATGCCGTAGAGGAAGCCGGTCTGGTGGGCGAGCGGCGAGGCCATCAGCATCGAGTCGCGCTCGCTGAGCTTGAGCGAGGCGACGATGGATTGCAGGTTGCCGAGCAGCGTGTTGGCCGTGTGCATGACGCCCTTGGGCTGCCCGGTGGTGCCGGAGGTGTACTGCAGCTCCGTCACGGCATCGGGCGAGGTGCGCCGGGCGCGCAGCACCGCCGTGGCATCCGGCGCGTCCTCCCAGCGCGGCGCCAGCAGGGTCTGCTCGAAGCTGCCCTCCGGCCCCTCGGCCACCACCAGCACGTGCCGCAGGGCCGGCAGGTCGCTGCGCAGCTCCTCGATCATCCCGGGGTGATCGAAGCCGCGGAAGCGCAGCGGCACCACCATCACCTTGGCCTCGGCGAAGGCCAGCATGAAGCTCAGCTCGCGCTGCCGCAAGATGGGCATGAGCGGATTGGCCACCGCCCCGATGCGCACGCAGGCCAGATACAGCGCGGTGAAGTGCCACCAGTTGGGGAGCTGGAACGCCACCACGTCCCCCGGCTCCACGCCCAGCGCCACCAGCCCCAGCGCGATGCGGTCCACCCGCCGCCGCAGCTGGCGGTAGGACAGGGTGGTCGAGCGGCCGCTGAGGGAATTGTGATCCACGATGGCCACGCGATCCGGCCGCGCCGTCGCGGCCTCGTCCAGCGCGTCCGTGATGAGGCGCTGCGGCCAGTACCCCGCCGCGCGCATGGCCTGCGCGCGCTCGGGTGGAATGAGCGGGTCCATGATCGTGGTCACGTCGTCTCCCTTCCTCCTGCGCTGCCGGGCCGTGACCCGGCCGCGGTGTCCCAGCCCCGCGGATTGCGGCGCCCGCGGGGACCGTGCCGCCGGGCCTGCGTTCAAGCCAGCCTGGCCGCCGGCACCGCCCGTGCCGCTCCGGGGGATTTGACCACCCAGGGCCGCCGGACGCAAGCCCGCCGCCCCAGGCCCGCAGGCGACGGCCGCTGCGGGCAGGCCGGGGGCGGGCGGGCCCACCGCAATTTGCTTGACGGCCTTCAATCGTCTGTGAAGAATGTTCGTCACATAGCGAATTTTCGCAGACGGGCACTACCATCCATCCGGGGGGAGCAATGGTCGGCTCAAATGGCAACCTGAAGGCCTGGGTAGACGGGGTCGCGCGGCTCACCCAACCCGATCGCATCCACTGGTGCGATGGCTCCCAGCAGGAGTACGACCACTTCATCCACCTGATGCTGGAAACGGGAGACCTGCTCCCGCTCAATGCCACGACGCGCCCCGGCTGCTACCTGCACCGCTCCCACCCCAGCGACGTCGCCCGCACGGAAAACCTGACCTTCATCTGCTCGCGGGACAAGGCCGACGCCGGGCCGACCAACAACTGGATGGAGCCCGGCGAGGCGCACCGCAAGGTGGATGCCCTGTTCGCCGGCAGCATGAAGGGCCGCACCCTGTTCGTGGTGCCCTACGTGATGGGCCCGCTCGACTCGCCCTATGCCAGCGCGGGCGTGGAGATCACCGACAGCCCCTACGTGGCGGCGAGCATGCGCATCATGACCCGCATGGGCACCGTAGCGCTGCGCAAGATCGACTCGAACGGCAGCTTCATCAAGGGCGTGCACTCCAATGGAGACTTGAGCCCGGAGCGGCGCCTGATCATGCACTTCCCCGAGGAGCGCCTGATCAAGAGCGTGGGCTCGGGCTACGGCGGGAACGCCCTGCTGGGCAAGAAGTGCCACGCCCTGCGCCTGGCGAGCTGCGATGCGCGGCGCGAGGGCTGGCTGGCCGAGCACATGCTGATCATGGGCGTGGAGACGCCGGCCGGCGAGACGCACTACATCGCCGCGGCCTTTCCCTCCGCCTGCGGCAAGACCAACCTGGCCATGCTGATCCCGCCCGCATCGCACACCGGCTACCGCATCTGGACGGTCGGCGAGGACATCGCCTGGATGCACCCGGGCCAGGATGGCCGCCTGTGGGCCGTCAACCCCGAAGCGGGCATGTTCGGCGTGGCGCCCGGTTCCAGCCGGGAGACCAATCCCAACGTGCTGGAGGCCATCCAGCACGACACGATCTTCACCAACGTCGCCCTCACGCCGGACGGCGAGCCGTGGTGGGAGGGGCTGAGCAAGGAGCCGCCGGCCCCGCTGGCGGACTGGCAGGGCCGCCCCTATACGAGCGGCAACGGCCCGGCCGCGCACCCCAATTCGCGCTTCACCGCGCGCAACACGCAGCTCCCCACCTATTCCGACCAGTCCGAGGCGCCGCAGGGCGTACCCCTCTCGGCGATCCTGTTCGGCGGGCGGCGCGCCAGCCTGGTGCCGCTCGTGACGCAGTCGCTGAGCTGGGCCCACGGCGTGTTCATGGGTGCATCGACGGGCTCGGAGACGACTGCCGCGGCCACGGGCAAGGTGGGCGTCGTGCGGCGCGACCCCATGGCCATGCTGCCCTTCTGCGGCTACAACATGGCCGACTACTGGTCGCACTGGCTCAGCTTCGCCGAGCGCTCCAAGCGCCTGCCGAAGGTCTTCCAGGTCAACTGGTTCCGCCGCACCAGCGACGGCAAGTTCCTCTGGCCCGGCTACGGCGAGAACCTGCGCGTGCTGCGCTGGGTGCTGGAGCGCTGCCAGGACCGGGGCGCAGCGGTGCGCACCCCGATCGGCTACCTGCCCACGCCCGAGGCCATCGACAGCCGGGGCCTGCGCCTCGCGCCGGACGCCCTGCGCGACCTCACCGCCGTGGAGCCGGCCGGCTGGCTGCGCGAGATCGGGGAGATCGAGGCCTTCTTCGCCACCTTCGGCGAGCGCATGCCCCAGGCCCTGCTGGACGAGGCGGCGCGCGTGCGTAGCGAGCTGCAGGCGCTCTAGAGCGGCTGTGAAAAACAACTGCTGCGAGGGAGCAAGCCCCCTCGCGCTCCCCTTATGGGTTTGCGCGGCTGCTTCGCAGCCGCGCAAATGCTTGATGTCAATGGGGTGCAGGAGACGGTGCTCCCTGCCGTGAGCCCCGCTTGCGGGGCGAACCAACAGCACAGGTTCGGGGGCAGTGCCCCTGACCGGCAGCGCCCCCGCCAGCCTCGTTCGTCTCTTTTTCCGCAACCTGCTTGCAGGCGGGGCCCCCGCACCGGTGCCTCCGCACAACCCCGCGGGCCTCCCGCGGCCCGCCTTGATATTCCCGCCGAAATGTCGTCACGATAGAGCCCCGGCCACGGGCCCCGTGGCGCGCTGCTCCCTGCATTTGCCGTGACGCGATGCGAGATTTTTCCGGACAGGTCGTACTGGTGAGTGGCGGCTCGCGCGGCATCGGGCGGGCGGTGTGCCTGGCCTTCGCGCAGTCCGGCGCCGACGTGGCGTTCCTCTATCGCAGCCGCACGGAGCAGGCGCGCGAGGTGAGCGCCGCCATCGAAGCGGCCGGGCGCCGCGCGCTTGCGTTCCAGGCGGACGTCTCCGACGCCGCCAAGGTGCGGCAGGCGGTGCAGGATACGGTGGGCCAGTGGGGCCGGCTGGACGTGGCCGTGCACGCGGCGGGCGCCCCGGGCGTGTGGAAGGGCGTGCGCCAGCTCACGACGGAGGAATGGGAGTCCTACGTGGCGGTGGACCTTAACGGGGCCTTCCACGTGATCCAGGCCGTCCTGCAGGTGATGCACGAGCGGCAGGCGGGCGTCATCGTGGCCATCTCCTCCATCGCGGCCCAGATGTGCCAGGCCCGCAATGCGCAGGGCGCCGCGGCCAAGGCCGGCGTGGAGGCCCTGATCCGCGTGGTGGCCCGCGAGGAGGGGCGCCACGGCATCCGCGCCAACGCCGTGGCCGTGGGCCTCACCGATACGGACATGGCCCGCGACGCCCTGGAGCGCTGGGGGCCCGAGGCCACCCAGCGCATCGTGGCCGGCATCCCCGCCGGCCGCATCGGCACGCCGGAGGAGGTCGCCAATCTGGTCACTTTCCTGGCCAGCCCCGAGGGCGTCTACATCACCGGCAAGGTGATCCAGATCGACGGGGGGCAGTATATCGGGGGCTGACACGCTCAGGACAACGTCCGAACTTGGCTCGCGGGGGCGCTGCCCCCGCACCCCTGGCAGGGAGCGAGGCTCCCTGCACCCATTGCACGAACAACAGGTGCGCGGCTGCGAAGCAGCCGTGCAATTCCATATGGGGAGCAGCGCCGAACGCTTGCGCGAGGCGCCAACGGCAGAGGGGGCTTGCTCCCTCGCAGCGGTTGCAGTTTACGCCCTGCTTGCGCTCGGCAGCCGTTGCACAAGATTAGCCGTCAAGGGAGCCAGCATGGCATTCGAGACCCGCCTGACCCAGGCCATGATCGACCGCTACACGCGGGCCGGCTACTGGGGCGACGACACGATCTACCGCAGCCTGGAGCGCACGGCGCAGGCCCATCCGGAGCGCGAGGCGGTCTACGACCGCACGTACCGCTTCAGCTACGGCCGGCTCGTCGAGCGGATCAACCGCGTGGCGGCGGTGCTGGCCGCAGAGGGCATCCGCGCCGGGGACGTCGTGACGATCCAGATCCCCAACTGGGTGGAGTTTCCCTGCGTGTTCTTCGCCCTCGAGCGGCTGGGGGCGGTGGCCAATCCGGTCAGCGTGGACTTCCGCTCGCGCGAGCTGGAATACATCCTGCGCTTCTCGGAGAGCCGGGCGTTCATCTCCTGCGACCGCTTCAAGAAGTTCGACCACTCGGCCATGATCGCGCAGCTCCGCCCGCAACTGCCGGAGCTGAAGCGGGTCGCCGTGGTGCGCCATGGGGGCGGCCCGGGCGTGCTCTCGCTGGACGAGGCCATTCACGGCGATGGGCCCGTGCCGGCCTATACGCCCCATCGCATGGATGCCAACGGCGTGACGCGCATGGCCTTCACCTCCGGCACGACGGGCAATCCGAAGGGCGTCATCCACTCGCAGAACACCACGCTCTCCACCTGCATCATCCAGAACCGCGACATGGATCACTCCGAGCGCGACGTGTTCCTGATCTACCTGCCGCTGGGGCTCAACTGGGGCTTCCTGGCGCTGGCGCAGGTGCTGATCCTGGGCGCGCGCGCCGTGCTGCTGGACCAGTTCAGCGCCAGCGCCGCGCTGGGGCTGATCGACACGGAACACGTGACCTTCATCCCCACCGCGCCGGCCTCCATCGTGGCCATGCTGAACGATCCGGCCCTGAACACCGTCAACCTGTCCTCCCTGCGCATGGTCATGAGCGGCGGCGCCTCCTGCCCGATCGAGGTCATCCGCGAGTTCCAACGCCGCATGCGCGGGCACTTTGTCGAGCTCTACGGGATGCTGGAGACGGGCTACCACACCTACACCCGCATGAGTGACGATCCCCAGCGCGTCGCGGGCTCCGTGGGCCACGTGGCCTCGGGCATGGGCGTGCGCATCGTGGACGACAAGGGCCGGGACGTGGGCCAGGGGGAGATCGGCGAGATCGCGGCGGACGGGCCTTCGGTGCACCTGGGCTATCACAAGAACCCGGCGGCCAACGCGGAGCTGTTCCTGCCCGATGGCTGGTTCCGCACGGGCGACCTGGGGCGCTTCGACCCCGCCGGCAACGTCTACATCGAAGGGCGGCTCAAGGAGATCATCAATCGCGGCGGCAAGAAGTTCTTCCCGCGCGAGATCGAGGAGATCCTGTACACCCATCCCAAAGTGCTGCACGCCGCGATCATCGGCGTGCCCGACCCGCGCCTGGGCGAGCGCAACTGCCTGTGCGTGATCCCGCGCCCCAACCAGCAGGTCACGCTGCAGGAGATGGTGGACTTCCTGAAGGACCAGGTGGCCACCTACAAGCTGCCCGAACAACTGGAGATCGTCAGCGAGCTGCCCTTCACCCCCACCGGCAAGCTGCAGCGCCACGTCCTCGCCAAGCAGGTGCTGGAACGCCGCGCCCAGGCGTAGGCGGCGCGCACACACTGCAGGCGGGGGAAGAGATTCCCCCGCGCCCCCTCTGTAGGCGGAGGTGGCTGGCGAGCCAGCCACCTCCGCGAGCATGGGTTCCAAGGGCCCGTGGCCCGCCCGGGTGGTCAGGGGCAGCGCCCCTGACAGCCGCCGCTGGCCGGTTACGGCACCCAGCGCGGCGGGCGGCCCTCGCGCCAAGCGGCACGGCCTTCGCGGCCCTCCTCGCTGTCCAGGCCCGCCTGGACGCACTGCCCGGCGTAGCGCAGGCCCTCGGCGAAGCTGAGGGTGGGCAGGGTGCGCTGGATCTGCTTGGCGTTGGCATAGGCCGCCGGCCCGCAGGCCAGCAACTCCGCACAGGCGGCCTGCACGGCCGCGTCCAGCCCGTCGGCCGGCGCGACCCGCTGCACCAGGCCGCAGCGCAGGGCGGTGTCCGTGTCGAAGGGCGTGCCGCTCAGCAGCAGGGGCCGCGCCAGCCCGAGCCGCCCCGTCTGGTGCAGCACCCAGGGGATGAGCGTGGGCGGCAGGCCGAAGCGCAGCTCGCTCACGGCGAAGCGCGTGCCGGCGGCCGCCACGACGACGTCGGCGCAGATCATCAGGCCGAAGCCCGCGCCGAAGGCCCCGCCCTGCACCCGTGCCACGATGGGCTGGCCCGCCTCCATCAGCCGCCCGACGGCCGACTGGAACGGCGAGCGCCCCGCGTCCGCCGCCTGCCGGAAGGCCTCGCCCGCGCCGGCCAGGTCCAGCCCGGCGCAGAACGTGCGGCCCTCGCCGGCCAGCAGCACCAGCCGCGTGCCGCCATCGGCCAGCGCCTCCGCCAGCGCCGCGTCGAGCGCCTCGGCCAGCGCGCCATCGAACGCGTTGTGGCGCTGCGGCCGGTTCAGTGCGACCCGGCACACCCCGCCCTGGCGGGTCAGGGTCACGAGCGGTTCCATGGCGTCTCCAAGCAAGGGCGGGCAAGGACGGAAGGGGGTTGCCGGCGGCCCGGCGCGCGGACCGCGCAGGGCCGCCCTGGGGGCCGCATGCTGCCGCCCCGGCACGGTGTGACGCTGCCTGCACCGCAACGGGCGCCGCCGGCGGGCACCCCAGGCGTCGCCGCCCGCAGCAGCGTGGGGGAACCCGCGCCTCGACGGGCGGCTCGTTGCAGGCGCCGCAGCCGGCTACTTCCCGCGGGCGGAGGGGAACTGGGGTGGGCGCTTCTCCTTGATGGCCTTGGCGCCTTCCACCACGTCCGCATCGAAGAAGTTGAGCATCTCCAGGGCCAGCGAGTTGTCGAAGATCGGCCCGGCCATGCGAATCCAGTTGTTGAGCGCACGCTTGGTCCAGCGAATGGCGTACTGGGGCCCGGTGGCCAGCTTGGTCGCCACTTCCAGCGCCTTGTCCATCAGCTCAGCACGGGGCACGCACAGGCTGACCAGCCCGATGCGCTCGGCCTCCTTGCCGTCGATGAAGTCGCAGGTGAGCAGGTAATACTTGGCCTTGGCCATGCCGCACAGGAGGGGCCAGATGATCGCCGCGTGGTCGCCCGCGCCCACGCCCAGGCGGATGTGGCCATCGGTGAAGCGGGCGTCTTCGGCGATGATGCTCACGTCCGCCATCAGCGCCACCGCCAGTCCCGCGCCCACGGCCACGCCATTGATGGCGGAGACCACGGGCTTCTGCATGTTCACGATGTTGTAAACGACCTCGGAGGCCTCTTTCATCACATTGGCGACGGCCTTGAAGTTGTTGGTCTGGTTGGCCACCAGCTCCAGGTCGCCACCGGCGGAAAAGGCGCGTCCCGCCCCGGTGATGACGGCCACGCGCGTGGCGGGGTCGTCATCCACGGTGCGCCAGACTTGCGTCAGCTCCCAGTGCAGCCGCGCATTGGTGGCGTTGAGCTTGTCGGGGCGGTTGATGGTGATCAGCAGGATGCCGTTGTCCTTGTGCTCGAAGAGCAGGTGCTTGAAGTCGCCGTAGTCCATGATGGGGGCACGCCTCCAATGGGAGTGGGCAGGATGGTGCGCGGGAGCGTCCGCCGGGTCGCCCCGCGGGTCGCACTGCGGGCGGCGCCTGGCCGGCCGTCAGCGGGACGCCGCGGTCAACCCGCTCCTTGTAGAAGGGATTGCCGCAAATGTCACGGCCGGCTCGGAGAGCGCAGCGGGCAACCGCATTCTGGAGTTGGGAGGCGCGGTGCAAGGCTGCGCGCGGGACCTCATCCCCCCAACCCCCCTGCTCCGCCGGTGCTGCCGGTTCGCCCCGCAAGCGGGGCTCAACCAGAGCAGGGGGCTTCCTGGCTGCGCTGATTCGCTTGGAATGTGGCTTGCCGCCCCTCCCTGCCGTGATCCCCGCTGGCGGGGCGAACCTATATCTCAGGGGGAAGGGCGGCACGGCGCCC